>CAZVYE010000443.1:0-1505 GCA_964630895.1 uncultured Gammaproteobacteria bacterium | reverse complement strand
CTCACGCCGATATTTCTAGTTGAGCATTCAAATGGGGCTTTGTCAGGCATATAAACCCAGCACCGTGAAGCGCCCCCTTTCTGACGACTAGCGAAGCCGCGTTGCAAGAATTGAGGTATAAAATGCTGGCGTCTTCCAGACATCAGTTTCTCCCTTAAATAGTCTATTGAATTGGCTGTGCGTTAATAAAAACTTAGACGTGGCAAAGCCGATTAAAATGTCCGCTTTGAGTATCTTACGGCCATCACCAAATCAAATCTTAACCCGATCCCAACGCCATCAAGCCGAGATCTATCATTGCCACTTCACGCCTGATTGTAAGCCGCTAAAAACTCATCAAAGCTCAGTGTGTCGCTTTGTTCCAAGTCGGCTTGTTTGCGTAACGAGGTTTCTGCCATTGTGTGCAACGCTTGATCGAATTCTGCATTGGATGCGAGTTCACTAAATTGCGTGGCAAACTGGTCGGCCTGGTCGCGGGCGATCTCCAGGAACTCTTCGCCATTTTGAATTCGTTGCATGACCTGGCCGGATGGCGTTAGTGCGACGTTGGCCACTTTGGCCAGTTGCTCTTCGACTGCTGTGCTGTGTTGGTCGGCACCGTTTGCCTGGTCCAGCTTTACGGCAATTTCCTGCACCGCTGACAGGAGTTCGGTCGCCGCCTGTTTGAACGGTATTTCCTGCTTGCCCCAACGCAGCGTTAGGTCGGGGTTTCGCCCTTCCAGAATCACCTTGGTTTGATTGTCGCGAATTTCCGGGCAGCAACTGTCACTGACTTCAGGACACTGTGAGAACAAACAATACAGCAGGAATGCATCCATAAAACGCATCTGCGAGGCTGAGATACCCACCCGGGTAAACGGATTAATATCCAGAATACGGACTTCGATGTACTCCACACCACGATCGCGTAGTGCGGCGATGGGCTTTTCACCGGAACGGGTAACGCGCTTAGGCCGAATGTCGCTGTAATACTCGTTCTCGATTTGCAGCACATTGGTGTTTAACTGACGATACTCGCCATCAACCTTAACGCCAATTTCTTCGTACGGTGGATACTTTTGGTGAATCGCTTCGCCCAGGGTTTTTACGTACTCCGGCAGTGATGAATAGGACACGTGCAAATCCTGCTGCGCGGTGTTTTGGTAGCCCAAATCACTCATGCGTAATGAGGTTGCGTACGGCAATCCGTAGGTGCGCTCACCAAATTGCTGGAGGTGTGTTTTACGCCCATTTAGAAAACTTTGATCGAGTACGGGTGACGCGCCAAACAGATAATGCAGAATCCATGAATATCGGCGGAAGTTCCGAATCAGCGAAAAATACTGGGCTGATTTAAAATCCTGTAAGGATACTGGTGAGGCCAGAGACTGGGCCTGCATCTTTTGTTGGTAAGCCTGCCAAAAACTATCGGGCAGTGAGAAGTTATAGTGAATCCCGGCGATGGCCTGCATGATTCGCCCGTAACGCACGGCTAAGCCCTGACGATACACGTGATTCAAGCGACC
>CAZVYE010000442.1:0-1507 GCA_964630895.1 uncultured Gammaproteobacteria bacterium | reverse complement strand
TGGCTAATTGGTACACCCCTTCAAGTTCACGCCTGGCAAGCAGTCCATTGGCGGTATCCAGAATATCCAGATAGCTATAAAAGTCAGCGAAGGCAGAATGGGTAAGCATTAGCAGGGTGGTGGCGGTATCCTGATTGTTTGTCAGGTAGTCGCATGCATTTGACAGCGCCATTAAGGCTTCGTCAGCCGGACCTTCACAAACCTCATAACGAACACGATTGGTGTCTCGTACGAAGCGGGCGAACGGACAAAAGTTGTGATGTATTACGACCTCGTCAAGCCACCGGCGGGTGGCATTGACGACCTCTTGCTGGGTGCTCATGAGTGATACTTTACGTAGGCTTCCAGCGTATTTTCGATAAGACTGGCTACCGTCATCGGGCCGACACCACCCGGTACGGGCGTGATCCAGCCGGCGCGCTCTTTGGCGGCAGCAAACTCTACATCGCCTACCAGTGAGCCATCTGCCTGGCGATTTATACCCACATCAATCACAATGGCACCGGGCTTAATCCAGTCGCCGGGGATAAAATTGTCTTTACCCACTGCCACCACCAGCAGATCGGCACGGCCCACATGGGCTTTAAGATCCTGTGTGAACTTGTGACAGGTTGTAACGGTGCACCCTGCAAGTAACAGTTCAAGGTTCATGGGGCGGCCAACAATGTTTGAGGCACCGACAATCACAGCATCAAGGCCTTTAATCGGGCGCTTGGTAGACTCAATCATGGTCATGATGCCTTTCGGGGTACACGGACGCAGCGCGGGGATGCGTTGGGCGAGTCGACCAATATTGTAAGGGTGAAAGCCATCGACATCCTTATGCGGCGTGATGCGTTCGAGTACCTTTTCTGCATTCAGACCAGCGGGCAATGGCAGCTGGACCAGAATGCCGTCAATCTCATTGTCGTTATTGAGATCATCAATCAGTGACAACAGTGTCTCCTGGGAGGTATCGGATGGCAGATCAAATGAGCGGGAAACGAACCCCACTTCTTCACAGGCTTTACGTTTGTTCGCCACATATACCTGTGACGCCGCATCACTGCCAACCAGCACAACGGCCAGTCCTGGCGGACGCTTTCCTGATGCTTTCAGTGAGTCAACATAGGAGGCGACATGTTGTCGCACCTGGCGGGCAATCAGTTTTCCGTCTATAAGGTGAGCTGTCATGTACTTTCAGTCTTTGTCGCTAATTAATGATGGGGGCATATTGTTTCATAAAATACGCAGGTGCTACCAGCGTTTGATAACAGAGTAAGTGAGCCGCAGTAATAACAGCAGCCTGTAAGGTGCGAAAATACCTCAAAACTGACTAAAATTTAGCTGGGTTGCATGCTTTGTGAGCGGTCAGGCATTTGGCGTAAAAAAGTGTTTGACGAGGTAGGGGGATGTGGGTACTATGCGCACCCCGTAACGGCGAGGAAATTCGCGGTTGCGGTAAGCAACAAGTCGGTGAGTGGCGCAGTTTGGTAGCGCACTTGGTTTGGGTCCAAGGGGTCGCAGG
>CAZVYE010000441.1:0-1518 GCA_964630895.1 uncultured Gammaproteobacteria bacterium | reverse complement strand
CCTTACCGATATTTAATATCCGATGCTATAAACGCTATTAGTTCACCAGCTGCTGAGCCACATCCAACATCCGATTCGCAAACCCCCACTCGTTATCAAACCAGATCAGTATCTTCACCAGTTTGCCGCCGGCCACGCGGGTTTGGCTGGCATCGACTATGCCGGAGCGGGCGTCGTGGTTAAAGTCGCAGGAGGCGAGGGGTTCCTCGGTGTAGCCCAGGACGCCGGCAAATTCGGTTCCTGCTGCGGACCTAAGCAGGGTATTGACTTCGGCCTGGGTGACGGACTTGTTCACCTGAACGGAGAGATCAATGGCAGACACATTGACGGTAGGCACGCGCATAGCCTGGGCTTCGAACCTTCCCGCAAGCTCGGGCAGTATGCGTTCGATACCCCGGGCCAGGCCAGTGTCTACCGGAATGATGGACGTAACCGCGGAGCGGGTTTTTCTAAGATCGGTGTGGTGATAAGCATCGCTCACTGGCTGATCGTTCATCGCCGAGTGAATGGTGGTAATAACGCCCGCCTCAATGCCGAAAGCCTTGTCCAGCGCAGCTATCACCGGCACGCTGCAGTTAGTGGTGCAGGAGGCGGCGGAGATAATTTTTTCTTCGCCGGTGAGGGCGCTGTCATTGACGCCGTAGACTATAGTGGCGTCCACGTCGCGGTTGGCGGGCTGGGAGAAGAGCACTTTCTTTGCGCCCGCCTTAAGGTGCAATTCGGCGCGCTCGCGTTCGCTGAAGCTGCCTGTACATTCCAGCACTATGTCAACTTTTTCTTCTGTCCAATTCAGATCTTCGAGTTGCTCACAATGCGTTACCGCAATGCGATCTCCATTGACGATCAGCGTCTCTGCCTCAGTAGCAACCTCACCAAAAAAGCGGCCATGTACGGAATCGTACTTGGTCAAGTGGGCAATGGTGGTGCAGTCGGCAAGTTCGTTGATGGCGACTATTTGCAGCTGGTCGCGAGCGCCTGATTCGTAGAGGGCGCGCAGTACCGAGCGGCCTATGCGGCCGTAGCCGTTAATAGCAATTCTCACCACGCCAGCTGCCCTAACCATCAAAATCTCCGAACTCTAGCACAAAAATACATCAGGCAATCACTTAACGAGCCTTTTCCCCACGGTTCCCGCCAATATGTTTACTAATAAAGTTTGACACGAGATTAAAGTATTCTGCCCGATTTCCAGCGTTTAAGAATCCATGCGCTTCACT
Organism: uncultured Gammaproteobacteria bacterium; assembly: GCA_964630895.1. Lineage (GTDB taxonomy): Bacteria > Pseudomonadota > Gammaproteobacteria > Xanthomonadales > SZUA-38 > CAZVYE01. The sequence continues at coordinate 301 of CAZVYE010000441.1, read as the reverse complement.
CTTTTCGATATGCTGCTCAAACGGCACCTTCGATTCCGCTAGAGCATCGATTAATGCTTCGGCCTGTTCGATCGGAGCCCGCTCGTCTCTGGCGCCGTGAACTACCAGAATATCTGCCTTTAATTTGCCAACGTGGTTGATCGGAGAAAATTTTTCCAATTGCCCCTCATCACTGCCCAGCGCCATTTCTAAATAAGATTTCCCCCAGTAGGCACTTTGAATATCGCCCTCGTCGAACATCATGGGCAGATCATAGACACCTGCATTGGCAACAACACATCTGTATTGCTCTGGATAGAGT
>CAZVYE010000440.1:0-1524 GCA_964630895.1 uncultured Gammaproteobacteria bacterium | reverse complement strand
GCGCCGTGCGTGAGGTAAAGCGATTACCCCAGGTCGGTAATTGCGGTTTAAGAGATGGCCAGGAAGACTGCATTGGATAAATCGAATCTGATGGCGCGCCATTGTCGCACGCTCGCGCGCTTGGTAGAAGCGCACTTGGCTCACCGCTATACTAGTGTCAAAATCGTTTACAAATTCGGCCCGGATGGCCGAGACGGGGAACAATCCAATGAAAAACTTAGTAACCCTTGTGGCAGGGGCTCTGCTGTGCGCATGCGCATACGCGGAAAATTTCATTCCAATAGAGCATTTCGCATCAGCGCCAGATTACGAAGATATGGCCATTTCTCCAGATGGCCGTTATCTCGCGGCCCTCGCTCCGCACGAGGGACAGAATGCACTGGCTATCATTGACCGCAAGAAGATGCAGGTTACGGGCTCGTTGCGTGTCGATCTAAACAAGAAAATTGGTCAAGTTTACTGGGCCAATAACGATCGAGTCGTTGCCAGTATTCTTTCGCGGCAATCTGCCAGCGATGCCTATGCAAACTACGGTGAGCTGTTTGCCATGGATGCGGATGGCAGCAGTCGCAAAATCATTTACGGCAGAAGTGCGGGAGAAATGCAGACCGGGAGTCGCATTCGAAAGGCTAGCGCGGAACTTGCTGCGGGAGTCATGCTTGATCCTTTGCCCGAAGATGATAAGCACGTACTGATCGCTTCTTATCCTTTCACCATTAGCGGTGATTCCAATCCAAATGTTTTACGGCTCAACGTGGACAGAGGTACCACCTACCAGGTAACACGAACTCCGGCGGCCAATGTTCAAGTGCAACACAGTAAAACCATGAAGTACTTCGTTACTTACGGGCAAGATATAGACGGACGCCAGCGTTTGCACTGGCGCGATGACACTTCGAATGACTGGTCATTGCTTCTGGATACTACCGATTTAGTAGACAAGCTCAGTCCAGTTGATATCAATGATGACGATGGTTCGTTACTGATTCTGGGCAATATTGGGCAAGACACCAGGGGTTTGCAGTCGATTAATTTTGCGAGTGGCGAAATATCTACGCTGCTGTCACGAGACGGTTTGGACGCTAGCTTTCCCGTCTACGACAAAGACAATCGGACGGTAATAGGCGTTTGTTATATGCATCAAGCGATTAGCTGTGACTATCTTGACGAATCCAATTCAACCAGTGCGCTCCACGCTAGCCTGCTAAAGGCATTCCCGGAGCAATACGTGCGAGTGCTAGAGTGGACACAGGCCAGCAATGAGGCGCTATTGTGGGTTTTCAACGAGCGCAATCCCGGTGATTATTTCATATTCGATGCTGATGTTAAGAAGGTTGACTATCTCTTAAGCGCGATTCCTCAAATCGACCCCAATTTGATGGCGTCCACGCAGGCGGTGGAAATACCAGCTAGAGATGGAAGTACCATCCCTGGTCTCCTAACCCTTCCCAAAGGCGACCAGTCGACAAATCTTCCCATGATAACTTTGGTCCACGGTGGGCCCCATGGCCCCTACGATGTTGC
>CAZVYE010000439.1:0-1565 GCA_964630895.1 uncultured Gammaproteobacteria bacterium | reverse complement strand
CTATCATTCCTGCCACATCTGCAACTAATATTTTTCCTGCAAATTTCTCACAGCGCTGGAATAAGTCAGGCAGGTAATCATCAACAATATCTTGTCCTCGCGGCACTCGGGGTTCGATACTCCGCTCAAAGTCTTGTATCGAAATAACACAGTCTCGCAAACCCTCGAAATCCGTTTCGTTGTTGTATTCGCGAATAATCATAGTAGTGCCTAAAGGGACATAAATTAGAGTACAGATAATAGCCTGATCAAAAGATCTAGCGAGCTCCTCTGGTCACAGCCACCTGACATACTGCAGACAAAATATGGTGTATGAAAGCGGATTGGTTCATAGAAGTTCGGTTGGAGAGTTATGACACGATTTTATTTTTCATTGGTCACGGCGTTGCTGCTTTGCATGTCACTTACTGCGTGCCAGCAAAGCGCGGTTGATTCCGGTGATATTGCGGACGATCAAGACATGAATGGGCCTTATTGCCAAGAGGGAGACTACGAGTCATTAGTGGGTGCATCCCTTGCCGCAGTTACGCTACCTGCCGATCTGGAACAGCGCGTTATTCAGCATGATGAAGGCTGGACCGAAGACTATCGTCCCGGTCGCTTAAATTTACTGTTGGACGAAAGTGGCACCATTGCACGTGTTTGGTGTGGGTAGGCATTGCAGAGTCACAGCTGGCTTCAATTCGCCAGTCGCTCCAGGTCGTGCTTCAGACTCGATGCTCGATTAATCACTTGCAAGCCAGCTTCTGCATATTGATGCTGGAGCTCGGTGTTACCCAAATGACGATGGATGCGTGCCATCGTTAAGGCGGCTCTCACTGGGGTGATGGCTCCACCGGCCACATCGATCAATTCGGTACCGGTTACTTTCTCAATTGAGAGCTCATTCTGGATACTCTCTAAACTGTTAAACCTATCGAAATAGGCTCGACCAACTGCCGCATACGTATCGCATAAATGCGCAACAGCTTTTTGGGAATTACCCAATAAGCCATTGCCTTTGAACTTCCACCAATAATCGGTTTTGCCGGGTGGTGCCATCCGCCAACGAAATTCCGAGTCCTGCTCCTTAATCTTCTTTGGGTCAGGCATCTTGGCGCTGTTCCAGCAAACGGGAAGAAAGCTAAAGTGCAGCCCCAAATTGACACAGCAACTGCCGCCATATTTATTGTTTTGCAGGTTGACGGTATGCAGAACCTCTGCGTTTATCCTTCTGAAGTTTTGACCGCTGCCATTGAACCCTTCTTTCCTTAAAAGCGGCGCGAATTCTTGCTTTACTTGTTCGTAAAATCGCTTCTTATCGTCCATGACACCTCGAAAACATAACGCCACCCTTGCCGGATAATCAATCGCGCAGGGCGTTGTTCATTAAGCCTTAACTCCAATCCTGGACACACAGCCTTTCAAACGCAATAGCCAATCGGAGTCGACAGGAGTTAAAGCTAGTCAGCGATCATGCAATCGGAGAATTGCGATGAGACGTGTAAGGTGTGGTCGGCTATTTTGTGCCTGATGAGATGGACGCCTCCCCTTCAAACGGCGTCGTAATGCGCCATACTGAAAAC
>CAZVYE010000438.1:0-1573 GCA_964630895.1 uncultured Gammaproteobacteria bacterium | reverse complement strand
CGAGCCACGCTGCACTTTGCTCATCTACTTTGGACAGGGCGTCCGATTCTGGAACAATTATGGTGTCTGGGACACCGGGACCGTACAGCCAGGCATCCAACTCTTCTCGAGTAATCGCATCGGGATTATCCGCATGCAAGTGCTTGTGCAAATCTTTGACGAAGTCTTCGGTGCTCATGCTCTTGAAAGCATGGCGGTCAAAATACCCTTTCAGGTACGCATTGAACTTGTCTTCGCCAAAGCGACTTGCCAGGAATTCCAGGAAGAAACGGCCCTTTTCATACGGCACCTGAGAAAACGCGTCGTCTGGGTCACGGTTTTCCAGATCCAGCACCAGCCATTGATCTCGCTCAGGTAAATCTTCCAGATCGGACATGAGGCTTTGATACCCAAGAGAATTCTCCATGGCAGCACGCCGTTCGCCGAACACTTCTTCCATGATGATGCTTTCCAGATAGACAGTGAACCCTTCGTTTAACCACAAATCTTTCCAGGTTGAATTGGTGACCAGATTGCCGGACCAGGAATGCGCCAACTCGTGAGCGATAAGCGCTACCAAGCTGCGGTCACCAGCAATAACCGTGGGCGTGATGAATGATAGTCTTGGGTTTTCCATTCCACCGAATGGGAATGACGGCGGCAGAATGAGTAAGTCATAGCGTCCCCAGCGGTAGGGCCCGAACAGCTCTTCGCTCACTACCATCATTTCTTCGGTGTCGGCAAACTCTTCAGCTGCCGCATCCAGAATCGCAGGTTCCGCGTACACGCCGGTGCGATCGCTCATGGCTTTAAAATCCAGATCGCCTACGCCGATTGCCAGCAGATAAGACGGTATCGCCTGGGGCATTTCGAAGGTGAACTCACCGTTCTCTTCAGCCTGCGGATCGTTAAATGCGCTCATAACAGCGCGCAGCGCTTCTGGTGTCCGTATCGTTGCCTCATAGGTGAAGCGAACCGCTGGCGTGTCTTGCAGCGGCACCCAACTACGCGCGTGGATGGCTTGTGACTGGGAGAACAAGAACGGATGTTGTTTGCCGTCGGTTTGTTCGGGCGTCAGCCACTGCAGGCCCGACGCGCCAGGGTCGGTATGGTAAGCAATTTCCACCGCTTCCGTTCCCGGATTCAAAGAAACAGTGAGCTTGGCCCCCATGTGGGCATCAGCTGCCGCTAATTCGAATTCCAATGGCTTGTTGGAAGGACGGCCCTGCACGGACTTGATGGTCAAATCGCGGGTGTCGAGCACGATCTGGTTTGCGTCTTCGTCGACTCGATTGATCTCCAGCGTAGCAGTGCCCTCCAACACTTTGCGATCAAAGTCTACGTCCAGGTCCAGTATCAGATGATCCACTACCACTTGATTGGTGTTGGCATAAGAGTGAGGGTCTGTGCCTGTTTTAGAAGCCGAATGATGCAGTGATTTATCTGAGCTTCCTGAGTCGGAAACGACGTCTGGCTTAGCGGTTGTCGCAGCCTGGTCTCCTGAGGGTGCGGCATCATCTTGTTGGCTACTGTCTGTGCAGGCGCTGATTGCCGCAATCACGGAAAACAGCGCGATCAATCTAAGTTTCAACAT
>CAZVYE010000437.1:0-1576 GCA_964630895.1 uncultured Gammaproteobacteria bacterium | reverse complement strand
TAGTGGTGCATGAGCCGTTGGAAACAATCTTGTCGGAAGGCTGCAGCGCATCGTCATTGATGCCATAAATCACGGTCGCATCAATTTCAGGTGCACAGGGCTGCGAAAACAAAACTTTTTTCGCACCTTGCGACAGGTGCTGCTCAGCACTTTGGCGATCACCGTAGATACCGGTACATTCAAGCACCAGATCAACGCCGATGTCATCCCAGGGCAGGTTTTCAATACTGGCTTGGTGCAACAGCCGGATCTGATCGCCGGCAACCGACAGGGTCTGGTCAGTGAGGGCGGTATCAAAGGCAAAGCGTCCATGGGCAGTGTCATATTTAAGCAGATGCGCAATGCCTTCCGGCGCAGCCACTTCATTAATAGCCACTACCTTGATATGGGCATTTCGTCCCGTTTCATAGATCGCTCTAAGGACATTCCGGCCTATGCGTCCAAACCCGTTAATGGCGACTCGCAGCATGTCTTCCCTATTGTTTGAACAGATGAAAAAAGGCGTCCGATGACGCCTTGGCTATATTACTTAAGCAATTCGCTTGCAGCCTCGACAACAGCGTCTGTCGTTATATTAAAATATTTAAACAGATCGGCTGCCGGGGCCGACTCACCAAAGGTGTCCATGCCAATAATTTTACCCGACAAACCTACATACTTGTACCAGTAATCACGGATACCGGCTTCCACAGCGACGCGTTTGGTGACCCCACCGGGTAACACACTTTCACGGTACGCTTCGGTTTGCTGTTCAAACACGTCAGTGCTGGGCATAGAGACTACGCGGATTTGCTTACCCCTGGCGCTAAGCTGCTCGAAAGCTTCTACCGCCAACTGCACCTCTGAGCCAGTCGCAATTATGATAAGCTCAGGTGTCGCCTCACAATCTCGCAAAATGTAACCGCCTCTGGCAATATTCGCCACTTGCTCTTCATCACGTTGTTGCTGTGGCAGACCCTGACGGGTAAATACCAGCGTAGAAGGGCCGTCTGTTCTTTCCAGCGCAGCTTTCCAGGCAACCGCAGATTCCACCTGATCACACGGACGCCAGTTGTCCAGATTTGGGGTGACCCGCAGTGATGCAAGTTGCTCGACTGGCTGGTGAGTCGGGCCATCTTCGCCCAGACCAATGGAGTCATGAGTGTACACAAAAATGGAAGGCTGTTTCATCAGAGCCGCCATGCGTACTGCATTACGGGCATATTCCATAAACATCAGGAATGTCGCACCATAGGCTTTAAAGCCGCGATGCAGGGTAATGCCGTTCATAATTGCTGACATGCCAAATTCACGCACACCATAATAGATATAGTTGCCTTTGGCATCTTCTGCGGTGATCCCTTCACTGCCATTCCAGATCGTCAGGTTGGAGCCAGCCAAATCTGCTGATCCCCCCAGTAACTCAGGCAGTAGCGGGCCGAACGTATTGAGGGCATTTTGCGATGCTTTACGGGTTGCAACGGACTCAGGGTTGGCCTGCAATTTGGTAATGTACGTGGCGGAGGATTCGCTCCAGTTGTCAGGAAGCTCACCTTTCATACGGCGCTCGAACTCGGCTGCCAGCTGCGGATGAGCT
>CAZVYE010000436.1:0-1580 GCA_964630895.1 uncultured Gammaproteobacteria bacterium | reverse complement strand
GTAACGTAAATTTGGCGTTTTGTGAGCTGCACTTTTCCAGGCACGACTGAACGAGGTCATCTGGGATAAGACTGTCGATTGCGGTGCCGACCAAATAGCGACGACTCTGACAAAACAGGGTTTCTGCCGCAATATTCACGCGCTGGACGATGCCATCTGCATCGATCATAAGCAGAGCACATTCAAGGCTCTCGATTAGAAGTTTGCTATCCACAGTACCGTTATCACGTCAGGCTAAAACTCGATTTAGATTAAAACATGCACCATTTTGGTGCAAACACTTATGCACTTATCCTGGGGGTTAGTACTTTGGACCACATTATTTATCAAATGATCTATCCTCCCTGGACAGATCGCGTTTGCCCAACTGTGGGCTGAAAACGCCCCGATGGGAATCGGGGCGTTTTGATGTGTTGCGCGATTAGCAGCTGTAGGACATTTGGAATTCGATTGGATGCGTGTTCATGCGTAGCGCATCCACTTCCGCTTGCTTCAGTTCCAGGTATCCGTCAATGGCACTGTCACTGAAAACGCCACCAGCCAGCAGGAACTCACGGTCTGCATCCAGTGCCGCCAGGGCGTAATCCAGACCCGCAGCAACGGTTGGAATCTTAGCCTGTTCGGCTGCCGGCAACTCGTACAAGTCCTCATCGGCCGCTTCACCTGGGTGAATTTTGTTTTGAATTCCGTCCAGACCCGCCATCAGCATCGCCGTAAAAGCAAGATACGGATTTGCCGTGGAGTCTGGGAATCGAATCTCAATACGACGACCTTTTGGATTGGTCACGTACGGAATACGGCAAGACGCAGATCGATTGCGAGCCGAGTATGCTAACAGCACGGGTGCCTCAAAGCCTGGAACCAGTCGTTTGTAACTGTTGGTAGACGCGTTGCTGAATGCGTTAATGGCTTTCGCATGCTTGAAAATACCGCCAATGTAATACAAGGCCGTTTCACTCAAGCCACCGTAGCCGTCACCAGAGAAGGTATTCTGACCGTCTTTGAAGATAGATTGGTGCACGTGCATCCCTGAGCCGTTATCGCCAACAATCGGCTTTGGCATGAAAGTGGCCGTTTTACCAAACATATGGGCCGTGTTGTGTACCGCGTATTTGAAGATTTGCACTTCGTCGGCCTTTTTAACCAGCGTATTAAAAATCGTACCGATCTCACATTGACCACCGGTTGCAACCTCGTGGTGGTGCACTTCTGTTTTCACGCCCATGGCTTCGGCAGACTGACACATTGCTGCACGCAAATCGTGCAATGAATCAACCGGTGGTACAGGAAAATAACCGCCCTTCAAGCCCGGTCTGTGCGCCATATTGCCGCCCTCATAGGGCTTCTCCGAATTCCAGTACGCTTCCGCCGAATCAACTTCATAGAATGCGCCGCGCGGCTCGGTTGAAAAGCGCACATCATCAAAGACAAAAAATTCATTCTCAGGACCGAAGTACGCGGCATCGCCGATACCGGTTTCTTTCAGGTAGGCTTCTGCACGCTTGGCGATGGAACGCGGGTCGCGCTCGTACCCGGACATGGTCGCTGGCTCAATAATGTCACAGCGAATGTTCATGGTT
>CAZVYE010000435.1:0-1618 GCA_964630895.1 uncultured Gammaproteobacteria bacterium | reverse complement strand
GAAACTCTGTGTATGCAAATTCGGTTGCCAGTCCGCGGAAAATAGACGTAGATCCAACTCTCATCGGTCATCAGTCTGCACAATTCAGCGATTTCGCCGGGCGACTTCCAAACCGATTTTTCGCTAGGACGGTAGTCCGAAGGCAACCCCCAATTGCAATCAAGTTTGCGACCGTCCCGATATAGCAGCTTATTAATCCATTTCACAATACAAACCTAGGATTCATCGTCAGTTTGATACATCGACTGGGTAAGCTGCTCTCGCATCTTCATTTCTGACATGTACTCTTGCTTTAATGCCTCCTCATCCGAATGCTGCTCGAGCCACTTTAGTCCTGCCTGATCGAACAACTCCAAGGCCGCTTTTACAGAGTGATTCGTGTCTAGCTGATTCGCGCTCAGTTTCCACGGTTTGGTTGAGGGCGAGGTAAGCCGCCAGCGCCAATAGCTATCGTTATCAGGCAATACCGCCTTGAATAGTTGCGTAAGAAAGGTCTTGCGCAAAACGCTTAGACTTGTCCGATAATTCTTATAGCAATCTGCCGGAGTCGGAATTTCACCAGTCTCCTCATCTAGATCGTCCAGTTGGCATGTGTGGAAGATACCTAGATCAACCGTGAATATCGGCTTGTCGTAGTGTTCCCCTGCGGAAATACCAACCAACTGAATTAAGTCACCTTTCTTGCGCTGGAATACCCGGGTTTGGTCGAGACGCTCGAAACCGAGCGACTTCAGTTTCGGTGCGAAAATAGAATCGACGCTGGCGTCAAGAACTTGGACAATATCTCGCGTGGACATGACAATCAGGCCTTTGGAATCAAACACAGGTGGATAATCACATACTGGACGCGCATCATTGGGTAGTAAAGAACTACTTGTGCTGGACCACAATCTCGATCAACTAATCCCTTTAAGGTGCTGCTCCTAAAAGCAGTCTGTCCATTATGTGTTGATCATGGGTTGTTGTCTCACGAAGCGAAAGGCCGCGTCCACTCGATCCGCTGGCTATACGTCGACTTCAACTTTGCGCATTGTCGGGCCTAGTTGTTCGCGCCCAGTTGCATGCGCATTCCGTACTCATCATAGTCCTCCCAGGCTTCCACAACCTTTCCTCCCTGGAGCCTGAAGAACATCATCTCCGTGACCTCAAACGTCTTCCCTGTGGGAGGCAGGTTGAACCATTCACCCCCGGTGTGCGTACCAGTAAAACGAACTCTGGCGGCGACCCTGTCACCTTCGGCGATCACGTCTTCCACATAGAAACGAAAGTCCGGGAAAGCTTGCCGCCACTTCTGCACCATTGCCTGAAGGGCTTCGGGGCTAACTTCGTTGCTTCGACCTCGGAAATGAAACACCACATTTGAGTCCCAAATGCTGTTAACGTCATCCAATCTCGCTTCGTTCCATACCGACTCAAAAAGATAGCGCACAACAGACTTGTTGGATTCGGCGTTCTGATTGAACTCGTTGCCAGGAGGCACTTCTGCTTTCGTGCAAGAGATGCACAGGAGCAAAGGGATGACAAGTTGGGCAGGCTTGAAGCACATATTTAACTCCTCTGCCAGAGGTGTGCAATCGACGGATAATGGCCCATTCTGAACACGCATTCTTTGTAGCGC
>CAZVYE010000434.1:0-1651 GCA_964630895.1 uncultured Gammaproteobacteria bacterium | reverse complement strand
TTGCCAGGCTGTTGGAGGTGTCTCGTCAGACGGTAAATGCTGTGGAAACGGGCAAATACGACCCCAGTTTGCCGCTAGCATTCCGAATAGCACAGGCATTTTCTTTGCAAATAGAAGATATTTTCCAACCGGAAACGGACTAATCAGGGAGTACCAATGAATAATTCCATCACTATAGGGTTTTGTCTGGCGATGCTATTTATGACCAGTTTAGGCAACACAGCCATGGCGGACGCCAGCGGACACTGGTCGGGAGCAATTTCACTACCCACCGGTCAACTGGCAGTTAACGTGTCTCTCGAACAATCAGACGGTGCATGGTCAGGCACCATTGACATTCCTGCACAGGGATTGAATGGTTTCACGCTATCCAACGTGTCGGTGACCGACGATCAAGTGCATTTTGAAATGGGAGGCGTACCGGGTCTTCCCACCTTTGACGGCAAGCTTTCAGAAAACAGTGTTATCGCGGGGGACTTTTCACAGGCTGGCCAAACGTTGGCGTTCGAGCTTACCCGAGCAGAAAAGGCCCCAGAAAAGCCAGCCGAGATTACTGGAGTTGCGGGCGAAGGTATTGCAGGGGAATGGCTGGGCGCGATCAAGCAAGGTCCCATGCAGCTGCGTTTGGCGTTATCCGTGAAGAACAATGACGGGTCGCTCACTTCCATGCTCAACAGCATTGATCAAGGCGCAGCAGACATTCCCGTTGCGGAAACCACCTTCTCAGATCAGAAACTAGAGCTCAGCATTCCTGTTATCGGCGGATTCTACACCGGCACCATGAATGCCGATGGCAGTGCAATAGAAGGCGTATGGTCCCAAGGCGGCCAGGAGATCGATCTGACCTTTCATCGGCAAGAGAAGGCATTCTCGCTAAACCGCCCGCAGGAGCCAAAAGGCCCATTTCCCTACACGGCTACCGATGTGACTTTTGAAAATGAGGAGGCCGATATTACTCTGGCAGGCACGCTGATCGTTCCAGAAGGTGACGGGCCATTCCCCGCCGTGGTGTTTGTCAGCGGCTCCGGTGCGCAGGATCGCAACGAACAGCTTATGGGCCACAAGCCGTTTCTGGTTATTGCCGACTATCTGGCGCGCCAAGGCATTGCGTCGCTTCGATACGACGACCGCGGGTTTGCCCAATCCGAAGGCGATCACATCAATTCAACGGTACAGGACTTTGCTACCGACGCCGCGGCAGCAGTGCGCTATCTCGCGGCTCAGCCTGCCATAAATACGGACGCGATTGGCATCCTGGGGCACAGTGAAGGTGGAATCAGTGGGCCGATGGCGGCAATGCAGGATGACTTGGTGGACTATCTGGTCTTGTTGGCGGCGCCAGCGGTACCGCTCGATGAACTGCTGGGTCGGCAATCTCGAGACATTTTAATTCTGGGTGGTGCAGACGCCGAGCTGGTTAACCGTATGGTCGAAGATTCACGTCAGGATATGGTGCTTATTAAAGATGAGTCTCTGGATGCCGAAGCGCTGGAAGCGGCCTTGCAGAAACGATTGGCGCAAGCGCGAGAGAAGTTTACCGAAGCCGAGTTTGCAGCACTTGGCGTGGACGAGGCTGCTATCAATCGCTCAATGTCGATGTCGGTTACGCCCTGGTTTCGTTCGGTAGTAAGAATCGATCCCGCTGACTATT
>CAZVYE010000433.1:0-1651 GCA_964630895.1 uncultured Gammaproteobacteria bacterium | reverse complement strand
TGCATTAATCAAACGCACCTCGGCATTTGCGAGACTGCAAAAGAGCATGATTAATGAAAGTACAAGTTTCATTCTTCGTCTCACATAACATTTGTATCGTGGTCGTCAGGACCGATAACCCGACGACGCATATCTCAAAATAGATTTTCCGCCAGAATGACGCCAAGCCCTTGATTCGTCAAGCTTTCCGCAGGGTTACACTTCCTAAGCCCGGAGGGCAAAACGGTCTCCGCGACCACTATCCCAAGTGCCTGCTCCTGATGGTAACCGATTGATATTGAATCGGTTTTCGCTGTATTGAAGCGCTACTCTGGAAATCACGGTCGTGACGACTGCAATGTCAGGGCAATATTGGTCATTGCTCGGTTATGCTGTATAAATAACCAGTCTTTTGGCGAGGGAGCGCTTATGGATGATATACCCGTACCAATTCCGGCACGCCCGGTTCGTTTTATGGACAGGCTTCGTGCCTTTATGCGTGGGCGGCAGCTGGCGTATCGAACGGAAAAGACGTATTGCGGCTGGATTCGGGACTACATTCGGTTTCACAAGATGCGCAGGCCCGAGGAGATGGGCAAAGCCGAGGTGGATGAATGGTTGGGGCACTTGGCCGCGCAGCGCAATGTATCCGTCAACACGCAAAAAACTGCGCTGAACGCCATCGTGTTCTTGTATCGCCAGTTCCTCAGCATCGAACTAGGTAAGTTGGACTTCGACAGGACCAGTAAGGGGCGGCGCCTTCCCGTTGTGTTTACTCACGAAGAGGCAACAGCGGTTATTGATAACTTGCACGGCCATCACAGGTTACTGGTTTCCCTGATGTACGGTTCCGGGCTGCGGGTTATGGAGGCCGTCAGGCTGCGGGTGCAGGATGTGGATTTTGGCCATAAGTGTATTTTTGTTCGTGAAGCAAAAGGGGAGAAGTGGCGCCGGACACTTCTGCCGCACTCTCTTGCGGCCCCTTTGCGGGTACAAATTGAGTTGGCGCTGTCGATTCATAAGCGGGATCTGGAGGAGGGCTTTGGGGCGGTGTATCTGCCGCATGCGCTGGCGAAAAAGTACCCGAAAGCGGCGACCAGTCCCGGTTGGCAATACATATTCCCGGCACCGGATCGATCGATGGATCCACGCAGCCAGGTGATGCGGCGGCATCACGTGGGCGAACAGCAGGTGCGCCGTGCCGTGGCTAAGGCGCTGGCAGAAGCGGGTATCCGCAAAAAGGCCAGCTGTCATACGTTTAGACATTCATTTGCGACAAAGCTGCTCGCGTCGGGTACGGATATTCGCAATATCCAGGAGTTGCTCGGGCACAACGATATCAATACCACCATGATCTATACCCATGTCATCGGTATCCATGAGCGTGGCGTGGTCAGTCCGCTGGATTGATTTGCGATGCTTCTTGGGGCGGGCAAAAAAAAGCCCCGCCGGTTAGGGCAGGGCTCTTTCGTGAGATCGGTTATCGCTTAAACGGCGACATCCTGAATCTCGGTAGCGGCGATGCGCTTGCCTTCTTCGGCAGATTTCTGGAATTCCTCAATCTGGTCGAAGTTCAGGTAGCGGTAGATTTCCGCAGACATGGAGTCCAGGTTGGCCGCGTACTGCTGGTACTCGTCCGGAGTCGGCAGTTTGCCCAGGATCGCACCCACAG
>CAZVYE010000432.1:0-1710 GCA_964630895.1 uncultured Gammaproteobacteria bacterium | reverse complement strand
GCCTCTTCGTCCATCAGAATGGCTCGGACCAGCGCTTGAAGGTCGCCACGGACGCCGCTGCCGTTGTCATCAAAGACAGCGGACATCCGCGCTATGTATTCGGGTGAGGGATTGCTGGTAACCAGATTTTGAATCAACCGGCGGGCGATAAACGGGCCCACGTTGGGATGGCTGAAAATGTTGTCCAGCGCAAAATCCAGGTTTTGTTCCGGCGTACCTCCGGTGGGCCTTGTGACGCCCATCAGCAATACGTCGTTATCTGGATCGCTGTCGGCTTCTACATGATGAAACTCCGAAAATGGCTGCATCGGCACAGTCCAGCCCACTGCCTCAGGATAGCCGGGAAAGCAAAACTCAAATCCGTCGCAGTTGCCAAAGTGCCAACCGGTGAAAATATGCGCGAAGGCCTTGATCTGAAACTGATCGTAAGTAGGTACTGGCTCATTGGATATCAGCACTGGCGTGCCGTCTGGGTGTAACTCATTGAGACCAATAGAAAACAATTGCATGATTTCACGGGCGTAGTTTTCGTCGGGTCGAATATTTTGTGAAAGATCAGGCGCACGATTGCCCAACATGCTTAAGTATGAACCCATGGCCGGTGACTTGGTGACCGTCTCCAAAAGGTCTCGGTAATTGCCGAAAGCGTTGTTAATTAACAGGTCGTAGTAGTGCGCTACTGCATAAGGACCACCTAAGGCATCGCTAATGTCGGAAATGACAAATATCTGGCTCAAGGCATAAGCCACCCGTTGTCGTAGTTGGTCTTCCGCAGTCACTGCATGCAGCCACCAGGCTTCCATGCGTGCGTTGTGGTACACCGGCTGTCCTAGTGAATCGATATAGTCAAGATAGGGCACCTGGAGTGAGGCAGGCGCGGAGAACTGTTCATTTAGCCAGCCGCTGTAGCCAATGCTTCTCAAATGCTGAATATCAGATTCAGTGGGTCCAAATGTAGCTTGTGTCAGGAAGCGGGCGGCTTCTGCATTGCTTTGTGGTGTGGCTGGCACCGATGGCTCAAAACCATCTTGGAATACCATTTGCGCCTGCGTACCGGCTGCTCCCAGTAGGAGCATGTAAAGTAGACCAATGCGCAATAGATGAAGTTTGGGCGATGCAACAACAGGCGATGAGTAGCCCCCTATACGCCTGATGGCTTTAGTGCCACGTTTGGCAGAACAATACTGTCTTGTCATACGGTACTCCGAGCAAGAGCCAATCAGAGCCAAGCAGATAATCTGTACTGCTCAGGCCTTTTTGGTCTCAGTACCAGCGCCTGCTTTCAGCGCCATTGTTAAATATAAAATCCCTGAAAATCGGCGGGTCAACTTCCCCTGAAGCCCCCTGCGCGATCCAGTCGTATAGCAATTCCTGCTCTTCCAGCTCAAGTGGGATACCGTCCAAGGGCATGCGCTCCCCGACCAGCGGTTGGTTACAGTTCACTTTGTCAAACAATCCGCTTGCCAATGGTTCTCCTGGAATTACGTACGAATTGACGATTTTGTAGATCGCGTCGCCGCCCACATCGGTCAGGTCTGGGAACGTGCCAGGAAAATGGCAGCCCGTACATCGACCGCCCAGCATGGTGTTCATGATGGGTTTGATATCGGTCTGCCAATCCACTGCAAAATTGATCTGTCCACCGCGCAGATCGTCACAGCCAGAATTTCCTGCCACTGCAATGCAGCTTGCGCAGCAAAGCACCAAAGC
>CAZVYE010000431.1:0-1784 GCA_964630895.1 uncultured Gammaproteobacteria bacterium | reverse complement strand
CGTTGCATCATTGCCTGCACCATGGCGAACCGGACCTCTTCAGATTCCGCTATATCCAGAAGCTTTTCTGCCTGGGTCAGTTCGAAGTCGAACGACTCCGCGATGGTTTTTACAGCAAGATCTTTGTGTTCAGAGAATTCGAGTTGTTTCACCCAGCGCAGCGCCTTTTTTGGGTCGGAATGATACTGCACAGTTGCAATAGTCGATGCAATTTTGGCCGATTGACGCTGGGAAGGTAGTCGGTCAAACCACTTGGTGGCAGCGGCTGGATCGTTTAGAGCTAGAGCCATCGTGATTCTGCTGGCTATCTGATCGTATACGCTGTCTGACTCAATATTAGCCATATCTTCCAACGCCGCAGCCGCATCATTACTGGCATAACGTTGCAAGTAGGTGGCAAACCAATTGGCGTAGTTCTCGTGACCACTCCAATCCTCCAGGAACGACTTCGCAATGCGTGGTTCCAGTGCCGAAAGATCGCCGATAAATCCAGTTATCCATGCTGGTTGAGCTGCATCAGGCAACTGCTTAGTCAAATCTTTAGCTAGTACCGGATCGGTCTTAGACAAACGTTCGCCCAAGTAACTTAGTGCGGGAGTCGATTCTTCAGCAGGTAGTGTTGTAAGCCACGCTATCGAGTCTGCGGTGTCTACGGAGTCCCACACTTGGACAAGACTTAGGAGAGCTCTTGCGCGAGTCTTGCCCGGAGGGAACTGAGAAATTCTTTCGCGCGCAGCGGCTTTGTCTCGGTTTGCCAAAGGAATAATCACGCCACCTAAAAGTTGGTTGCGTAGGGGCGATGCCTCCAAATCAAGCACATATTCAAACGTCAATTCGGGGTCTTGTTGCGAGACGAAAATCAATACCTGCGAGAATACGCCGGTTTTTCCCGGATCCAATTGCTCGGCCCATGTCAGAGTTTTCTCTGGTGCCAATTTGGCAAGTTGACCAGAAACCAGGGGGACAAGCTCATTGCGTAAAGACGTATCGCCTATTGCGGCGATTTCGGCCATGGTCTTATCGGGTGAGTCGGGTAAATGGCGCGAAACAATCCGGTTGTAAGCCTGCGATTTGGCATTAATGTCGGGAAGAAGGTCGGCATAATCTTTCGCCTTCTGCGGATCGGTCCTTAGTATCGCGTCAATCGCAATTCCAACAATCTGGTCATTGTCATAAAAAGTTAATTCACCAGCTAAATATGCATCCATCGCCGCTTCTGGATCTTCCTCAGCTATTCGACTCCATAATCTGCCTTCCAGGTTCCGACGGGCAACCGCGTTATTCACTTCGTCTAGCCGCGATCGCGCGGTTGCAAGGTACGAGGACGGCATACTCCAGCCAACTTTGTTTGCCAGATCGAATTGCAGGTCATGCTGAGAAACACCAGTGAGGAAGTCAAATGCCAGTTTGGGGTTCGCCTTCGCTAGTTGTTCTACGGCATCCAAGACTATAGCGGTCATTTGCATGTCGGAAAGCTCGCTGTTGGAAAACTCTTGCATCAGGCGGTTGATTTCCCTCGGTTGGATTACGCGTCCGGCACCGAATATTTTGGATAAAGCGCTTTGCTGCAAGTTGAGTTGGTCAAGGCCCGCTATTTTGGTTAACAGACTGTCAAATGGTTCAAAGGCAGACTGTTCGAAGTAGATAAGTCCTAGCTGCCATTGGAGCGTTTCCTGGCTATCTTGTACCAATTGATAAGCAGTATTGTCATCTAGCTCCATAAGGCGTAAGAACAGGATTTCCCGGGCCTGCTGTCGCTCAGTCTCATTGCTGATCTTGCCGGT
>CAZVYE010000430.1:0-1789 GCA_964630895.1 uncultured Gammaproteobacteria bacterium | reverse complement strand
TTTTCTTTTGAAGATGCCGACGACCTGAATCCAGAAGTTGGAATAGACAATGATATGGACTTTGTCGCCGATGCCGACGACGCATTCCCAAGGGACGAGTTAAGAACAAGCGACACCGATTTGAACGGCATTGCCGACGTAGATGAGCTAGACGCAGACGCAGATGGCTTCAATACCTTAGCTGATGGTTTCGACGTTTTGGTTGCAAGCACTGGCAACAACCGAATATTGAGATTTGACGGTGCTACTGGTCAGTTCAGAGGCATTGAAGTTCCCCCCGAGGAAGGAGAAATCACATTTCAGTCAGATATGACCTATGACCCGGTGACCCAGCGACTATTTCTAACCACCTCCAGCGACCTGGTTCAAGTCGACCCATACACACGTAAGACCGTGAGAACCATCGCTCCAGCTTACGACGAGCGCCCTCCATTTAGCGTAGCAATCAACAGCGGGTTTCCAACGGCTATCGCAATGCGCCGTCCCACAGAAATCCTCACCGCAGTTCAACGCAGAACCCAATTGGAAGTATTTGGACCCGTACGCTTTGGCTATTTTGGTTCCTTTGGCCTGCCACAAACGGCCAGCATCAAAGACATAGTCACTAATAGCGACAACGATATCTTTGTGCTGGATTCAATTTCGCCCACAGTGTATTTCTACGATTCACCGGTTATTTTTACCGGGGATCCAGTACCGCTGCCTGGCGGAACACTGCTGCGCGATCCACGGGACATCGCGATAGATACAGCAGGAACCGAAATTTATGTAGGCGACCGCGAGCGTAATGCGGTCATAGTCCTGGACGCCGCTGGCGGCCCGGCGAAGGGCAAACGCATTGATCTACCACCACTGGAACGCCTCGGCTCGCTGGCCTACGCCCCCGATGAAACCCTTTTGGTCTCCATGGAATCCAGCAATCGAATCCTAAAATACAATCCACAGAGCGGTCAGCTTATCGCGGAGCTTGTTGCTCCGGGCGCAGGTGGTTTGGATCAACCGGTTCGGTTAATAACAGTACCCAAGCAGCTTGATCGATTCCCGGCAGACGCTACCCGAGTGATCAAACCCAACAATGGTTTATGGTTTGATCCCAATCGGCCGGGCTGGGGACTGGATATACAGTCTTTTGGCGATCAGCTCAGCGTAGTCTGGTACAGCTATGAGCAAGACGGCAAACCGGTTTGGTACTTCACCGCTGGCAAGCTGGACGGCTTTACCTACCAAGCGCCTGTGCTTCGATTTACGCTGGACGACGGCGTTGCCACATCAACAGAAGTTGGTTCAATGGCCATTGAGTTTGATGATGAGCGCGGTGCAACCATGAGCTGGGTGCTGGAAGAACAGTCCGGCACTGAATCACTGTCCTGGCTGGAGGTTTCCAACGATGTAGCTACTCCCGACCAGACTGGGCTCTGGTCCCGTGAAGATGGGCCAGGGTATGGACTTTCCTGGACCACACAAGGTGATCAAGGAGCTATTGTGGCCTATCTTTACGATGCGCAAGGACAACCGCGCTGGACCATAAGCAGTAATTATTTTGTTGGCGGGGCCAATTTCAAGCTGGATATGATTATGCTCTCAGACCCCACCCGCTGCCCCGGATGCACTGGCAGCAGCCCCGCGCAAGTATTCGAGGTGGGGGACATGAAGATTTCTCGCGATGGGCTGCGCTGGATTACCAATCTGCAATTCCCTGCCGCTTTTGCTGGAGACTGGAAACGCAACGAAGTTATCGTAAGGCTTTCCGAACCCGCCACTCGGCCAAGATAAGGTCTAATAATTATGG
>CAZVYE010000429.1:0-1807 GCA_964630895.1 uncultured Gammaproteobacteria bacterium | reverse complement strand
CACTGGATGAGCTGGAATCGCGACTCGCCGACGGCCGACACTTTTTGTTCGGCGATGACTTCACCGAATCCGACATCCGCCTGTTTGTCACGCTGGTGCGATTTGATACTGCGTATTTCGGCCTGTTCAAGTGCAATCGCAATACGCTTAGGGAAATGCCAAACCTGCATCGCTACATGCAGCGCGTACTCGAATTAAAGGGTGTGCGGGAAACGGTGAAGCTGGAGCATATCAAAGCCGGGTACTATTCGATCAAAGCACTCAACCCCACAGGCATTGTTCCGCAGGGGCCACGTAGTATTTGAATAAATCAGGAAGACAGCTCCACAGTGGTTTCACGTAAGAATGGAGTACTAAATGCTCGCCTTCTCGCCTAGGTTGCCGGCGCCTTGCTGAAGGTAATCAGAGGCTCTGGAACCGAATTCCGCGATAGGGTGGCCGGAGTCCACGCAGCATGAGTAAAAGAACTAACGATACAATTCCCAAGCTTCCACCGGAACGTCCACTGCTACTGCTGGCACTGGTTTCAATGGTATTTTCACTATCGGAAACGATGCCACTACCGTCATCATCACCTCCGCTATTGGTTTCCTGCACGCCGTCATCGTCATTGATAAAAATCCGAACCTTGCCGGAATCTGCGACGGTGTCTTCCGGGGAGCTTGGGATCATGCGAATTTCTAACGCCCGGGTTTTTTCCTCCCGGTCATTATCTTTGATTTCCACTCGGACCGTGGTGTGACTCTCCCCGAGCGGGAACTCCACGGAATACTGGGTAAAGCCATAATCATAGGACCAGGCCGTCGTCCACTCTTCTTCGCCAGTCTGCCGTTCAACCCCCGACGCCTCCAGGAAGACGACACTGGAGCGTAACGCGAGATCTCCGGTGCGGTACAAGGTCAGGTCGATAAAGCCATCGTCCTCGTCAACCTGGTATTCCGTCTGCGCCCAGCCATACTCGAAAGCCTCATTACTCTCGGCAGCTAGCAGCCATTCCTGGTTGATAAGGTGACCGGTGAGCTCACCCGGCAGCAAGTCAGAGGCATAGAAGTAGAGGGGCCAGCCGTCCATGGTGAGCTGCAGGCTGCCATCATCCCGCTCAACAACACCGAATTCCTTATCCGTCGGCAAGCGGTCGAGCTCTGTCCGATCGTAGACGGTTACCGGCGGCCAGAACTGGGCACAGGTCTTGTCACATTCGCTGTACTGATATGGCATGTCTGCAGTAAACCGGTACAGGCTATGACCGTCCCTGCCAGAGGACGCCCCTCCAACCAGTCGCCTGCCGTGGCGACTATCGTCCACAAAACGGATCGGATAGCCATAGCAGGCATCACCTCGACCATCGCCATCAGAGTCGCGCTGGTCGGCGTTCGCTTGATAGGGACAGTTATCCAGTTCGTTGAGTATTTCATCACGGTCCGCATCAGGGTCGAGAGACAGCAAGTTTGAAGACCTGATCGAGGTCAGGTGGATGTGCTCTCTCACCGGCAGCACCGCCTGGAAGTCGCTCGCGCGCACAAAGTCATTCCAGAGCGCAAACGCCGCGGTACCTTCGCCTGCATGCCTAGCGGCTTCCAGCCTCAGGATTTCCTCTTCAGGTATCTTTACCTCCAGCACAAAGTCTGTTGCCCCTTCGGGCACATAGCGTTCGAAGTTATCTAGTCGGGAAACGTCAACACTGCGGTTGCCCACCCAGGTCGTCATACGGCTGTAGACCTGATATGGATCGGGGAATAGCAGTCTGACGTATAGACGCAACTTGAACGCTCCATCGGGCGGGAGGACAACCGTATCCCCCGGGTGG
>CAZVYE010000428.1:0-1833 GCA_964630895.1 uncultured Gammaproteobacteria bacterium | reverse complement strand
GTCAAAATTCGGCAGGACAAGAAGGTCATCAAAAAGGCTATCTACCTTGCGCTAGGTGTAACCATGGAGGGTCACAAAGAGCTGTTGGGTCTGTGGATGTCTGAGAACGAAGGTGCCAAGTTCTGGCTCAACGTACTCACGGAGCTGCAAAATCGTGGCCTGAGCGACATCCTGATTGCCTGCGTCGACGGGCTAAAGGGTTTCCCGGACGCCATCAGCGCAGTCTTCCCTCAGACACGCATCCAGCTGTGTATCGTGCACATGGTACGTAACTCGGTGAAGTACGTGCCTTGGAAGGACTACAAGCCGGTTCCGGCTGACCTGAAGCAGATTTACCAGTCAACAACAGAGGACGAGGCACTCTTAGCGCTGGAGCGTTTTGCTGATCGATGGGACGATAAGTACCCGCAAATCAGCCGGACCTGGCAGGCACATTGGCACAACTTAAACACCCTGTTCGACTACCCTGCGGACATTCGCCGTGCCATCTACACCACCAACGCCATTGAGTCGCTCAACAGCGTCATACGCAAGGCGGTGAAGAAACGGAAGTTGTTTCCGACCGATGACGCCGCGATGAAAGTCATTTATCTGGCGATCCGCGAAGCGTCCAAAAAGTGGACCATGCCGATCCGGAATTGGAAGCCGGCTCTGAACCGCTTTATGATTGAATTTGAAGGCCGACTAACGGATTACGTTTAACCCCGGCGGTTACACAGAAATTCTTACAGGCTCCAAAGGGCTTGTAGAAAGCCTAGTCAAGCGACACCTTGCAATATTCGCAAAAGCCTTTCTAATACAATATGTTAACTAACTCTTGGCAGAACATGGCCACTTCGTTGCCTAGGTTCAACAAGCAACAACCAGATGTTGGCACATTCAGGACTGCAGCGCTTTTTTCCGTTCGAATTTCTCTCATACGAGCCTCCCCATGACGTGGTAAATAGTCGCTAGCTCTAGAGACAACTTTATCACGGGGTAGAGGTATTTCGAGTCTGCTCATTTCATCGACAAGCGAGTCAAATACGGCTATCAAGTGCTAAAACTATAGGGTTTGGATTAAGGACGCTTGATGTTGTCTGTTTACACTCATTTCAAACCGAAAAGTACAATTTAGCTTGTTATTAATGAAGGAATTCGAGACAAGCAACCCAAAGCAATTCTTTGAAAAATGCTTTTTATTCCGATACTTAACTAACTTTTCGCAGAAAAAGGCCACTTCGTTGCCAAGGTTCAACTTGAGTCCCAAATGCAGCAACAAGCTCCCCATTGGGAACCACGATAATTGACGAGTCGAAGAATTCATCGAAGCCAGTTAGCGAACTTTGCCAACTTGCGCCGTTGTTTGTGGAGCGGTAAATACCCTGGTCAGTTGCGGCAAAAAGATGGCCTGTGATCGGATGGACCGTGAGTTGTCTGACCTTTGTCAGTTGGCTTGTTTCCCCGAGAAATTCCCACGATACACCACCATCATCTGAACGGTAGGCGCCTCTGGCATCGTGCTGGGTACTCAACGGGTAAGGCAGAAAGTGGGGCGCAGCATACCAGCGGTTGGGCTGATTGGGGTCTTGGACAATAGCGCCGACCTGATTCAAAGCTATTTGGCTGCTGTTCCAAGACCGACCAGCATCTTCACTGTAAAGAATCCCAGCATCAGCTGTAGCCAAAAGAATACGATCGGGATTGTTGTAATCCTGTTCTATGGCGCGAATCTCTGTGGGATAAAACGCGGGATCGATTGATTTCCATGTCATCCCAGTTTGTGCCAGCGCTGCCATTGGCAGCATTCCAACTACAACTATCCGCCAAAACACACACAGCCGTTCAGCGAGT
>CAZVYE010000427.1:0-1836 GCA_964630895.1 uncultured Gammaproteobacteria bacterium | reverse complement strand
ACCAGCGGCAGCTTTTCGCCCACTTTGAGCAAGGCGGTAGCGTTCGCGCGAGTTCCTCACGATGCGGGTGATACGCTACAGGTCGACATCCGTGGCAAACTATTACCGGTACGCAAGGTGAAGGCGCCGTTTGTGCGCAACGGCAAGGCTTGCGACGGAATTTGAGCACGCCAAGCGACATCCGAGCACGTTAATGCCGGAGCTTTTTTGAGAAATTTGGAGTAGTGAAGATGAGCGATATTCCAGGCGATCTGCGTTTTACAAAATCTCACGAGTGGGTCCGCGTCGAAGATGACGATCTAGTCCGCGTCGGAATTTCCGATCACGCGCAAAACCTGTTGGGCGACCTGGTATTTGTTGAGCTGCCAGAAGTTGGCGATCATCTTGATAAAGAAAGCGCCTGTGCGGTGGTGGAATCGGTGAAGGCCGCTTCCGACGTGTACGCACCCTTGAGTGGCGAAGTGGTCGAAGTCAATGACAGCTTGCTAGACGCACCTGAGATGGTCAACGAATCTTGCTATGAGGACGGTTGGTTGTTTGCCCTGCGCATTGACGACGAAGACGAACTCAGTGATTTGATGGACGCTGACGGCTACGAAAGCCAACTGGAAGACGACGACTAAATGCCTTTTATTCCCCACACCGAGACAGACATTGAAGAAATGCTCAGCGCCATCGGCGTTGACAGCATTGACGATCTGTTTGATGAAATACCGGCAGAGCTGCGGCTAAAAAACCTCGACCTGCCCGATGGTGATAATGAAATGACCGTTACTCGCGCCATGCGTGAGCTAGCGGCCAAAGACGGTCACCCGCTGTGTTTCGCTGGCGCTGGAGCGTACGAACACCATATACCGGCAGCAGTTTGGCAGATCGCAACCCGTGGGGAGTTTTATAGCGCCTACACGCCATACCAGGCTGAAGCCAGTCAAGGTACTTTGCAGGTCATCTACGAGTACCAAACCATGATGGCCAACTTGACAGGCATGGATGTATCAAATGCATCTTTGTACGACGGCGCATCCGCGTTGGCTGAAGCGGTATTGATGGCGGTACGCAGTAATCGCAAATCCAAGTCTAGACGCATTTTGGTGCCCCAGACTCTGGCGCCTGCTTACAGAAGGGTTCTGAACGCGCTGGTTGCTCCGCAGGAAATCGTTCTGGAAACGTTGGATTTCGACGCCGACACAGGTCGAATTGATCCAGCCAGCCTGGACCGATTCGAAGGCGAAGACATCTGTGCGGTCGTAATTCCGCAACCAAACTTTTTTGGTGTACTTGAAGAAGTCGACGCACTGACCGATAAGGCACATGCGCTGGGCGCGCTTGCCATTGCGGTTATCAACCCAACCGCCCTGGCAATGCTTGAACCGCCCGGTGAGTGGGGCGAAAACGGCGCTGATATTGCTTGCGGTGACGGTCAGCCTCTGGGATGTCCCATGTCTTCTGGTGGACCTTATTTCGGCATCCTGTGCTGTAAACAGGCCCTGGTTAGACAAATGCCAGGTCGACTGGTTGGTCGCACAACAGACCTGGATGGGAAAGAGGGCTTTACGCTGACTCTGCAGGCCAGAGAGCAGCACATCCGTCGCGACAAGGCGAAATCCAATATTTGCACCAACCAGGGGCTGTTGGTCACGGCAGCAACAATTTATATGGCGCTACTGGGACCACATGGTCTGGAACAGGTAGCGGCTGCCAGCCATCACAATACCCACCAACTGATGGATCGACTGGGCAAACTGGATGGTGTTGAACGCCACTTCAGCGCGCCGTGCTTTCACGAAGTAGCCATCAAGCTGCCTGTGTCCGCCAACTCAGTCCTAGATCAGATGG
>CAZVYE010000426.1:0-1841 GCA_964630895.1 uncultured Gammaproteobacteria bacterium | reverse complement strand
ACTGGGCGTACTGACCGAGATCGGCGCGGCTCAGCTGCCCTTTCTTCCTGGCCAACGGGTGGTGCGGTGCGGCCACCAGTTGCCACATCAAACTGAACAGGGTTACCGAGCGCATACCGCGCTGCTGCTCCACCGGCATCAATGACAGGCGAATATCCGCTTTCGCCAGGCTGGCCGGATTTTCAATATCCAGCAGGTTGATGGTCACCGACGGATACTGTTGCTGGAGCATGCGCAGCGCATCACTGATAAACGCAAAGTAACTGAATCCGTGCAGCGCCAGGTTGAGCGCATCTTCCACGCCGGCCTGCAGCGCCGCGGCCTTTTTCTCCAGCGCCTCCAGTTGTGGAATCAATTCCATTGCCTGCAGGTAAAAGCTCTTGCCGGAGCTGGTCAGGCGCACCGCCTTGCCCGGCTGACGCTCAAACAGGGCGATGCCGAGATCCGCCTCAAACGCCTCCATCACCTGGGTTACCCCGGAGGCACTCTTGCCCAGTTGCCGGGCTGCCGCGGAAATCGAGCCGAGTTCGGCAATCAATTTCAGATACCGCAATCGCTCAAAACTGATTAGCATTCAGCCCTCTCTGGCGGCATACCGCCATTCCTATGCTCTGTTCTTTTAAACGAGTCTGCCAAATCCCTGCGTTCAAATACGGTATACCTCGAGCGAAAAGCAAAGAAACTACCCTATGCTTGAAGGCTGCCACTATATTCCAGCGCCTACCCACATGCCGATGGCTCAACCGGAAATATAGTTATCGCCGGTATCCCTGTGCTTTTACTATGGCACGAGAAATCTCGACAACATGGAGGTTAGAGCAGACGCATGATTTTTGTGCCGCGCGATCCCGGGTTTGAGCAACGAACGCGGGAGAACTTTCTAAGCCAGGGGTTTATGCAGACGCTGGGCGCCGAAATGTCTGAGCTCAAACCCGGACATTGTGAGCTGAAGGTTGGATTCACCGACGCGCTGGCCCAGCAGCACGGTTTCTTTCATGGCGGGGTCGTTGCAAGCATGGCCGATGTTAGTGGAGGATACGCCGCCTTCTCACTGCTACCAGCCGACCGCACCAATGTAACTGTCGAATTCAAGCTGAATCTGTTGTCGCCGGGTCAAGGCGTGAATCTCATTGCAGACGCCACAGTACTCAAATGCGGTCGGACACTAACCGTATGTCGAAGTGACGTTTTCGCCGTATCGAATGACGGCTCACAGACGCTCTGTGCAACCGCCCTCGCTACCTACATGTCCGTCGATTTGCGCTACCAAAAGTCTGAGGGCAATTAAGCGCCGTCGAGTAACAAGGTGCTGCCATCAACACCCAGCCCATTTCCAGTTCAGCCGGGTTTGGCTCGGTTACTCAGCGTCCACAGTGACGATCAATCTGGGGGAGCTCAGCGAGCTCGTAAACGAGATGCCTAGCCCCAATGTCGTTCAAAAATCCATCACGGCATCGCAAGGTGCGTCGTCTACCGACCGTGAAAAGTCACTAAATGATTGACTTGTAAATAAATGGAAATAGGATCAACAGGCGGTCGATCAGTTACGAATATAGACGCATCTAACGCCAGCCTTTCTGGAGACCAACATGGCGGACAACAACAACTCAGAGATTGCGACCGACTTCCTGACCATGGTAGCCGCCGGTAAGGTTCGCGATGCGTATGCGCGCTATATCGCAGAGTCATTTGAGCATCACAACGTTTACTTTCCGTGCGATCGCCAATCGCTGCTTCATGCAATGGAGCACAGCGCATCTGCGGAACCCAACAAGTCCTTTACCGTTAAGCAAGTTATTGCTTCCGGTGATCGGGTGGCAGTTTTTTCACAGTTGAAGCGT
>CAZVYE010000425.1:0-1844 GCA_964630895.1 uncultured Gammaproteobacteria bacterium | reverse complement strand
TTTAGTCATTTTATGCGTGGCACGGTTTAGGCATTTGATTCTCAAATCACGCATGCCCAAAACTGATCCCAGCCAAATCGGTCCCATCAAACTAAGCAATTTCTAGCTCGCCTGGATCAGGCCAGGTAAAAACCACGCAAAACTTAGCACTGGATCGTAACCCAACGTTTGCAGTATGCAGTTGCGTTCCGATACACACGCGGCATCATGAAATGCACCCAACCAGACAAGCCAAGGGTAAGCTGACATGAAGTATGTAGCTCTAATCTTGACGCTAGCGCTTTTTAGTAGCGACGCAATGTCTCGATGTGTATCGCCGGTGCTTTCGGAGCGCATGGAATCAGCAGAGCAGGTGTTCAGCGGCGAAGTTTTGGATGAAGGTATCCAAACAACCCACACTCAAGCGGGTTATGAGTACCTCGTCGTGACTTCTACCGTGCGCGTGCTTCACGGCTGGAAAAACACGCCACAGTCGCCGATCAAGGTTCGTTTTCCTGTTGGTAATCGTGAGTGGCCCAGAAAGGGCGATCAGCTCATTCTATTCACCAAGTCGGAGGGTGACGCGTTTGTCCAAGTGGACTGTGCGTTATCGCTCTACACAAACGCATTTCTGGACCGGGCTCTATTAGGCGAACCAGTAGTTTCCCATGTGCCTTGGGAACCCGTAAATTTCCACTTCCTGAGAAATGCACTGGAAGAGGGCAATTCCGTCCGCCCGGCGATGGACGCTCTGAAGAGACTACCAGGAGGCCACCAAGTGATCTTCGAATGGGCCTCGCAACAACAGATGCAGGGCCAAACCAAGGATGAGATTGCTGAATTCCTGTTGCTGTTTTCATACTTCCCCACCGAGTTGTCAGATGCCCATCGCTCCCAGATTGTAAGTATCGCTTTGAGTCCTGATCCGCAGTCTAGCGTTGATGACCAAGTCGCCTACCAACAGTTGCACTTGCTTAGGACACACGGATCGGTGCAAGACTGGTTTGGAATTGCCGAACGAGGTTTAAGCTCAAAGGACTACAACTTTTATCGCTTGTCTGCGGCAATGATGGTGGGCCAGCTCAGCAACAAAACGTATGCATTACGAGTGGAAAAAGCCTTGCGAGAATTTGCCAACGCATCCGACGGGTTCCGCTTGGCACGCGGGCTGCTGTATCCGATTTCTCAACTCGAAAACCCGTCCAAGCGAGCAATTAAGTTGCAATGTGACTATGGCTCCAAGTCGCTATGCGAAAAAGCAAAAGCCGGAAAAATTGTCCCAGACGATTATTGGTACTAGCGCCACCCCTTAGTCATTCCCGCGTAATGGCGGGAATCCAGCCGTTTCCCCCTTGCTTCGAAGCGGTGAAACTGTTTGTTACTACGTGTCGACATCTTCGAACAGTATTCTATATAAAGAATCAATATCTTTGAGCACTCGAAATTGCCCCCTCGGGATTACCTTTATAGCGGGTCGCTCCTTCTTGACGCCTTTGGAATTGGCTTTCGTGTGCTTTGCAGTCTTGAAGTCATCTAGGCTCGGCAACGGGCGCCCAGCAACGTCTCCAAAAAAGCGAAACTCGGTGAACTCTAGCGTAGTTTCGTCGAAGAGTATCCAAATCACACATGCAGAGGGCTTGTTGAGCAAGGCAACGTTCACCTTTTGGCTTGCCGTTGAACTGCTTTTTTTGGAGGCTTTAACCTGAATGTGGCGAATAATCCCGCCGTCTTCAGCTAAAAGGTCGTAACCACTGTTGTCGACCTCAGGCTGAGAAATTTCCAAGGCACATTCCCGGTTATGCCAGGAATATTTGAGGAATTCTGCAACGAGCAGATGTTCAATAAGTTTTTCGCGATAAGATGAC
>CAZVYE010000424.1:0-1873 GCA_964630895.1 uncultured Gammaproteobacteria bacterium | reverse complement strand
GTCGCAAGCTGGCCGAGCAGGCAGATGCGCAGCGCAAAGAGTTAGAGGAGCAACAACGTCGCAACGAAGCGAAGCGACAACAACAGCTAGAGGACGAGCGTTTGAAGCAACTTCTTGCAATGGAAGATAGCCAGCGAAAATCCGAGCAAGAGGCAACGCTTTCGGCCGAATATATTGCGGTAATTACCGCACTCGTTAAGCAAAATTGGCGCAGGCCTGCGACTGCCCTAGACGGTCAAAAGTGCTCTGTTCGAGTACAACAGTCAACCGGTGGACATATTCTTGATGTGAGTATTCTGCCAGACTGCGAAGTTGACGCGCCGACCAGAGCGTCCATCGTTAACGCGGTGAAGAGGTCAGGTCCGCTGCCCTAAGAGGGTTATGAAGACGTTTTCGTACGCATCCTATCCTTTGAATTTGTGGTTCAATGATGAAAAAACACTTAATTCTAATATTTTTACTCACCATGCTGGCTTGCGGTATTGCAGCGGCCAGAGATGACAACGTCGTTATCCAGATTATCGGCGGTCAGGAGAGCGCTATTCCCATCGCCGTGGTACCGTTTGCCTGGAACGCAGATGGTCCGCCACCAGCTACGCCACTGCATGAAGTGATCAGCAACGATCTCAACCGCAGTGGGTATTTTCGCACCCTTGCCCAAGAGGACGTGATTGAAACGCCTTTCCGGGCTGCAGACGTTAAATTTGGCACGTGGCGGCGTCTCAATGTCGACTATTTACTGATTGGCCAGGTCTTGGGCGATGTCGAGCAGGGCTATCAAGTACGCGCGACTTTGCTGGAAGTTGCCAATCAGGATCGTCTGTTTACCATTGGGTTTAACGCCAAGCCGGGCAGCTTCCGCTATACCGCGCACCATGTGGCCGATACCGTATTCGAAAACATCGTGGACAAGCCTGGTGTGTTTCGCACTCGCCTGGCTTATGTGACCAGCGAGCCTGTCGCCGGCGGTATTCGATACTCGTTGATGGTGGCCGACGCTGATGGCTACAATCCGCAAGCGGTCGTGCGCTCCCAGGAGCCGCTTTTATCGCCCTCGTGGTCGCCAGATGGGCGTCAATTGGGCTATGTTTCCTTTGAGCGCGGCAATTCTGCAGTGTATGTTCAAGACGTGGCGACTGGTAAGCGTGAACTGTTAGCCAGTTTTAAGGGGATCAATGGGGCACCATCGTTTTCGCCGGACGGCACGCGCTTGGCGCTGACCTTGTCCCGCAGCGGTAACCCAGAGATATACGTGATGGATTTGGCAAGTAGACGCCTGACTCAGCTTACCAATCACTGGGCTATTGACACTGAACCCACGTGGGATGCCAGTGGTTCTGAGGTGTTCTTCACGTCAGATAGAGGTGGAAAGCCGCAAATTTATAAGGTTTCAGCCCGCGGCGGTGGCAAACCAGAGCGTGTGACGCGCGATGGAGAGTACAATGCCCGGGCGTCTATCGCACCAGATGGCAGTATGCTGGCACTGGTGAACGGTAGTGGTAATGACTATAAGATTGGTGTGATTGACTTGGAAGATAAGCGACTCAGATTGGTGTCGAATGGCCCGCTGGACGAATCGCCGAGCTTTGCCCCCAACGGGACCATGATATTGTACGCTTCTCGCAACGGTTCTCAGGGTGTATTATCCGCGGTGCCCATTTTTGGCGCGGGGGCTTCGGGCCCGACTGCCCATCAACTTGTGTTTGCGCAAGGGGACATACGCGAACCTGCCTGGTCGCCAATCCGTCGATAACAGGTCGTTACAATAGAATTTAAAGCAAACTCTAAAAGGGAGTGTAACAATGAGAAATGTGCTCAACCTGCTGTTACTGGCCGTGGTAACTTTCGGCTTGGTAGCGTGCAAAAAAGACGA
>CAZVYE010000423.1:0-1877 GCA_964630895.1 uncultured Gammaproteobacteria bacterium | reverse complement strand
CGATATTCGAACGTCTATGACCTATGCGTGAGCGTATCGACCCTAATTCGCCGAATCGAAGATAACTGGTTGGAGTTCTATCTCTTCTTTGGTCGACCTTAAAGTAGGAGTCCGGCCACCCTAAGTGACCAACGACGCTTCCCAATATTAGTATGTTGAACGTATAAGTAAGCATATTAGACTATTACCTACAATAGAAAGCGCAGGGGAATCCAAAAATCACAAACATTAATGTGCTTCCTATGTTAGGTATACTTGATCCATTGGTATTTGAAAATATGTCTGGCGTATCGGACCCTCCCACGAACTTAAAGCACTTTTAGAAATTACCCTGACAGTATTTCCGAGAAAGGAAACCACCATAATCGAGGTGCACTATCCGCCAGTCGCGGCAGATCAGATTCACCGGCATGGTGCTCACGCGTCAACATCATTCCCCCCAAGCTGAGCTGAC
The DNA here is from genome assembly GCA_964630895.1 of uncultured Gammaproteobacteria bacterium. Lineage (GTDB taxonomy): Bacteria > Pseudomonadota > Gammaproteobacteria > Xanthomonadales > SZUA-38 > CAZVYE01. The sequence goes on along the minus strand of CAZVYE010000423.1, from coordinate 1,423 downwards.
TGTCTAAGCTGTCGGTTCCAAGAGCCAAACAGAACCCCTAACGATCATCCTTTCTAGACTGAAGAGCGCGCTATGCGCAGCGGAGCCTAGCGGTCAAGTGAGCATGTACAACCATTTGTGTGATCGAATTTTCGCGTGAAAAGATCTGGCCATAGCCAGGGCAATTCTGGTTACAGGCAATTATCTCGACAGCGTCCTACCAAAATTTTGCACTTTTGTACCGCCGCAACACGTCATAAGTAGCTATCATTCCCAACCAATTCTAAATTACCGCTGCCATTCGAATTTGGATATGGATTGGGCATTCTTCGTTAAACGCAACGCTAGTGGAATAGATCCGCCTGCAAAGTAAAACACGTAATTACAGAGAGAGGAAACCATGCCTCTCGTACACATTCAGACGGGTCAATTCCCGGTAAGTTGGCATCGATGGCCATCCAATTTTCGCTACGATGAGTTGGAATAAACTTTTGAGGAAATCATGGAAAAGGCTTCTGGCCCAGACCAAGAGCCATTCGATGCTTTGCACTCGCCACTTTTCTTCTGATTGTCAAGAGTAACTCGCGATGAACAAAACTCTAGTCTTGAATTTTCATCCAGAACACATTTCCAGGTGCGCAAACATTCCAGCTATGCGCGCATCCATCCTGTCCGAGCTTTTTGCGAGCTACTGCTACGGCAATGGATGTTACCGCAGCACTTTGATACCAAGGCTTTCTCTACTGCAATCGCCACCACCAGATTCCAACGCGCGGACATCTCTACATCTTCCATCACCCGAACGGGACAACGTACTGCAAATATCATTACCGACGCTAGGTCCCAGACAGGCAGAGAAGATCACCGCTACCGAGCCCCAACTGTCACTGGTATTGGAGCTAGATATAGAGGCCCTCGTTGACCTGCTACTCAAAACAGACGAACTGACGACGCAATGCGCCCACACTAACGGTGCCCCCAGTCTCGGCGAAGTCACCCGACAACTGCTCGACGCTACTGTCAGATTATTGGATTTAATGGAGCGTCCCGCGGATATACCCGTGCTGGCTCCGATGGTGGAGCGCGAAATTTTGTACTGGGTGCTCAGGAGTAGCCACGGACGTCTATTGCGCTCATTCGCACCGACCGAAAGCAAATGGAAGCAAATCGAGCGAGCCATCCAATGGATCAAGCGGAACTTCTGCCAAACAATTCGCGCCGAAGAGATCGCACGCGTCGCGTGTATGAGCCAGACGGCCCTTTACCGGCATTTCAAAGAGGAGACCGGCGTTACGCCCTTACAATTTCAGAAGGGACTACGACTTTCCGAAGCACGACGCCTGATGCTTTTAGAAGCCGTAAACGCGAGCACCGCAGCACACCAGGTTGGTTACACCAGTATGTCTCAATTCAGCCGAGACTATGCCCTTCGGTTTCGCAAACC
>CAZVYE010000422.1:0-1880 GCA_964630895.1 uncultured Gammaproteobacteria bacterium | reverse complement strand
CCTTCTGCGGCCAGGCGCTCAATGAGCACCGGCGCAGAGTCTGTAACATAGTCCACGCCAATACCGGTCTTTTGCGTAAACTGTTCGAACAGGGGCTTGATAAGATGTTCTTTGCGTTCCGAATAAACCACGATGCTTTCCGCCGATACGGCGGTGATGGTTAGAATGCCAAGCGTGATGAGTGCGAAAATTTTAGACAATCGGTTCACAGTTTGCGATTTCCCAGTCTGTTTCATAAGAGCGAAATGATAATCATTCTCAATAAGCTAAACAAGCTTCTTTTGGATTCTGGTTTATGAGTCGTTCATCCAAGGTACCGGTTTTGGGGGTTGATACGGGTGGCACGTTTACAGATTTTGTCCTTTGGGATGCAGGCAAAATCACCGTGCATAAAGAGCTTTCAACGCCAAAACAACCAGAACAAGCAATCCTCAAAGGTATTTCCGATTTAGGCGTAAAGGATGCTGCGATTGTGGTGCGCCACGGAACGACTGTGGCGACAAATATGGTGCTTGAGGGTAAGGGCGCGAAAGTCGCCTTTGTAAGTAATCAGGGCTTTGGCGATATGCTGACGCTGGGTCGGCAAAATCGTGAGGAGATGTACACGTTAACCGTTGCGCGTAAGGCCTCCCCGGTACCTTCGGAGCTTTGTTTCGAAGTTGATGGGCGCACTGGAGCCAAGGGAGACGTGGTAACAGCGCTCTCAGAACAGAGTTTGCAAAAGTTGGCGGCCGACGTTGCGACTTCTGGTGTGACATCGGTAGCAATTGCCTTGCTGTTTAGTTTCGTCGATCCAACCATGGAAAAAACGGTTGCTGCGGCCTTGCCGGATGATTTGTTTAAGTCCTGTTCGGCGGATATTTTCCCCGAAGCAGGCGAGTACGAGCGCGCGGTCGTCACCTGGCTCAATGCGTTAGTGGGTCCGGGGATGCAGGGTTATCTGAAGCGCTTGCAACAAGGGCTGGGGGACAAGCCTTTATCTATCATGCAAAGCAACGGTGTCTGCGTGGAAGCCAGTCAGGCTGCGCAGCAGGCGGTTCGTCTGTTGGTATCAGGTCCAGCTGGCGGACTGGTGGGCGCAATGGCCGCAGGGAAAACCCAGGGTATTGAAAAGCTGATTACGCTGGACGTGGGTGGAACATCTACGGATGTCTCGCTGATAGATGGCGCCATCACCATGGGGCGGGAAGGTCGTATTGATAGATATCCTGTGGCGTTGCCTATGGCCGATATTCACACGATAGGCGCTGGGGGTGGTTCGCTGGTGTCTGTAGATGCCGGTGGCATGCTGCACGTGGGACCAGAGTCTGCGGGCGCAAATCCGGGACCGGCGTGCTATGGGCAAGGTGGCACAGAGCCCACGCTTACCGATGCGCACCTGGTGTTGGGCCATATTGATGTGGACTCTTCGCTGGGCAGCGGTCTGACTCTCGATCCGGCCCGGGCAAGCAAAGCGCTTGAGCCCATTGCTGAGATACTAAAATTGGATGTGCGAACAGCAGCAGAAGGAGTGGTTCGCGTAGCCAATGAGAAGATGGCCGGTGCGCTGCGAGTGATCTCGGAGCAGCGCGGCCATGATCCGCGGGATTTCACACTTTGCTGCTTTGGCGGGGGCGGCGGTTTGCACGCCTGCGCGCTGGCCGAAAATTTGGGCATGCAGCGAGTGCTCATACCGGCCAACGCAGGTGTTCTTTCAGCAATGGGAATGGTGCTGGCACCGCTAGGTAGAGAATCCAGTCAGGCCATACTGGCTGCGCTAAACGAAGACGGAATTGCAAAGGCCCAAGCGGCGATTGATCGCATTGTGGAAAACTTGTCGGCACAGCTCGCCCAAGAGCAGCCCGAATCCCAGAATCACTTTGTGCAGACCGTTACTGTGG
>CAZVYE010000421.1:0-1899 GCA_964630895.1 uncultured Gammaproteobacteria bacterium | reverse complement strand
AAATCGCAGTTTGATTCCTTGCCAGCGACAGTGAACAGTCGTTCCTGAGTAGGCAGGAACCCAGGTGTGTTAGCGGGGAAGACTGCAGGATCTGTCAATAAAATTCGATAGGGCACTGGACCAAATGTCTACAAAGATAGTCAACAAGAAAGAAAATGGCGTTCATACCGTTGCGGCCACAAACGGAGATGACGACTATATCCTCTGGCAAGTTACCGACGAAAAGCCGGATTCGGTGTACTTCGAGTACTACGATCAGATCAACTCAGGCTACAACGTTGTAACAGAATGCACTGTCGACATGGATGGTTTACATGCCGTGCTTCAAGACGGCACCCAGGTACACTTTTACTGGATCCCTCCCCGACATTCTGATTTAGCAACCCTCGTGGAGGGGCTCAGATCAATCTATTCCCCTGCACCTACAACACTTGCAGTACATGACTTGCCGTAAAAACCTAAGCATGACCCAACCCTAGACCGAAGTGAAATCTCAATCACACTTTGACAAGCTTTACCCACATTTTCCGGTTGCCAGTCGGTAACCTAGTTGGGATAGCCCGCTTTTCCATTGCAAGTTGCCTTTTAAAGGCTGCCTGTCCATGATTGCCACTCTAAGTGCCAGATCAACAAGAAGTCACTCGCCCATGGAAACTAGTAAAGGCATGCACGTAATCTTCGGTCTGTCGGCTTGGTTCGGCGTCGCTGCGTTTCTTATCTGGCAGCTATTGATGCTAGATACATTCCAGAATTCCTACGCAAATTACAATGACATGATGGCATCGGAGGAATATCTGAAGGGCTGGATACCGGACGTGATCCCTCGCTCTGCTACCAGAATCAGAGAAACGCATGATTTGGATCTAAATAGCATTGATATTGCCTTTGAATACAAGCCAAGTGCCGCTGAAGTCGACGCGCTTTGGACGTGCAAACCTATTGAAGCAAAGAGCGAAGGTTCGATATTTCGTTGCCCGCCATACACTGGTTCCGAGAACATACTTTCGTTGGCAAAAAATGGCACCGGGCACTACTCGTCTCGCCGCGTCTATTGAATCACAGTATGGACATACAAGTATCAGAAGCCCCTGGGCTACTGGAATTACGCCAACATTCCGCTCTCGCATGCGTTTACTCTCCAAGTGTTAGGTGATCGATCGGGTGGTGAAAAAATACTAGGCGCATTCACCAAAAGGCAGGACATTCAAGGCGTTGTCCGAGATAATCTCTAGGAAAAATTTGAATCAGCCAGTGTGAAGGACTAATTTTCAGTCATAGCAGAGGGTTTGGGAGAGGCCGTTGAGTTATGTAGTAACAATCAAGCGCGATATAGAGATTACGGTTCTTGAGCTGCAATCCGCTATTCAGGACGACCTGGAATTCAAACCTGCAAGCCCTGGTGTGGAACTTGATGACGGCGTACTCGACCTGGAGTGGCAGCCCGAAGACCGGGAGAACCCTGAGTACTTTATTCTGAGCGATGGTGCTATTGACGTCACAACACCCTCTAATTTGGCGCTAAGAAAAATGCAGCAATTAGCAACCAAGCTTGGTGCTGAAGTAGTTGGCGAAGAAGGTGAGTCATTGACCGAAGTGGAGGTTCCGCCTGACGTAGAGCAAGGTTGTGGCCCAGTTGGTTGGACTGTAATCATCTTGCTTGTTGTATTTTTCGGCTACTGGTTGCTGCGCTGAGACTTAGAAAAGATTATGAGCAACCCAAAGTTAGAATATATCGACATCGCAAGGACCGGGGTCAGGTTCTTAGGTGAGTCGCTTCAGTGGAAGGCGGACTATTTGGTAGAAGCGTTTAGACCACTTCCATTCGACGACGTTGGCGGCGTTCGAGAAACTGGCAATCCGCTCATAGTCTTGCTTCACGTTTGTAGGCAAGTTTCGCAG
>CAZVYE010000420.1:0-1909 GCA_964630895.1 uncultured Gammaproteobacteria bacterium | reverse complement strand
GGTATTCAACGCGATCTGCTGAAAGACGGCCTCGTTTGATCGCAAATGTTACGTTGCCGCAGTTTTTTGACTATGAAACGGGCGCGCCCAACTTAAGAGGACGGCTGTTGAGAACTGCAATTCGTGAGATGAACCGCTACGCATTACCTGGTAGACGGTTGTATACGACACTTACACAGCGTCTCGCCCAAACGCTCAAGACAATTACCGGAGTAAATTACCTAATAGTGAAAAACCCTATCGATTTGTCGGAGTTCACACGAGACCGAGCTAGTTTGCATCGGAAGGGTCCGGTGTTGATAGCGGCACCCGGACAACCCAAAGGTTCAAAAGGTGCGGAAGTCCTCCCTCTTATCGCACAAGCTGTGACTAACTCAGATTGCAGAATAATCGCGCAAAACTGGCCGAGCGACGAAACACTTCCAGGAAATGTTGATATTTTACCAACGAATCTTTCGCGGTCGGAGTACTTAAAATATGTGCTTGGCTGCGACATAACGGTCTTACCTTATGAAAAGCACTTTTACTCATACGGCGTTTCCGCAGTATTTGAAGAAGCGGTGAGTGCCGGTCATGTCATAGTTACGACAAGCGAAACATTGATGGCTGAAGCCATTGATACAAGTCAGGCAATAGGGAGTCATGCGCCAGAAGGTGATGTTGAAGAATTGGCGCGACAAGTCGCTGAAGCCTCACGGAACATCGATATCTTGCGAACCCGAGCAGCGGAGGTAGGAGAAAATTGGCGCAAAAAGCGGGGAATAGAAGCCTACGTCGAGGAGATTTGCGCGGCATTTGACTTGGCTTGATGTTCTGATTCCCTCACTTATTCGCGGCGTCCCTTCCTTTCATAGCTCATCATCTTCAAAGTCGCGAGCGCGCCGAGCTTAAAGCTCTCCACAAGCTCAAGCGCTAGGTGCGCGGTCGCCGGTGATCGCCGCCAAGCGCGGAATGGGCCACCGTGTCATACCGCCACCGGGCAAGCTTGTGAACCGCCCCGGTTTTTTTGCCGGAGGCTTCAACTACTGAGTAGGATGAAGCCACAATGAGCAAGACAATAGACAAATATTCTCCCGAGGTCCGAGAGCGTGCGTAGCGTCTGGTGCTAGACAACCAAGGCCAACACAGTTCCCGCTGGCAGGCGTCCCAACAGATATCACCGACAAGATGAAGGCGCTGGAGCGGGAAAACCGCGAGCTGCGCCAGGCGAACGAGATCCTGCGTAAGGCGTCAGCGTATTTTTGCCCTCCTTTCTGTGATTGCCATGCAATCACAGAAAGGAGGGCAATGGGACGGAGCTCGACCGTCGGTCGGAGTAACGGTGTCATTTATCGACATGCATAGCAATGAGTATGGGATCGAGCCGATCTGCACTGTCCTGCCGAAGTTGTGACAACGCGCTGGCTTAAATGATCAATGGCCTTTTCAAGGCTGAGGTCATCCGTAGGCGCGGTCCATTGTGCAACTTAGAGGCCGTGGAATATGCACGTTAAAACTAGGTGCCAGATACAGGAAATCTGATTGCTTTACCGTAGCGAAACTCTCAGCTTATCACGATGGTGCCCGCTATCAGCCCTGCTTTCTCAGTTCTTCTTTGGATCTTGTTGTTCACAGTACCAATTCCAAGTTTCCCGTAACCCTTCTTCTATAGAGAATTGCGGTTTAAAACCGATTTTGTCCAGTTTTCCTAAATCGTAGCTTCGAAAATCTTGGCCATTTGGCTTAGACGCGTCCCAGATCACTGCGTCCTGCATTTCGGCAATATTTGCAATGATTTCGACTATTTCACGGATTGAATAAACGCTGCTGCTGCCGATGTTAATGGGCCCCTTTCCGTGCTCCATGATCGCAACGGCTGCCGCCGCAGCGTCCTTGACGTAAAGAAAGTCTCTCCGCGCGGACCCGTCAC
>CAZVYE010000419.1:714-1920 GCA_964630895.1 uncultured Gammaproteobacteria bacterium | reverse complement strand
ATGAAAGCGCTGGCCTAATCGTCCCAACCGAAGATGCTGCGGCGACTGCGCGATCAATAGTGAGATTGGCGCGAGATGATGCCCTACGTCAGAAATGTGGTCGCGTTGCCAGAGCACGGGCAGGGGAGCACCACGAGGATCGAGCTATCGCAGAGTGGCTAAAGATCCTAAAAGTTGAGTGATCAGATGCGTATTGTCTTTGTTATTCCTACGCTTGGACCTGGTGGTGCCGAACGGGTTGCTGCTCTCTTGAGTAATCATTGGGCATCTCAAGGACATTGCGTTCATCTCGTCACTTTCGAGGATCCTAGGACCCAGCCATTTCAAAGTTTGCACGGGCCCATTGTTCATCGCCTCGCAGTGACGAACCGGGCTTCCGCAACCGTGATGAGCAGGGCCATATGCAACTTTAGACGTGTACTGCGATTGAGATCTCTTTTGAAGCGCGTGCGTCCCGAAATTGTGCTTGCTTTTATGACAGAGGCGAACGTGGTTGCTCTCGTCGCGACTCGCGGTTTGAGAATTCCAGTTCTGATCTCGGAGCGGAATCAGCCTGAGAGACAGGGACTAGGAGCGCTGCATCGCGTGGCGCGGCGCTTCAGCTATGGCTGGAGCAGCGCGATTATTATGCAAAGCGATTCTATAGCGGCCTGGGCCCGCGCGCAGTTCACGTCGCCTGTTCATGTCATTGCCAACCCGCTGCTTCTGAGCGAAGGCGGGATAAACCAGGGCCACCAACGCTCGGGAGGCCATGCGATCTACGCAGCCGGACGCTTAGTGGAACAAAAAGGCTTTGATATCTTAATCGAGAGTTTTTCCCGTATCGCCCCTGATCATCCAAAGTGGCATCTTGTAATTTATGGTGAGGGTCCACAACGAAACTTTTTGCAGCGGCTTATAAGGGAGCGAGGTCTAGAGAGCCGAATTTCACTACCTGGCCTTAGGACTGACATGCCGTCCGCACTGGCTGAAGCAAGCATCTTTGCTCTATCTTCACGCTATGAAGGCTATCCAAACGCTCTTATAGAGGCACTCGCATGCGGCCTGCCGGTCGTGGCAACCAATTGCCCAGGCGCCACAGCCGAAATCCTTGCCGGCGGTTCTTACGGTATGCTCGTTGCGCCAGAGGACGCTTGCGCACTTTCCTTAGCCCTAAATCGTATGATGACGAGCCCGAAGTTGCGTGCTGATTATTCTGCTCAAGCC
>CAZVYE010000419.1:325-704 GCA_964630895.1 uncultured Gammaproteobacteria bacterium | reverse complement strand
TGGCTGTCGCCAACTTGGATGTTAACTTGATTGGTTCAAAGTGGCTTGAGGTAATGACCGGGTTCCTGACAGCTTCTAGATATCGACACTGTTCTCGTCGATTGAAAACACTGAGTGCAGAATGATCGGGATTGCAGATCATTGCGATCTTACGTTGTGTAGCCATTTCGATTGTGGCTCTAGCGCCGTTTGGACTAGACTGGCTAATAGGTCGTTCTCTTATGCTAAACCGCCCCATTTCAGATGAAACTCCAAAACCGTCGGCTGTGTTCAGCGAGTTTAGAACCCAAGCAACGAACTACACGTCTCTTGCGGCGTGGCTTTTTGTGACTGCGGTTGCAGCAAGACCAAGAACATTCTTAATCGCTTTCGGGCTGAA
>CAZVYE010000419.1:0-315 GCA_964630895.1 uncultured Gammaproteobacteria bacterium | reverse complement strand
TCTGGCAAGTCAGGGAATGGGCCTTGGCTTGGTGGATTGGTATGCGCGCAGGATGCAGAGTTAAGGTCACGTCTCAATTCCTCTTGTGGATAAATTTGTCACCTTTGGTGAACAGACCATGCTGTGGGTGGTGGTCCTTTTTGCTGCTGCCGCTTTCGTTGTGAGCGCACTTTTATTGTTTTGGTCGCGAAAGCTAGTTTTGACTATGGCTCGCGATCGCTTCGCTAAGAGTTTGGAGGAGCTTGTGAGACTTACGGGGCGTCTCCCTGATGCCCGCGCACGCATCGCGAGCAAGATTTTTGGAAATGGCGGTCT
>CAZVYE010000418.1:0-1930 GCA_964630895.1 uncultured Gammaproteobacteria bacterium | reverse complement strand
TCACATTGTTTTGATTGGAGTAGTCCACCAACTCTTTGCGTTCCTCCACTGACCAGCGCTGCCAGTGACCTTCCACCAGATTGTACTCAAATCCCAACGCGCCGGCCAATCGGGAAAACTCTTTCATCGCCGCAAGCGGCCCTTAGCGGCCGCTTTTGTTGGCGCTTCCACAACTTTAGCTTTTGCTCCTTACCAACTATGGCCTGTTGCTATTCTCAGCCCAGCCATACTGCTCATCCTTTTAGCAAATCAGACACCTAAACGCGCGCTGTGGATTGGCTATGCCTGGGGACTTGGCCAGTTTGCTACAGGCGTTAGCTGGGTTTACGTCAGTATTTCTGGTTTTGGCGGGATGCCGCTGATTGCCAATTTATTTTTGATGGGACTACTAGTTGCATATCTGGCGGTCTATTCAGCTCTGTTTGCGTGGCTCAAGAACAAATTTTTCCCTCAATTTACCCTATCTACAGCCCTACTGGCGGCGCCTGCTCTTTGGCTCGCGACCGATTGGCTGCGCGGCTGGGTAATGACCGGATTCCCATGGTTATGGCTCGGATACAGCCAGATAGACGCTCCTCTGGCAAGCTTTGCTCCAATCGGAGGCGTTGAACTTATTACCTTGTTTATTCTGATCTGCGCAGGTTCGCTGGCTTACGCGTGGATTCATAAACAGTGGTTAATGGTCGTGATTCCGGCGGTATTGCTAAGTACTGGCTTTGGTATTCGTCAATATGACTGGGTTACTCCTCGTCTACAAGACGTAACCAAAGTGGCGCTTATTCAAGGTAACGTAGACCAGAAGAAAAAATGGCTGCCGACCCAACGCTGGCCGACTATCATGAAGTATACGGATCTGACTCGTGAAAACTGGGATGCTGATATTATTGTGTGGCCAGAAGCAGCGATCCCCGCATTTGAAATTGAACTTCCGTCCTTCTTGCACAATCTCGACAGCGCAGCAAAAATCAAACACAGTGCAGTGATCACAGGCGTCGTAAACCAAACAGAAGATAGACAGTTCTACAACAGCATTCTTTCTCTAGGCACCACACCATACGGTGACTACAGTTTTGACTTGAGCGAGCGTTACCACAAGCATCACTTGCTGCCATTTGGAGAGTTTGTACCGTTTGAGGACATTCTGCGTCCGCTTGCACCGTTCTTTAACTTACCGATGTCTTCTTTCAGTCGCGGGAATTTCGTGCAGCCAAACATCGTGGCAAATGGCATGCATATGGCCCCTGCACTGTGTTACGAAATTATCTTTAACGAGCAGGTGCGCCAAAATATTACTGATGAAACCGACTTCATCTTAACGCTCTCTAACGATGCTTGGTTCGGGAAATCAATCGGTCCGCTGCAGCATATGGAAATTGCCCGAATGCGTGCATTGGAGTTGGGCAAACCGCTTATACGCTCGACCAATAACGGCGTGACCGCAGTGACGGATCACAAAGGGAATATCGTTGAGCAAGTGCCTCAGTTTGAAACCGCCGTCCTGCGTGCAGAGCTTACTCCTACCGACGGAAATACGCCCTATCGCATCGTTGGAACATGGCCTTTATATGTTTGGGTATTACTGAGTTTGATCATCTCCGGGTGGCTGGCGAGAAAGAAATACTGACTATATATCAGTACCATAACATCAAAAGTAAAAGAGGCCTGACGGCCTCTTTTTCTTGAATGTCACGGTTTTAAAGATTGCCGACTGAAACCGGTATGGCCGCATTTGATACAGGGAATAATCACAGTTGCATGATTGTAAGTGGTTTTATGGCCACACTCATCGCAAACTAAAGTACCTAAGCCGATCACTTCTCCAGCTTCATACAGACCTTGATGTTCTAAGTCATCAAATAGCTCTACCCACTCGACTTTGGTTCTGTCGGTGATCTCCAGCAATCCTTGCCAGATCGTATCTGCGACAGTT
>CAZVYE010000417.1:0-1941 GCA_964630895.1 uncultured Gammaproteobacteria bacterium | reverse complement strand
GTTGAAAATAAAGATTTGCGATGGCTGTGGGGGAAACCGTTACACAGGATCGCCAAACTAAAAAATTAAAGGAAAATCTTATGAGCAACGTACCTTCTGAATTACGTTATGCAAGCACCCACGAGTGGGTTCGTCCTGAAGGTGATGGTACCTTCACCATCGGTATCACGGAACACGCCCAGGAATTACTGGGTGATATGGTGTTTGTGGAACTGCCAGAAGTAGGTAGCACCGTCAGTGCCGGTGATGACGTGGCCGTGGCAGAGTCAGTTAAAGCTGCCTCTGACGTGTACGCGCCGATCAGTGGTGAAATTGTTGCCGTAAATGAAGAACTGGAAGATTCACCAGAGCAGGTCAATGCAGATGCTTTCGGTGATGGCTGGATGTTCCGTATTAAAGCAGACGATCCCAGCGAAGTGGAAAATTTGCTTGATGCAGAAGGCTATCAAAACACCATCGACGAAGATTAGCGATGATGCAGCACAGAAGGCATTTGCCCTCTGTGCTGGCTGGCATTGACGTTTCCTTTTAACCTTTTCTGACCCCCTTGGTATTTATGTCACACGCAACTATTTCTTTGGCTCAACTGGAGCAAAAACAGGATTTCATTCGTCGTCATATCGGTCCCGGTGAAGCCGAAATGGCACAAATGCTGGAACTGGTAGGCGCATCCTCCCTTGACGATTTGATGCAACAAACGGTTCCCGAAGCCATTCGTCTGCCCGAGATGCTGAATGTCGGCGAGGCCCAAACCGAAGCCGAAGCACTGGCGCAGTTAAAGACTGTGGCCCAGAAGAACCAGATCAACCGTTCATTTATCGGTATGGGCTACAGCGATACCCTGACGCCCAATGTGATTTTGCGTAATGTGCTGGAAAACCCCGGTTGGTATACCGCATACACACCCTACCAGCCTGAGATTGCCCAGGGACGTTTACAGGCATTGCTGAACTTCCAGCAGGTCACCATTGATCTAACCGGCCTGGAACTAGCGTCTGCATCGTTGCTTGACGAAGCCACAGCGGCGGCCGAAGCAATGGCTTTGGCAAAGCGCGTGTCAAAAAACAAAAAGGCCAATGCCTACTTTGTCGCCGATGATGTGCATCCACAGACACTGGACGTGGTAAAAACCCGTGCTGACATGTTCGGCTTTGAGATCATTGTCGGCAAAGCGGATTAGGCTGCCAAGCATGATGTGTTCGGCGCCTTGCTGCAATACCCTGGCACCTCAGGTGAAGTCAGGGATCTGACTGACCTCATCGCTGCGTTAAAAGACATCAAAGCGGTGGTTGCCGTTGCGGCTGACATCATGAGCCTCGTGTTGCTGAAATCGCCCGGTGAAATGGGCGCAGATGTGGTGCTTGGCTCTGCCCAGCGTTTTGGCGTACCAATGGGTTACGGCGGCCCGCATGCGGCATTCTTTGCTACCCGCGATGCATATAAACGTTCCTTACCGGGGCGTATCATCGGTGTTTCTAAGGACACCCGTGGCCGTCCGGCTCTGCGCATGGCACTGCAAACCCGCGAGCAACACATCCGCCGCGAAAAAGCCAATTCCAATATCTGTACCGCGCAGGTACTGCTGGCCAACATGGCATCGTTTTACGCGGTTTATCACGGACCAGAAGGGCTCAGGACCATTGCCGGACGCATTCATCGCATGACCGACATTCTGGCCGCTGGCTTGCAGCAGCTTGGATTTACCCTGAAGCACAATAGCTGGTTTGATACGCTGAGCGTGGAGCTGGGGGACAAAAAACAGGACATCCTTACTAAAGCCTATCAGGCTGGGGTTAATCTGCGCGCTGATCTGGATGGTGCGGTGGGCATTTCATTGGATGAAACTACTACCCGCGAAGATCTGAATACCTTATTCAGCGTGTTTGGCGGTGACAGCCATAACATCGATATCGAAACACTCGATGCCAGCCTGATGAGTAA
>CAZVYE010000416.1:0-1955 GCA_964630895.1 uncultured Gammaproteobacteria bacterium | reverse complement strand
TAGTATCAATAAAGGTGAATGGGGAGGTAAGCTGGTCTATCAAAGCTCAAATGAGCGCTATGACATATTTCGCGGTAACCCTTTAAATATATACCCCAGCCGCAATTGCTTCATTGTGTTAGAAGGGCTCAGCCATTTAGACATAAGTAGCGGTTCTATTAGATGTATTCGCAAAGACGCTACCGGAAGATTTAGTTCGACAAGGCTGCACGGCCTTCCGGCAACCCCAGAGGACTCTTGGCTACAAGAAGATGGAGATATTCTGATTCAATTACGAGATGGAAGGACGATGGTGCTTGAACCATCTAGCGCCTTGCGACACGTCAGCTGCTCAATCTGACACGCAAACATGCGGCTGTATTTCTTTAGTTGGCATTCAGCCTACCAAACCCCCAGCCAACACCAGCGCCAAAGCAGGCCGCTTCCAAGCTTATTACGATTGCGTGTAAAGCTGACTTGGTGGTGCCGATACTGTCAGCGCTCCCGACTTGAGGATAAATTACCGGCGTGCTCTCAAAAGCCGTAGCCAACGCGCCCAAACTGCCAGCCATCAGATGTCCCCCGACCCAATAAATGAGCACACCTCCCAATCCAGCTGCCGCGGCGGTTATGGCCCAGGTTACCGACTTCTTGCGTCCAGAGAGATACAGCCCGACACCCACAAAAGCTCCAAGAATCACCCCTTCCAGAGTGCCAGTGACGCCTGTTAGGGGTTTACCCAAGAGCAGTAAAAATGTCTGTTGCGCCAACCAGTGCACGACAGCACCTATTGCTGCGCCACCAGCGGCTGCGCCCGCAATCCCAGCGGAGCGATAAGCGATCTTGTTGTTCGCGACAACGAAGCCGAGGGTTATCGCAAGCGCTGCCAGCGCCCCAAGAACAATATTCGCCACCAACATGACCGCCACAGTTGCAGAAAACCCTGGACTGTTGGGACTCAACGCCAATATCACTCCAAATGCGAGGCCGCCAATGACGCCTGCCAGACCACCACCCAAAAGCGGCCAATAAGCAGAAAAGCCCGATTCGTTGCGTAGAGACGCAAAGTGATGCGTCTGTACGGGCGTGCCAACGAACTGATATCCACGTCTGGGCACCGTTCGAATGTACTTTGGGGAAGCAGGCGAATCGTTTAGCGCACGACGCAGCGCAGCTATGCATTGGGTCAGCGCTTCTTCGCCAACAACGGTGTCACCCCAAACCTGCTCCAGAAGTTCTTGCCTTTCCACCACCCGGTCGGCATTGCTTGCTAGCAGTACCAGAGCATCAAAATAGCGCGCATTGACGTGAATATCTTCGCCACCGCTTTGTAGCTTTCGGGCTGGAACATTGAGCTGAAAGTTATCGAATTGCAGTACCATTTCCTCAGTGATTACCTTCTCATTTGCCTTTGCTTAGAAATTGCTCATGTCCTGGGGCATGCGATTCATAACAATGCTTACATAAAAACCATAAGGCTGAATGCAATGGCAAAGCAATGCTTTCTTTTACCCATACTGATCAGCGTACTCAGTGCGTGCGACGACACAGGCTCAACCAAATCACTTACGGCAGCCGATCTGCCACAGATTGTGGAGCTTGAGCCGTCAACGGACGACATTGCCTGGAACCCAGATCCAATCCAACTCAAGGCAAAAAATCTTATCGTGGAACAAAATTGGCCGGGGGTGTCGATGGCCGTAGGCTGGAAGGGGAAACCGGTTTGGATCTATACCGCGGGATACGCAGACATTAAGACACAGCAACCGATGCTACCGAGCACTCGACTGCGGATCGGTGACGTTACCAAAGCACTGGCATCAGTGGCGATAGCCCGAATGGTGGAGCAGAACCAGCTTCAATTGGAAACGCCAGTACGAAACCTGATCCGAGAGCTGCCGCCGGAGTATGCGCAGATTACGCTGCGTCATTTGATGAGCCATACCGCTGGCATAAGAGGCATCCGTGGTGACTCT
>CAZVYE010000415.1:0-1974 GCA_964630895.1 uncultured Gammaproteobacteria bacterium | reverse complement strand
TGAGTCATCCTACCGCCTGATCTATCAGACATTTTTCCGTCCAATCCCCTCGCTTTGCCTACTCCTATATTTGCTTTCTCCGCACCGAAAGCCGCTTGTCATACTTGCATTGGCAATACTCATGGTGGTTGGAAATCCAATAACCGGTTTCCCTAGGTGGCAGGGTGCTATGCTCTACGTGGCGGTACTGTTAGCCGGTTTTCCATCGCTCCTGAGCGTCAGAAATTTGGTCGTTTATATTTTTGCAGTGGGCCTTGTGTTCGTTTTCCCGACGCTCGATTTATTTAGACGATATACTGCCGACGCAAGATTTGAGCTTTCCTTTACTTGGATCTACTCCGGCCACTTTGACAGTTTCCAGATCTTTGCCCGCGCTGTCGAATCTGAATTTATTACTGGGGGACGGCAGCTGCTTGGAGTGTTACTTTTCTATGTTCCCAGAAGTTTTTGGCAGGATAAGCCGATATCATCGAGCACAGAAGTCGCGAGATTGACGGGATTATCTTGGGACAATGTAGGGATGAATTTCTTCGGTGAAGGCTATGTAAATTTCTCAGTTCCAGGAATTCTGGTCTTTGCGGCTTTCTTGGGTTGGTTATGCGGTTGGCTTGATCGACACGTGGGCTCTTGGGCGGCCTCGCGTCACCCGATGTATCTGTTTTGGTTGCTTTTCCTCGGCGGTGTTGTCTTCGTTTTTCGGGGGCCCTTGCTGGGTGCGTTTGCTTATATGATGGCAACCTTCTTGGTTTCGATCACATTGGGCTGGCTGGCGCAACGCAAACGAGCGCATGCCAGGAAGTTAAATTGAGAATTTTCATTTCTTATTCAGGACAAATAAAATGAGAATCGCTGTAACAGGTGGCTGCGGCTTTATCGGCGCTGCTGTTATCCGGCATCTGATCGATGATCTGGGTCATGACGTGCTCAATATCGACAAGCTTACTTATGCGGCCAACCCAGCCGCTGTGGCTGAAGTTGCGACCTCGCCACGCTATCGCTTTGCTCGAGCTGATATATTGGACCGTGAAGCAATTGACGCGCTTTTCGCGGATTTTCAACCTGATGCGCTTTACCATCTAGCCGCCGAATCGCACGTTGACCGGTCGATCAGTGGACCAGAAATCTTTGTCGAGACCAATGTAATGGGAACACAGCGGCTGATCAGTGCGGTGCGCCATTATTTGTCGGCGCGGACTAATATGGACCATTTTCGGATGGTCCATGTGTCAACTGACGAGGTTTTTGGCGAATTACCCGCTGATCCTTCGGCCAAGTTCACTGAAGACACGCCTTATAACCCGCGTTCGCCATATTCGGCCAGCAAGGCAGCTTCGGATCACTTGATCCGGGCGGCAGTGAACACATTTGGTTTGCCTGCGCTGATCACTAATTGTTCGAACAATTACGGGCCATTCCAGAATGAGGAAAAGCTGATTCCGCTGATGATCAGCAATGCGCTGGCGGGCAAAAAGCTGCCTGTTTACGGAAAAGGACTTCAGATCCGAGACTGGCTGTATGTCGAAGATCATGCCCGCGGGATCGTTGCGGCCCACAAGCGTGGCGAGATCGGCCGCTCTTATAATTTTGGCGGCAACAATGAAATGCGCAATATCGATGTCGTAAACCTGCTGTGCGAGCTTTTGCAAATTCGTAGTGATTGTGCCGCTACGCTCAATGACGGTGGACGCTTTACCGATCTGATTGGTTTTGTCACTGACCGGCCAGGCCATGATTTCCGTTACGCGATCGACGCTAGTCGCGCCCGCGACGAATTGGGATGGAAACCGCAGGTTAGTTTTGAACAGGGCCTGGAGCGCACCGTTAACTGGTATGCTGACCGGCTGCTGGCAAAGGAGCCTGCACAATGAAGGGCATAATACTGGCAGGCGGAACGGGATCACGTCTGTTCCCAATGACCCGTTCGGTGTCGAAGCAACTGCTGGCTGTCTATGATAAGCCGATGATCTATCATCC
>CAZVYE010000414.1:0-1992 GCA_964630895.1 uncultured Gammaproteobacteria bacterium | reverse complement strand
CAGCTTGTACCAGCGCAGAAGTAAAATCGTTAGCGAGACCTACATCCAGAAACGCGGAATCTCGAATCTCCAGCTCGGCGAAGTTCGTTAACAGCGGCGTACCTTCTCGAATGGGCGTAATACCGTTGAGCTGACGGCCAGCCATATCACGCATGACGACGTTGGTCAGCACCATACGCCCTCGGTTTTCCATCAGAGGCAGGCTGCCGTCCAGTGGCGCAAGATCCAGCGGAAAGCCTGACACCACCAGATTCCAAAGCTGCAACTCGCCCTCTACTACGAATAGCTGCAGTGGTCGCTCCAGGACCTCATCGCCTGCGGCTTTAAGAGTAGCTGGCCCTACCAAAGAGACGGCAGATGAAATAACGGGGGGCACGTCCGCTTCGCCAAACACATAGTCTCCGCTGATACGTAAGACGGTAAACCCGCCGGCCGTATTAGCGTTTTCTAGCTTTGCAATGAGATCTTGCGTGTCGGACGGGGCCACAGTGATCGTTCGGTCTTGGGCAAACACCGTACTGGTGACCATTAAGAGTGCCGAAACGAATAATAAGCACGAATAACGCATGAAAAATCTCCCTGTGAACCAAGCACGCACAGACTGACGCGCCCAATCTGAATTGCGGCTGAATCAGACCCAGAGCTCCATGACAAATGGGTTCGTGGACCTTCTATTTGTATATTTAATTCAGTAGCTTATGACTCACCACGCCAAAATTGCTCATCCCAGAACGAGCAGTTCCCGAAGTCGCCGTGCTCAAGTGGTTGGCCACGACCATCTCGGCCAAACACCGTAAACTGGAAATAGTCTTGCAAGTCTTTGTCTATCAAGTGCAAGAAATTTCGCATGTTAGTCCACTGTCCCGCGGTGCGTGACCAGGCGCTGGGTGGCGTGGTGTACATATTGTCGATCCAGGTCAGCAAGCTGCCGCTGGGTGCCGCAAACTTCCAGTGCAGTTCACGATTCTCATTTTTCGGGTGCAGCATCAGGCTGTAAAAATTGACCTTCAGGCTATCCTCGGGAATTCCCTGCCCTCTTTTCTTGCGGGGGTCCGGTGAATTGCGTCTTTTGACGTAGTTGATGGTCTGGTCGAAGGTATTCTCCACTGAATCCGCCGAAGCCATGTGGACAATATTTTCGTAGGGCAGTTCCGGATAACGCTCAATCACTCGGTTGGCTACGATAGCGCCCATACTGTGGCCGACCAATGTGATGGTAAAACCTTCGCGCTCATTGAGTTGATAAAGCAAGCGACTCAAGCCTCCGGTACCGCGGATCTCATCATCTTCTGCCGGTTCCGAATTGGTAACTGGTAGATTAGATAGCTCGTCCTTTTTCCAGAACAAAGTTTGCGCCCGTCGCCGCATCATGTCCCAAGCGCCTTGTCCAAATTCATCCACAATTGGCGTCGTAATCAACCTGGGGATTGAGGTACCCCACCAGGCGAACGTGCGCGCCTTACGGGACATGCGATTGGAGCAGGCGCCGTAGTCCACTTCGTCGGTATCCACGAAGGTTGTTAGGTGCTCAAATCTTCTGCGGTCCCCCTCCAGTATGGTTTCAAATTTTTCCTTGAAATTCACATCAACGGCCAGCTTGCCTTGCCGCGCCCAGCTCTCAGGGGCTCCTACTACCGCTTGAGCCGCATCGGTCAATGCATACAGCCATGAGAACCAGCGGGCCGACCTGCTGTATTCACCTGCCCGGTAGCGACCCACGTGATCTACGTAAGTATCTACCGGCCCAGAGCGCCAATTGACGAATATTGGGTAGTAGTCATCCGGAACATTCGGCTCATCTTCGTGATCAAAATGGCAGCCGGGCAACAACCGGCAGGCTCTGGCCAGGCTCACTGAGTTGGTATTCATGCCGCCGTGGATAAATATCAGTACTTTGCCATTGCCGTTGCGGTCTGCCAGATAATCATCCAGCCCATCCAGGATATAAGCGAGCGGATTGCCACTGTCCAATTCATCTTCTAGCGGTTTGAC
>CAZVYE010000413.1:0-2032 GCA_964630895.1 uncultured Gammaproteobacteria bacterium | reverse complement strand
CACCCTCGGCGACTCGTTCGGTGCCGCGTTCGAAGACGGTACGCATCATGGCTGCATGATATCGTTTCAGACAGCCGCCTACTTCCAGAAAAACCGGCTCACCAGATTGAATGACGCGGTCGGTCCAGGTGGCGTGACCAATGGCACCGCGCTCGCCAGAAGCGACAAACGGTGAAATAGAGGGCCACTCACTGCCGGCCTTGATCATGGCATAATGAATCTCGGCGGCGACGTCTCCTTCGGTGGCGCCCGCCTGCACAGCGTCGATGCCGGCCTTCATGCCGGCTTCGGTAGCACGGGCAGCCTTGCGCATCAGGGCAATTTCCTCATCCGACTTGATAAGCCGACCAGCTTCGACGATCCCGGAGCAGTCGATAAAAGTGACCTGGGGACACTGGGCAAAGAGGATTTCTTGCTGAACGGCCGTAAAAAACCAGCAACCCCTCTCAATGCCGATACGCATCCCGTCCAACCCAAACTCAGCCAGCGCTTCTGCCAAACGCACAACTGGATTCTGCGCGTCCTCATACGGCCGTCGCAGTGATAGCCAAGTGTATGCCTCCATGCCACTGTCTTCAAGGCGACGCGAAACGGCAAACGGTTCGCCTCCCAGCGGGATCACCACCGCGTTGAAGTAGTAATGGCCCGGGCTCTCAAATCCGGTGAGATAGCAGATGTTCTCCGGCGTCGTCGTGATGATTGCCTCGAGCTCCCACTCATCCATTCGCTGCCGCAACTCTCGCAAACGGCGTTCATATTCGGCCATAGAGAAGACCAGATCATCTCGTCGGCGCATAAGGATGTTTCCTCCTAAGATTGCTGATGGCGCCAGACAATCTCAAATAAGACGGCAACTCAATGTTGCCGCCGCTAACGGTTACAACGAAGTGCTTTCCCGGTCGGGTCACCTTGTCCGTTATCAGGGTCAGCTCAACAGTACCGCAACAGTCGCCAAATGCTGGGTGGCCTCCTCAAGTGAGAATTGACAGAACGCAGAGGGTATGCTAACGTTGCATCAGGTTGTATCTTACTTGTAACAAGTGTAATGCAACCTGTTGCACAGACAGTAGATTATAGTTGTTGCCACCCGAATGTCAAAAATCGCCCGACTCCTCTGACACGCGTGCTAATATTCGGCAAACACAAACACAGCATGGAAACCGTCATCGATTCCACCACAATTTACGAACAGATTCGGGAACGCATTTGTTTACTCCAATACCCCCCTGGTGCGATGATCAGCGAAATGCTTTGGCTTCTGAGTATGGGGTAAGCCGTAGCGTCATGCGACGCATCCTGTGGCAGCTGGAGCGTGATGGCCTGATCAACATCAGCAGAGGGTCAGGGGCCGTGGTCACGGCCGTTGACATCAAATCCCTCAAAGAGATCTACGTCGTCCGGCTCAAGCTCATCGAGCTAGCGAGCGAACTGAAGCTGGCCCGATCGTCTGACAATATCATTTCCCAACTCCAGACGATCCTCGAAGAGACTCTTCCGATGCGCGATCAGTATGACGTAGTGGCCCTGGCCAAGCTCTACAATACCTTCCACCGGGAAATGCTCAAGATCATCAGGAATCGCTTTCTAAGGCAAATCACCGACCAGCTTTACTACCAAACCGCTCGCGTCTGGGTGCAGCTCCTACCCGATCTGGACTGGACTGAAGAAGTGGACATCATGTGTGACGAAATCCGCAATGTGATCGAGGCTTTGCGGAACCAAGACATGGTTACGGTGGCCGGAGTTCGGCGCGAACACATGGCGATGCTGCTGCAGCGAATCAATAAGTACCTGGGAGATACAACGTAAAACCAGAAGGAGGTGAAGTGACGAGAATAGAACCATTTGCCGATTCAGTTGAGCGATTGAGCGTAGAGTAGATCTAAGAGCAGTAAGGAGGAGATGTATGTCTTTTCGTAAGCTATTGACGTTGGTCGGGGCGAGCCTGATTCTGTTGCTTGTAATCAGTGCCTGCCAGGCCGAGCCTGAAGTGGTGGAAGTCACCCGCGTTGTTGAAGGTGAAACTGTCACG
>CAZVYE010000412.1:0-2048 GCA_964630895.1 uncultured Gammaproteobacteria bacterium | reverse complement strand
GCTCCATCGCAAAGCCGATAATCCGCTCACGGTTGTGAAGGAAAAGGCGGTCTGCCAATACATTTAGCGCTTGTGGGTGCTCCGTCAGTATCTCAGAAAACGCGTTTTCGAGCTCGTCGAGATTCTGCACGCCAAGCGATAGCACCTTCAGACCTAGTATCTGAGCCGCCTCTTGTACTCGCTTTTGAGTAGCCCGCATGTATGCATTACCCGGGTTCCAAAGCACTGCAAATGATGAAAGATCAGGCAGGATTTCCGTAAGTAGTTCAAGTCGCTTACCTTCGAGTTCCGGCGCAATTGAGGTGAGACCTGTAAAGTTCCCGCCGGGATGTCCCAGACTTTCAACAAACCCCGTCCCTACGGGATCACCAACAGCCACCATCACATATGGAATCGTAGTGGATACTTTTTGGAATGCGCGACCGGCCGGCGTGCCAGCGCTCACAACGATATCAACTTTCTCTGCTATTAGCTCAGTGAAGAGGTCTGGGAGGCGCTCATAGTTCCCTTCTGCCCAGCGATATTCGACGTGGATGGTTTGGCCCTCCACATATCCAAGTTCGCGTAAGCCCTCACGAAAAGGCCCGACGAGGTTTGCCTCAAGACTAGCAGTGGAATTGCCAACAAACCCAATCCGCGGAACCTCTGTTGCATGGGCCATGCGCGGCCACACGATTATTGCGCTAAGAAGATAGATTGCGTCTCTGCGTCGTATTTGCATCAGCCTCTCTCGGTTAGGTTCTCAGGGGCTAGGAAGACGAGCTAACTGAGTCCTCGGAATGTCTGCTGATAGCCAATAACGGTCATGATGCCATTGGTTCGGAGTCATTTGCCGCAATGGAGGCAGTGGCTCAGCCAAGCGAAAGACAGAAATCACCCAGCGCGACTTCATTCGATCACCTCGTCGGCTAGTAACAGGATACTTTGCGGCACCTCGAGTCCGAGGGCCTCGGCAGTCTTTAAGTTAATTGACAGTCTGAAGGTTGTGGGTTGTTCAATTGGCAGATCGCTAGGTTTCGCTCCCTGCAGGATGCGGTCGACATAGAAGGCAAGGCGCTGCTCCAATACTCGATAATCTGACGAGTAAGCCATGAGGCAACCTGACTCCGTGAACCAGCCGCCCCATGCCATCGTTGGCAGACCATGCTTAAGCGCCAAATCGGCGATGCGTGACGCCTCCCACGCGAACATCAAGTCGGGCAAGACAAACACCGCCTGAACGCCATCGGCCTCCATCATGAAGAACGTCTGTTTCAGCTCCGCAGGATCGCTAACATGATAAATTCGCGTGTTAATACCCAGATGTTCCTCTGCCAGCCGTGTGTCCTCCTCAAAGGGAAGGTAAGAAGTATCTGGATTAGCAAGCACACCAACGGTGTCGATCGCCGGGATTATCTCCTGCAAGAGTGCCAGACGCTTGGCCGTAAGTTCTGTGGCGTAGTAGCTTACGCCAGTCACGTTGCCATCGGGCTTTGCAAGGCTGCGAGTCATGCTTGCTGCCACCGGATCACCGCTTATGATCGTCACGATTGGGATTGTTGCGGTTGCCTTGCGAGCTGCGTGTCCCGCAGGCTGGCTGGTACTAACAATCA
The DNA here is from genome assembly GCA_964630895.1 of uncultured Gammaproteobacteria bacterium. Lineage (GTDB taxonomy): Bacteria > Pseudomonadota > Gammaproteobacteria > Xanthomonadales > SZUA-38 > CAZVYE01. Next base: position 456 of record CAZVYE010000412.1, on the reverse strand, counting down.
CATCTACCGACAGCTCAGCTAGATCGGCTGCCGCCTCAGCAAGACCATCATATCGCAAACCCGCGCCCCGGCACTCGAAAGCAATATTCTTGCCAGGCTCGTAACCTAGTTCCTTCATCCCAACCAGAAATGGTCCGAACAGATCCGTCAAAGAGTAGGCATCACAAGAAGGCCATGCCAACAACCCGACCCGTGACATCGTTGTTGTTGATGCCTGGCTGAATGCTAAGTTCGGATGAACTGCAGCCCATAAGAGTACAGCGGCCAAACGGAAAATGAAATGTCGTAGATGCATGGGTTTCGATTTGTCAGTCGCTGGCATCGAAACTGCCAACTCAGCCTATCCTACCCAATTTCAACCTCGTGGACTAGCTAATGGAACATGGGTGGACGGCGGTTTTGGGTGGTGAGCTCAACCGGTCGACGCAACACACGCGTTGAATCGCTCTGCCGGTG
>CAZVYE010000411.1:0-2056 GCA_964630895.1 uncultured Gammaproteobacteria bacterium | reverse complement strand
ACGCCATATGCCAATCGTTCTATATATAAAGCATAAGTGCTTATGTATTATTTGGCCCCATGGAAAACAAGATTCGATCAAGCATGGGATTTCGGCTGCGGAGATTGTCGGAATCGATGGATCGTCAGGTTCAAGAACTCTATCGGGAGCACGGGCTACGGCTTGAGCCGCGCTGGTTCCCGGAAATCCAGGTTCTCATGCAGGGACAAGCGACCGTTACGGAAATTGCCAGAGTGCTGGATGTGACTCAGCCCGCAGTGAGTCAGGTTGTGGGAAAGCTTAGACGCGAAAACCTGGTGGATTCTCAACCGGATCCAAAAGATGAACGACGACAGATTATTTGGCTGAACGATCGCGGTCGAAAAATGGTTAAAGAAGCTGAGCCTATTTGGGCTGCAATCGGCAAGGCTGCAACAGAACTACTGGAAGGACCAGCCAAAGGGCTCGAGCAAGCTCTGGATGGTCTGGAAACCGCGTTGAGCAGCGCCTCGCTTGCTGCTCGCGCCAAACAACACATGGACGAACAATAATATGAAACACAGTTGGAACAACATTGCTGCAAAAACCCTTCTGGCAAGCGCTCCGCTTGCCTTGGCCTGGAACCTCGGAGCGACGGAAATATCTGCCAATCAGGCTCAGTCTATAGTGGATCAAATCGCCGAAAAGGTAGAGCAGCATTATGTGCTGCCAGAACAGAGGGAGCGAATTGCGAGCCAGCTTCTTGGGGCAGCTGATAGGGAAGAAATAGCGTCGAAATCGGCGAGGGACCTGGCCAACTGGCTCACCGCCCAGCTGCGTGAATCAAGCCGCGATGCGCATATGTCAGTAGCCCACAACCCAAGACAATTTGAGTATTTGGTTAATGCTCAAACGCCGTTGAAAGACGCTTCTAGTCAGTCGGACGATGCCTACTGGCAAGAGCAAGCTGCCGCCAACAACTGGGGTGTCGAAACTCTAAAATGGCTGCCGGGCAAGGTGGGCTACTTTAACCTCACTGGCTTTTGGGATGTACAGGGCGGCTGGGAGAAAATGTCGGCAGCCATGGTGTTTCTGGATCAGGCCGATGCTTTGATCATCGATCTTCGTGAGAACGACGGCGGCGGCGCGCCAATGGTGAAGTTCTTAACCAGCCATTTCCTGGAAGACGAGCGCCTGCTTATTAGCTTCTACAACGGCATGACAGGTGAAACAACCCAATCACACAGCACGCCTGATGTGCCAGGGCCAAAACAGGTGGGCAAGCCATTATATGTTCTCACCGGACCTGGGTCCGCTTCGGCCGCAGAAGAATTTGCTAGCCATGTACGGCACTTTGAGTTTGGCACACTCGTGGGACAATCCACTGCCGGTGCTGCCCACAATAATGAGTACCTGCCCATCGCTGATGGCTTCGTACTGAGCTTGTCCGTGGGCCGACCGATCCACCCCATTACGCAAAGCAACTGGGAAGGCGAGGGCGTGCAGCCCCACGTAGAAACCGATGCACAAGCAGCTCTATCACGCGCCCACACGCTCGCGCTGGAAAACCTTGCCGCACAGGCAGCGCCAGAGGAGCAAGGTGATTATCTTTGGGTGCTTGATGAACTAAAGACTCGCGAAAACCCTGTCAGCCTGAGCGAAGCAGAGCTACGAAAGTTCAGCGGCGTGTACGGCCCGCGGGAAATCTTCTTTGAGGCAGGCGAGCTGAAATACCGCATTGGCCCCCGCCCCCCTCGTACGCTCACCCCGATGGGCGAAAACACCTTCGCGGTAGAAAATACCGAAGACTTCCGCCTGCGCTTTGTTCTTAAAAAGGGTGAGTCGGTTGCGGTTGAAGGATTGCGACCCGACGGCGTGCAAGATGTGCATGAGAAGCGGTAGCAGACAGCCATAACGACCTCAGACTCCTACTGCCTGCGGTTCAATACTAGCGATGACACGCCACCGCAACGCCGGTGGCTTTGCCATCAAAGGGAAACCGGAGAAAGCTGACGCTGTATGGATGGTCAGGTTGGAAAACACCCTGACTCATGTAAAGTTCGTCTGATTGGGCGGAGAAGGGGTTCTTAGATATGAG
>CAZVYE010000410.1:0-2057 GCA_964630895.1 uncultured Gammaproteobacteria bacterium | reverse complement strand
TTCCCAAGGCGGTCATAGTTTCCCCATACTTATTGTTTTGGCGAACGCAACCAGGTCGGGCGCCGAAAGACGCGAAGAATACACTGGCAGGGAAGTGACTGCCAGACAGAAACCGTCCACACCAGAGACGAGACCACTCAGTCCGCAATGCACTACTCTACCCTGCCGGCTCCCCGGATATCGCAAACAAAGTCGATGGTTTTTTACGCAGCACAGTATGAAAATGCGGCTATTACAACAAAGCCCCGGCGTCGTATCGGCTACGAGCACCGGGGCAATGGCGTCTGGAGCATTCGTCAGATATCAGAAGCTGAACTTGTAGCCTACGCCCAGATTGAAGATCCAGGAGTCCATTTCCAGATCATCCTTGTAGCGAACCGACTCGAGCACAAGCCCGTTACTCAAGATGACGTTGTCAACGCCCACTTCGATTTCAGGATCGGCATCGACATACATAGCCGATGCGTTAAACAGCCAGTTGGCATCGCGACCAAACTCAATATCCACACCCACCTGTGCGGTCCAACCAAAGGAGCTGCCGAAGTTCACCAGGCCGTAATCGACACCTTGATCGCTGAACACCGGACGCAGGAAGTCCTGCTCGATGTCGGTATAGTTGAACCCGATACCGATGTAGGGCTGCACCCAGGACTCGACACACACCGGATACCAGTCCACATACAGGCTGGTCACGCTGGTTTCGAAATCCCCCAGGCCATCGGAACTGCGAATATCGAATTCGTCAGAAATCGCGAAAGTGCTGTAGGTGGCATCCAGGTCGGCACTGTTCATATGGTAGAGCTCGACCGCCCAGTGATCCGCCACAAAGAAGGTACCATTAATGAACCAGGTGGTATCGTCATCCAGATCCAGGGCGTCACCCACGTCCACCGGAATGGTCGCCAATGGGTCATTCGGATCTTCCACAAGCACAACGGTGGACTCGGAAAAAACCGAGTCATCGGTTTCCATATAGGCCGCACCAACCCGCACAATAAAATCACCGCCATTGAAGTCGGCAAACGCCGGGGAAGTTGCGCTGGCAGCAGCAATGGCCAGCGGCAGGAGAAGAGACTTGGTTCGCATGGGTAACTCCTTGTAACTCTGAAATGCTCCATAGCCGCCCAGAGCCACTGTATAAAAATGTGACCCGTGCGTGCGGTTAGTTTCAGTATAGGTGGAGTTTCCCGGAAAACGGCAAGTACTGCCTAAGGTTTAGCCGTCAAATGGGAAGAAATTTCTGCAAAAAGTTTTAGCTCAAAAAAAATGCCCGCCAAGAGGCGGGCCAGTTTCTCGAACACACTTTCAGGAGGAGAGTTTGCGACGCACTGTGTACGCAAGTTCACAGCTGTCTGAATTAGGTATAGCAGAGCATTTTTGGCCCCAAACCAGACTGTCATCAAAGCCGTTGATTACTGGTCGCAATCCCCGCCTGAAACATTGTTGGCAGCCGATTACACTCGCTGCAGGTAACTCTGGTATTCCACGTCCGTTACCCGCGCGGCAATTTCCGCCTGCTCCTGTCGCTTCAACAGCACAAACAGTTCGACAAACTCCGGGTCGAGATAGTCCTGCCAAAGGGGGCTCGTGGCAAAGCGATCCACGGCGGCTCCCCAGGCATTGATCAACTGCTCGCTCTCCACCTGATAGGCATCACCTTCCACCGGAGCTGGCGGCTCGAGCTTGTTTTCCAGACCGTGACACACGCCCGCCAGGATTGCAGCCAGCACCAGGTAGGCATTGACGTCTGCCCCGGCGATCCGGTGCTCGATCCGGCGCGCCTTGGCGTCACTGGCGGGGATACGGAAAGTAACGGTGCGATTGTCGTAGCCCCAGCAAAGGTTCAGTGGCGCGTGACTGCTTTCCTGAAAACGACGGTAGGAATTGGCATGTGGCGCGAACACGGCCATTGCATCGTTGGCGGTGGTCATCATCCCCGCGACGGCTTGACGCAGAAGGTCGGAACCTTCATCACTGCCATCGTCGAAGACGTTGTTGCCGCCCTTATCCACCAGGCTCATATGCACGTGCATACCATTGCCGGCGAGTTCACCAAA
>CAZVYE010000409.1:0-2065 GCA_964630895.1 uncultured Gammaproteobacteria bacterium | reverse complement strand
TCTTCCGGCTTCGCACCACTCGCTCAGGCACGGCTGAAGAAGATCGCATCCATTCAGCATGAGCGCGTTGCTCAGGCCGTTCGATTGCTTGATGAGCACGGGCGCCCGGCCCTGACGGTTCTGGCCGAAACAGACTCGAATGCACGGCGCGCTTTGCTGCATTTAAAGGTCTATGCTGATCATCCGCTTCTCAAACAGTCGCGCGACAGCCTGCAAAAGCCTATCGTCTCAGAACCATTGGCTGACAAGAATCTAGAGAGGGGCTTTGAGCCAATCAAGCCTATCCCCGCGCCATCCGAGAAAGCTGGTCTGATCGACTTGGACCGCAAGCTGGCCTCCAAGAAAGAGGCTAGCAACCATGCGCGCGACCTGGCCATTCAAGATTATGTTAGCTTCATTAGCGACGGCGCGGATGTGATTATCGAAGAGCGCGATGGCGCCTTTGCACTCGCGAGTGGAAGCGCCGGCGACTGGAAAATCAGCGCAGAGGTTTTCAGCGAGGAGCGGCTCGTGAAGGAGGCGCTAGCAGATAGGGCCCGTGCAAATTTCGAGCGTGAGCAGCGAGAGGTGGCCGCTGCAAATGACGCACGGCGCGAGCTAGAAGATCAGCGGTTGCGTGCGCGGATAATGAGGGAGATCGATTGTGCAGGCGTGCGGCCGGTCTTTTGGAATGGTGAGCGCTGGGAAGTAACAACAGCCAGCGCCGACTTGGCAGAAATCGCCAACGCGTGGCAAGGTCACCCTGACTTGCAAGAGGCTTATGAGAACTCGGATAGGATATGGGCTGGCCGAGAGTCGCTCGCGCAGAAGAATGCGATGGAGACAGTAAGGTCATCTTCCGACTTCGCCGCGAAGGCGGAAGGACCAAAATTAATTCGGGATGTGGAGGCTAATCATCCGGGTTTCTCCCCTGCACAGTTCGAAGGTCATCGCAAGAGCTCCGGAGGGCACGGCAGGTAGATTACGAGAGAAATGAGCAAAACAGCTGGAAAGGCCACTCTCATGAAATGGAACCATGAAGTGTAGGGCGCTGTGAAAGACCGCTTTTGGATAACAAAGGGGTGAGGAGCCATGTCCGATTGTGGGTGGAAAGCAGACATTGGACTAGTCGAATTTTCAATAGCCCAAACGTGCGCAGGTTTCGATGCGCTTTGTCTCTACGTCAGTGAGATCTTCATTCGAAGATGCCTGCACGACTGAGCCATCTGCTGTCTCGCCGACCGCAACCCGCGCGCCGCGCTGCGATAAGATAGCCAAGTCTTTCGGGCCGCCGTAAACGGATGCGATGCTCGCCCGACTAAATACGGGGCTGCCCCCCGAAGGAGGCCGGGAGGTTAGGCAATTCGCAATACGATCGGGCGGAAGATGCGATGTGGCGTAAGTCCGCAGGTGAGCGTCCTGGACCTTATTCAGAACACCCATGCCCGACAAGTAATTGCTTTGCGAGATTGCAATGGCAACGACCGCTGCCAATAAAACCAGCATAAAGAACACTTTGCGGTCCACGGTCGGTTGATCCCTTCTCTGCTCGAATAGCACAAGGCACTGATGTTGCTACCGACGTCCGCTATCGCGGTCGTTAGCCGCTCGTCGGCTGTTGGCACATCGCTAGCTCGGTGAAAGCGGCGCCCGATGGGTGAGAAGCTGCCGTCAAGAGATCAGACTTTCAACCCGTCGCAATAGCCCAGAAGAGCCAGAAAAAAGTCAGTAGGACGCCAAGATAGAGAGCGCTCGTAAACCAGAACCACGTCGGTTCCTCGGCCCGCAGCTCAGACCCACCATAGGCTGAGGGTATTCTACCTGTGCGCAAGCCCACAAAGATGAACCAAGCCATCATCTGCGGAATAGCCAGCGCCGCTGTGCCCCCTACGAACGCTCCACATTCGTTGGGTAACCAACCCAGCATTAGCCATGGCGTGGCGGCGAGCAAAAAAATGCCCGCGAGCAACACTAGCTTTTGCCGACCATTCCAATCCCACCAGAGCATTTTAGGTATGTAAAAGACATTGCCTCGTGTCCGCAATCGGGTCGCAAACCGACAGTCCGCTTTTGGCCTTTAAAACGT
>CAZVYE010000408.1:0-2066 GCA_964630895.1 uncultured Gammaproteobacteria bacterium | reverse complement strand
TACCCCAGAAGACTGGGAGCGTGCCGAGTGGATGTTTCGGGCAGGACTTGCCGAAAGAGGGCTCTAAATTGTGAAGCTTGCGTTCCGAGTCGATGCTTCCCTGCAGATAGGGACTGGACATGTGATGCGCTGTCTGACGCTTGCTGAGAAGCTCAAGCAGCGGGGGGCAGATTGTCAATTCATTTGCGGGGATCATCCAGGAAATTTGTTTGATCTGATAGGAGGGCGCGGTTTTAAGTTGACCGTTCTTCCTCGTGAGGTTAGCCAGCCTGGGTTAAGTAGTGAGCAGTCCGATACTGGTGTTGGTCATGAGGCTTGGCTGGCGTGTGATTGGAGAGTGGATGCGGAGCAGACCGTTGCCGCTATTGGCAGTTCCCAGCCGGATTGGCTAGTAGTCGATCACTACGCACTTGATAAAGCCTGGGAGGAAGTAGTTCGGCCGCATACCGGTTTTTTAATGGTCATCGATGACCTCGCGGATCGTTTGCATGTCAGTGATCTGCTAGTAGATCAGAACCTGGGGCGCGATCCATTAGATTACGCTCCGTTGACTCCTGTACATTGCGTCAAACTTGTGGGACCTAGCTTTGCTTTATTGCGTCCGGAATTCGCCTCGCTGCGGAACTGCAGCCTGCGGCGTAGGTCGGCGTCAAAACTCAGCAAAATACTTATTACTATGGGTGGAGTCGATCAGCTGAATGCCAGTGGGCAGGTGCTAAGAACTTTGAGGGCGTGCGAACTACCTTTGGATTGTCAGATTTCTGTAATTTTAGGCCCGCATTCTCCGTGGCTGGTTGAAGTCCAAGAGCTTGCCCAAGCAATGCCAGTCGATACGCAGGTGCTTTTTAATGTCGATGACATGGGCCAAAGAATGGCGGATTGTGACATGGTAGTTGGAGCTGCTGGAATCACTTCGTGGGAGCGGGGGTGCCTTGGAGTACCATCGTTGATTGTCATTCTTGCTGATAACCAGCGATCGGGAGCCGCCGCGCTGGAGAAATCTGGGGCGGCAAAAATAATAGGAGAGGTAGCAGATATCGAGTTGCAGCTTCCGCGAAGACTCGCTGAGTTACTGAGCGGTGATACAATAACTGAAATGTCACATTCTGCTTCCGAAATTACCGATGGGCTTGGGACTGAGCGAGTTGCCCAAATGATGGAAGAGGTATTTTCAAGGTGAGTGGCAATTTAATTCGCGAGATGAATGAATCTGACCTGGAGTTGGTTTGGGGCTGGCGTAATCACAAAGACGTTCGGCGCTATATGTATACCCAACATGAAATCAGTTTTTCGGAACACAAAAGCTGGTTTGAGCGTTGCATGAGTATGCCCAACAGACATTTGTTAATTTACGAGCATGAGGGTGTGCCGCTGGGTTTTACTAATTTTAACCAGCTCAATGACAGTGATGTGGCCGATTGGGGGTTTTATGCAGCGCCGGAAGCGCCAAAGGGGACTGGGCGCCAGTTGGGGCAGGCGGCGCTCGACTTCGCATTTACGAAATTGCAGCTTCATAAGATTTGTGGTCAGGCACTGTCGTTTAATGAGCGTTCTATTAATTTTCATTTGAGTCTTGGCTTTCGGCAGGAAGGTGTCCTGAGAGACCAACACAATGATGGTAAACAGTATCACTCTGTTGTGTGCTTCGGTCTGTTGAATACCGAGTGGCGCACGATTCAGGAAGGGGAGCGAAATGTCCAATAATCCAAGTATTACGATTGCGGGACGTCGAATTTCGACTGATGATGCACCTTATATTATCGCCGAACTGTCGGCAAACCATAATGGAAAACTCGAGACTGCGCTTCAGATTGTAAAAGAGGCGAAACGTGCGGGTGCTGATGCAATAAAACTGCAAACGTACCGCCCCGACACCATTACGTTAAATAGTGAATCGAAAGATTTTAAAATTGAAGGCGGGCTTTGGGATGGCCGCACTCTCTATGAGTTGTACCAGGAAGCACATATGCCATGGGAGTGGCATAAGCCGCTATTTGAGTTGGCGAGGAAGCTGGATATCACCATGTTCAGCTCTCCCTTTGACAACACGGCAGTCGATCTTCTGG
>CAZVYE010000407.1:0-2090 GCA_964630895.1 uncultured Gammaproteobacteria bacterium | reverse complement strand
ACGCTGCCACACCATTGCTGGATGACGCCAAGCTGCAGCGCAAGTTGCAAAAAGGTCCTAAGGCATACGATAAGCCGCAAGAAGCGATAGACTTTTATCGCGACATGCGTGCTCCTAAAGGCGTATCTGCCATCCCACAGCGCTGGTATGAGGCAGCTCGTAGCAGACAACGCCAGATGCCGGTGTTTGATTCGGGAGCAGGGACCCGTATCGCACCGATGGGCCCAAATGGTCCGCAGGGACTTCCAGCATCCAGCTGGACTGCAGCCGGACCAGGCAATATTGGTGGTCGAACTCGCGCGCTCTTATTTGATCCAGTTGACCCCGATATCATGTACACAGCCGGCGTTGCTGGCGGCGTTTGGAAATCGCTAGACGCAGGCGCGTCTTGGACTGCGCTTTCGGACTTCATTGACAATATTGCAATTAGCTCAATGGCCATGGATCCGGCTAACGCCAACACCATTTATGCTGGCACAGGGGAAGGGTTCTTTAACGGGGATGCGGTGCGAGGCGCTGGCATTTTTGTTTCTACCGACGCAGGCAGCAATTGGAACCAGCTTGCCGCGACTGACAACTCCAATTTCCATTACGTTAACGCGCTGGCGGTTAGTCCGACCGATTCAGCTGTTATCTATGCAGGTACCAGAACGGGCCTATGGCGCAGCACCGATAGTGGCGCCAGTTGGGCGCAACAAATCAATGCTTCGGCATCGAATGGGTGTTTTGATATCGAAATTGGAACCAGCGATACGGTATTGGTTAGCTGTGGAACATTTGCCGGTTCCAACGCCACAACTGGAATCTACCGCAGTACCGATGCATCCGTTGCGTCTCCGACCTGGAGCCACATTGTAGGCCCCCCCGCTGCTTCTGCATCACAGTCATTGGATGCCATGGGCCGTACAACCATTGCCGTCGCGCCAAGTAACACAGATGTGGCTTATGCGCTGGTGGCTTGTGCTTCTACCGGAACGTTCTCTTGCCAGAATTTCAATAATGGTGTGCGAGTCGTGCTGCGAACGGCCGACGGCGGCGCGACCTGGTCAACCGTATTCACCAATAATTTTGCCACTACGCTCAGCAACAGCTATCCATGGGGCAATCTGATCCTGACAAATCCGGTGGTGAGCTGTAATGGATCGTTCTTTAACCAAGGATGGTATGACAACGAGATTGCTGTTGATCCTACCGATGAAGACGTGGTTTTTGCCGGCGGTATCGATATCTTCCGTTCGGATGATGGTGGTGCGTCCTGGGGTGGTATTTCCTACTGGTTCTTGAGCCCAACTTTTCCAAATTACGCCCATGCGGACCAGCACAAATTTACTTTCCGTCCTGACTACAACGGCACCACAGAAACGCGGATGTATGTCGGAAATGACGGTGGTATACAGGTCGCAGCAGACGCGAGTACCGCAACGCGACAAACTACCCAAACCGCAGTGTGTCCATCACAGGTAGCCCAATTAAGAGGAGCCACATGGTCTTCGTTGAACAATGGCTATGCCATTACCCAGTTTTACGATGGTAGCCCATACCCAGACGGTGAAACTTATTTCGGTGGCACTCAGGATAACGGAACCCTGCGCGGTACCACATTGGGTGGCTTTATTTGGGACGAGATCTTTGGCGGTGATGGCGGCTATGTTGCGGTAAACCCAGAAGTTACCAACACGATTTACGTTGAAACCACCAACATCTCTATGCAGAAGTCTACTGATGGTGGCGCGAACTTTGTTGACGCAACGAACGGCATTAGTGACTCGGGCCTATTCATCAACCCGTTTGAGATGGACAACGAAAACCCAGACACTCTGTGGACTACGGGCAGTTTCCCATGGCGTACCACCGATGCTGCTGCGAACTGGGTTCAAGCTGGAACCGGCTTAAGCGGTCAGGGCAGTGCCATTGGCATTTCACCTTCGCTACCAGAACTGGTTTTGATTGGCACAACATCTGGCGCAATTCATCGACAGCCTTTTGCTGCTGATTCTGGCTCTGGTGATGCATGGGACGCGGTAGCGCCGCGCGGTGGAGTAGTGTCCTCCATTGCATTTGATCCCAACGATCACAACGTGGCCTACGCC
>CAZVYE010000406.1:0-2106 GCA_964630895.1 uncultured Gammaproteobacteria bacterium | reverse complement strand
AGGCACGCAGCATCAGCTCCTTACCCTGATATGTACTACCCGAAGATGTCGCTCTATTCGCATCATAGAAGTTTCCGAGTAGCGCTTTGTTAGCCGCCGAAAGCTGCTCAATTTCAATCGAATAACGCGCAACAAACGCCTGAAATTCAGCGACTTTAGATAGGGATTCCGACAACTTTATATGCCAATGAGGGAATGCACGGGATTTTATCGGCATATCGAGCATCGTCAGAACATTTGTGTGCCGAGTATCTTGCTTGATTCTCTCATACAGCTGATCCACTTCGTTGACACCACCTTCGAGAACTTGCAGGTAATGCCCCTTACGAAGCGAAAGAACCCCCGTGATCATACTGGCGGCATTGCGCCGCTTGGATCTTAGAACAATATCAGACAAGCCAACCGGAATAACGGCACCATTCTTTCGAACGCGCACCTGGCTCACGTACATTATGCACTTCATAAAAAACCCTACCCCGCTCGCTATGGAGCAATCACCTGTGGCAAAGCGTCAAGCTGCGTTTTGCCTGGTGTTCTTCGCGAACAGCAAGAACACGCTTATTTTCGACGGAATCGCTACTTCCCAAACCCAACCGCTTCTGTCGATACTTGCACTTACCCTACAATGCACATGCTTTGATCACACGAGTATGGCACATAGAATTCAGCCAAGAAAGTAAAAAGCGAGTGACACAAACCCCTTCGTGCCCCTCGCCGCTGTCATATTATTTAAACCTCCAACGCATCTTCAATGGCTTGCACTTTTCGTCGTGCCAGCGCTAAATTTGATTTCTGTTTATCCAGCACCAAATAAATGAATAAGCCTTTGTGTTTCACCGAAGGTCGAATGATGTGCAGTTGTGACTGCAAGGTAATCAGTATGTCATCGATATCACCGGAAATGCCAAGTGATTTCATGGTCTCCAGTTTGGCTTTAACGACTTCAGAATTTCCAGCTGCGGCCAATTCGAGGTCCACACCTGCGCCGATCGTACCCAAAGACATACCCGTTGTGTAATCGACGATACATGACCCCATTGCGCCGTCGATCTCCATTAATTGCGTTAAGCTTGCATCAATATTTGCCATTATTATTATTCCCAATCTGCGTTTTACTTACATTATGTTTAAAATCGCCCCCAAAATTTAAGCACGCTTAGAAGTTAAAAACGTTGAAAAGTCAAAAACTTACCCCTAGAACCATCATACACCGGAAATTATAGTCAGGCTATTGGAGTATTGCGTGAAGGCGGAAAAAAAAGGGGATTCAGGCACGCGTCTCTCTAGGCATCCAATTCGGCGATTGACTTAGCCAGGCGCAACGCCTCAAAGCGCGCGTTGGCGAGCTGCATGCTGCTTCGGGCAGCCAGTGTTAAAACACAGTCCTTATTCAGCAGTTTGGTGGTTAGAAAAAGAATGTTGCCACCTTCGGTTTCGATGGTCGTGAAATTTGAAGGTAGTTGCATGATCTGATTTGCTGACGCATCACTCAAGGAACAGATCGTGCTGGCCATGGCGGCCAACTTATCAACTTCCGTGGTATGCGAACTGGATGTGACCGATTTAATGTTAAACCCATCAACGGTACATAGACTGGTCAGAAAGATTTCACGTCGATTAATGCAGACTGCTTTTAAAATCTGCTCCAGTTTTTCCTTGAAATGCGCACTTAACTTATCCGTGCTGTTAACCATGTCACCCACCACTTAAATTTTGCTCGACGACAGGACGTGCGTAGTGCGAAACGCAATCGCGCTACCAACCGCGACGTGCCGATCTCTTGCTATTGCACCGAAGTGCTTATTGATTGCCCAGAAGCAACACAGCCTGCTGCCCTAAACTACCGCATACCCAACATCGCTAGACGCCGCTGCTTTGTGCGACACCCAGAAACTGTTTCATTTTGAAATAAAATTTAGCAGCGGTCGCCTCCAGCTGGCCGGACTGTTCTTTTGCCACCGGCTCGACAATGTGCAATATACCTAATAGCTCAAATTTCTCCAGCAAGGCATCCAACTGGTCGGAGCTTCGCACATGACCGAGTTCCAACAGGTCTTCGTATTGCTGCGGCTTGCTGGTCAATAGCGCACACACTTCGATCAGCTC
>CAZVYE010000405.1:0-2116 GCA_964630895.1 uncultured Gammaproteobacteria bacterium | reverse complement strand
AAAACCCTGCCACCCAGCTCGCCGCGCATTTTGGCTCAATGGTTTACGGGGTTTGAAAAGGTCCGGCGATTGCAGGTCGGAAGGCAAGTAGTAGATAGCCGCCTCGCTGCCTGCTTTCGCGGAAAGAACCAAATAGAGCGGAAAGTAGATTGCTGCATCCATTCGCTCCTTCTGAGGGCCCCATGCCGCCCCCAAAACCGTCATTGGAAGCTTATCAATATCGGCGGCCGTTGCGGTTTTGACTTGCGCGAGATAGCCGCAAAAATCGCAAATCAGGTCAGCACATTTAAAATTTGGTAGAAGCTTTTTGAGCGTTCTGCTCCGCTTGCATTTGGGGCAAGAGCAAGATTTTGCGACCAGGTTTTCACCGAAATCGCCCAGCTTCTGCTTATCAGTCGGCATTAAACCCCCAATTTCTATGGCCCGACAATGCTTGACAGACGCCATGTTAAGAATCACAGCAGAAGGGATGACCGACAGTGCAGTGGCGAACGCCTTGCCAGCCCTAGGGCGTCGGTCATTGCTAACGATACCAGTGCGCTTCCTGAGGCCAGTCCTTGCTCTTAGAGCAAGAATAGACGCCGCTATCCCGTATCTTTTCATCGATCACTTTTCGCCAGCGCGCTTTGTTATCCGACCATATGAACTGAGAGCAATATAGAAAGATATCCGCTAGCTGTATTAGCCGACTGTGGTGAGACTGGGCAAAGTGCACAGTATCAATGATGCGCGTGATGTCGGTGGCCCGCGCCCACCTTGTGCCGCCTCTTCTAAAGCGGGACAGGGTAGCAACGGAACTCCCTATCATCGGTTCATCGTAATCTCCAAAAAGCATTCCCAACGTGTCCTGCTCCTTGAAAAGCTCCTCCGCAGCTTCGACGAAAAACATAAAAGCGATGTCTGATGGATCGTCATTCGAATGGGTTATCTTTGAAGGGTTCACTTTTACCCGAATTCGATAGATATCCTTGCGGGCGGCAATCCGTAGGAGATCGGTAAGAATTCCTACCCGTTCATCGAAATCACGCCCTTTGAAATTCCCCTTCCCGCGGCAAATCTCGATGCCATGAAATTCGGTTTCTTTAGCCAGCAATCGAGAGCCAAACGCCCTCTCAGACACCTGATTAATCTCGTCCTCGATTTCGGGGATCAAGTGATGAGGGAATGAGATGCCCCCAAGCCAATAGGATTGTTGGTTGGGCGGATCGTATTTTACCTCGTCATAGTAAAGTAAGTGCATCTTTTCGCACTAGACCAGTCGCAACGTGACGCAAGTTGCATCTCTGATTAAACCCCAGACTGTTTTGCACAGTATCTCTTCACTGTAGCCGCCGAGATGCCAAACTTTTGCGCAGTGCCAATAATGCTAGCACCGTTCTCTTTTCGCCAACTCGCGACCTGCTGTGCATCAGCCGCATTAGGCCTGCCCAAGCTAGCCTTCCCCCTATGTGTTTTGCCTGTCGCTTTGAGTGAGGCTCTTGCTGCCTCTCTACCCGCATCGCAGCGCTCTTTGATCCTTGCCCGTTCCATATCAGCAATTTGGGCAAGCACGGCGACCACAAGCTCACCCACACCCTTCGCGATCGGACCTAGGCCTTGAACGTCAATGGTAACGCCCTTGCCTATTAGGTCCCGGACCACGCTTTGCACGTCCAATGCATCGCGACCCAGCCGATCAATGGCGGTCACGAATACGGTATCGCCTTCACGAACGTAACTGAGCAGAGAAGCAAATCCCGGCCTGTCTACTGCCCTGGTGGCACCTGACACGCCTTCGTCGATAAACTCCTTATCGAAGCTACCACCTAGAGCCTTTCGTTGGCTTTCGATGCTTTGGCTTTCGGTAGAGACCCTGAAATAGGCAATGCGGCTCATAACCAAACTCCGACTCGCTCAAAAGATATGATTCACTTTATGCGCTAGGCTCATAACAGAGTCTAGTATCTTCTGAGCTATTGAGTGTTATGAGTTTCAGGATGGCTCAAAGCTTACAAGTTTCGAGCCTTAGAAAATTGGCTTGTCCGGTTCTGATGGTTTTATCCCTAGAAGCCGACATTCTGATAACGACCCGATTGCGGACATTTTGAGGCCATGGCAACAAGGCCGCCATGAGATT
>CAZVYE010000404.1:1750-2121 GCA_964630895.1 uncultured Gammaproteobacteria bacterium | reverse complement strand
TGGGCCACCAAGTAACAGTAGTTACATCAACGACCCTACCACCCGATCTAATGGAATTGAACGAAGGATACCGCGTCGTCCGTTCCGAAAACCTTTGTCAACTAATAGGACTCGTACGCCAACAAGATGTTGTGCTGAGCCGGGGGGGAATATCGCTGCGAGCATTTTTCGCCGCTACCTACCACCGGGTACCATTAGTTGTATTCCACGAGTCTGATGCGCCTCGCGCTAGTGGTTTCAAGGACGTACGTACTGTAGGTGCAGATTGGGTGAAATCACTTGCTCACCGGCATGTTGCGCTGCATGTCCCGGTATCCGACACCCTTAAAGGCGCATTGGAGCGCACCCCCGAACTCAAGTGCGTTCGTCTC
>CAZVYE010000404.1:0-1740 GCA_964630895.1 uncultured Gammaproteobacteria bacterium | reverse complement strand
TCTCTACAACCCAGTAAGCCAAGATCTTTGGACACCGTTCCCGCCCAGCTTTGAAGAGCGTGATCTGGACGTTATATTTGTTGGCCGGCTATTAGCTAGCAAAGGACTAGTCGTGCTTAGGGACGCCCTGGCAGGGGCAACGGACTTAGATTCGCTCCGCGTCGCAATAGTCGGAAGTAGCGCCGACCAAGCCGAATGGGAACACCTGTTTGAGGAGACTTCAGCACACGTCGTATTCCTTGGGCCGCTTCAGGGCGATCAGCTGCGAGATGTCTTTGCGCGTGCCCGAATTGTCGCGGTGCCGTCGATTGTTAACGAAGGAATGGGGATGGTTGCCGCAGAAGCACTTGCAAATGGTACGCCGGTCTGCGCCAGCGACCAGCCTGCTCTTCGCGAAGTTATCTCCGATGCGGGGCTGTTTCACAGCAGGAGTGACGCAAGTCAGCTCAAGGCTAACATCGCTCGACTTCTAAATGACCCCGAGCTTTGGAAAATGCTGTCTGACAAAGCGTGCAGAGAACGCAATCGATTTTCCATCCAAACGTACAGCGAAAGTTTAGCAGCGTTAGTTGATACGATCGCCGTTGTTGCCGAAGCCTGCAGCACTCAATCGAAAGGTCGGATATGTACAAGATGAAGCGCGCCTTCAGATTGGTGAAAAAAATGGCCACTGAACCAACTTTTTATCAACCAAACTGCATTTCCGAACAATGAGCGTCTTGATCGCCTTTGTAGGCCTTGGCATTGCGGCTACGATGACGTTTCGTTACGCGCACCCTGAAAGAATTTCTCAACTATTCTTTCTATATTCAGCAGTGCATTTGGTTTATATTTTTCCGAAAGTGCTGACGCTGGCGATATCGTCCGCCCCGGCCTCAGAGTATTTTCGCGCTAATGATGTCACGTTTTCTGTCTCTTACATGGCCATGTTGGCTTATCTCGGAGCACTAGCTGCATACAACATGCTGGCACCAGACCACCGTATCCGATTTGGCGTGACAGACTTGAACAGATTGGCCACCCGCACAATTAAGTTTTCTCTCGTGACCGGCGGCGTCGGAATTATGGCGTTTATTGCTCTCGCATATCAGCATGGCGGAATTAAGTCCTATTTCGTTGGACAGGCTTTCTACCAAATGGAGCTGCAAGGACTAAATGTTTGGCTTATATTTCTGTCTCGGTTCACATTCCCTGCTATTGCAGCGATGGCGCTTCTGGTTTGCCTTAGGCCGACGCCGGGGTCCCTCCTTCTTTTGGTTCTGCTCTCCGCCTTCCCACTTGCAAATATTACTATTCTATTTCGGCGGTCTGATCTCCTATTTCTTGGGTTCATAGCGATATATACCCTCACGGCAACAGGGCGTATCCAGTTCAAGCGCAGCGCCACGCTAGCAACCGTAGGCGCTATGGCCTTTCTAGTCATTCTATTTCCCTACCTTAGGCAGGAAAGCATTTCAGCTGTCCATGGATGGGAATACGGCTCCTTGGGGCTAACCATGAGTGAACGGATAGCAGATGCCTTGGAAGTGAGCGAAGATGACGAAATCGTGCGCGCGGCATCGACGATCGAATACGCTTATGAGGCAAGTGACTACGGTTATGGTGCGTTTCTTTTGGATTCTCTGGTTAACCAGTTTGTACCTGCCACTCTCGTGGGAGAGACAACGAAGAAAGCTCTCTACCTAGGCCGGTCGTCCAAATCTCTTCAGGTGCAAAGCCATTTCGATCAAGCGGCATACT
>CAZVYE010000403.1:667-2132 GCA_964630895.1 uncultured Gammaproteobacteria bacterium | reverse complement strand
TACGTGTACGGCCAGCCAATAGAGTGGCGATAGCATGCGGCTGCAATAGTTGGCATTTTCGCGATTAGACGAATCGCCGCCAATTCACGATGCTCCGGATTATTCATATCCAGTGAATCGTGATAGAACGCCGATAAGGCACCGACTACGCTGACCATCATCGCCATGGGATGAGCGTCGTAATTAAAGCCGTCCATGAATGTCTTCACCGACTCATGGATCATGGTGTGATGGGTCAACTGATGCCGAAAACTCTCCATTTGCCCGTCATTGGGAAGCTCACCTTTGAGCAGCAAATAGGCAACTTCAGGAAAGGTGCTTTTCTGAGCCAGTTGGTCAATCGGATAGCCGCGATATAACAGCACACCCTCTTTGCCATCAATAAAGGTGATGCTACTGCGGCAAGCTGCGGTCGCAGCAAACCCGGAATCGTAAGTAAAATAACCCAAGTCTTTGGGGACTCGAGCAATATCCAGGGTAGGCGGCCCCATAGTTCCGGTAATAACCGGCAACTCTGCCGATTGACCGGTAGAATCGTCTTTGAGCGTGAGTTTATCCGCTGCCACTGGGCTCTCCTTATCTGGTAAGTAATGATTGCGTTTACGTAGGGTGCTGCGCGACCTGCTGGGTTTATGGTAGTACCAACTGGTGCAGACTAAAGCCACCGAAATTTGCCTGGTGACTAGTTCTTACTCATATTGCCACGCAACCGCATTCATGGCGTGAAGCTGACAAAAACAAAGCGGCTGAAGCCGCTTTGTTGGGGTGCGGTTCTAGCGGTAAGCTTACTTGCCCCGCTTGTAACGCTGACGGAAACGATCCACTCGACCGCCGCTGTCCATAACCTTGTGCTTTCCGGTGTAAAACGGGTGCGACTGGCTAGAGATATCCACCTTGATCAGCGGATACTCGTTACCGTCTTCCCATTTAATGGTCTCTTTGCTCGACATGGTAGAGCGAGTCTTAAATTTGAAGTCGCAGGAAGTGTCCTGAAAAATGACTTCACGGTATTCGGGGTGAATATCTGCGCGCATTGTTCTATTTGTCCAGTTTATCGCGCCCTGAAAAGGACGCATCCAAAAGTCAGACCGGCAAGTGTAGCTTGAACTAAAATCAAGAGCAAGCCTAGCGCACTATAGTATCCGTCCGCAGAGGGCATTACATTAAACTGGCGACAACGCCCGCTGAATGGTGCAAACGCCGCTGACCCGCGACAGCGCGATCTAAAGCTGCCATTATCCGCATTTACGCCTTGATAGCCTCTTCGAAGATGCCCACACGCTACAACCTGCTTTTCTTTGGCCTGCCTTTGGTGGCAATCGGGACATTCCTAACCTCTTTAGTAACGCTGCCAGCGCAGCCACTCGCCCACATGGTTGGATCAGAGGCCGGTCTGGTTGAGATAACCACAGCCTGCCTGGGCTTTGTTGCCTGCTGCTTAAGCCTGATTGCTGCGGGTAAATCG
>CAZVYE010000403.1:0-657 GCA_964630895.1 uncultured Gammaproteobacteria bacterium | reverse complement strand
CAAAGGTAATCAGCGGCTTTGGTTAATCCTGTTTGCCGCTGGCGCCATGTATTTTGCTGGCGAGGAGGTCAGCTGGGGCCAGCATTGGCTGGGTTGGGAAACCCCACCTGCCATTGCCGCGGTCAACGACCAGCAGGAAACCAATTTACACAACACCAGTAGCTGGCTGGACCAGAAACCTAGACTGGCCCTCGAGCTATGGGTCTTCGCCTGCGCATTTGTCTGCTTTTGGCGGCCACGCTCTAGCCTTGGCCCAATCAAGACGTTTTGGCCATCACGCCCGTTATGGCTGGTCAGCGCACTCGCGATTGCAATCCGGCTACCTGAACGCCTCGCAGACGCTGGATTGTTACTCCACCCAATCCAGGAACAGCTGCGCTGGGCCGAGCTGCAAGAGTGGTTTTTCGCCCAGTTCATGCTGCTCTATGCAGTAGATCGGCTACTGGAAGAACGGCACAGTGAAGGGGATTTAGTCGCTTATTCGACCAATGAAGCTAAGACTCGCGATTAGCCTGTATTGACCAGTGGTCGTCGATTTTCGTCACCGATAGCGTGATGGGACGACAGCATACGGTGCAGTCCTCAACGATTTCCTGCGACTCCAACTCAGGCTCTAAGAAAACTTCAATTTGTTCCCAGCAATAGGGACAAGTTACT
>CAZVYE010000402.1:0-2142 GCA_964630895.1 uncultured Gammaproteobacteria bacterium | reverse complement strand
ACATGCCACAGCTGTTCAAAGCACAGAAACTGATTCGAACAGAAGAAATACCCGCTCCTGACGTAAAACTGGATTTGATGCAACTGGCCATTCAAAAACTGACCGAGGCGGGATACCGTTACGTCGGTATGGATCATTTCGCACTTCCCGAAGACAGCCTCACGATTGCCCAGAACGAAGGATCACTGCAGCGTAATTTTCAGGGCTATTCCACTCATGCAAAAACGGATTTGATTGGCATTGGTGTGTCGGCAATCTCAAACCCGTTTGGCGCTTACGCACAAAACACCCGATCGTTAAAAACGTACCTTGCCAAAATAGAGCAAGGCCTATATGCCATCGACCGCGGCGTTGCGCTAAGCCAGGAAGACCTCATCAGACAGGAAATCATTGAGCACATCTTGTGCTACGGAACACTGGAGTTTGATCAGGTGGCAAGCCGCTGGGACATTGCCCCATTAGCATACTTTGAAGATGAGCTTGTTGCATTGGGCGCGCTCGAAGAAGATGGGCTTGTTAGAACCACAAGCGAGGGACTTTCCTTGACTGCACCAGGCAGATTGCTAGCGCGCCTGGTTGCCATGCCATTTGATACCTACCGTACCAAACATCAGGCCAACCGATTTTCCAAAGTGGTCTGAACCCCACAAAGATCGTCGCCATTGGTGTCCATAGACGATGGGCAGCCGTGCGTAGCGAACTCGCACGCATCGTAACCATGCACTGCAAAAGACCTACCTAAACAGTCCCAAAAAAGACCCAACGCTCCAAACAATACGTAGTTACCGCAATCTGTTTCGGGCTTTGCGAATAGTGCAAAGCGGCGCGGGACGGGAGAATTCACCCGCATAATAAACAGGAGCTACTCATGGGTCATCAGACACCAAAGAACACCGTTGATCGCAGACGTTTTCTGAAAACCAGTTGTGCCGCTGCGTGCGTCGTAACACTGCCCCTACAGCACGTATTTGCAAATGCTGCAGAAAAGCTTTCAGAAGACGATCAGACCGCCCAGGCTTTTGGATATAAGCACGATGCAAGCGCGGTCGATCTGGAGAAATTCCCCCGGGCCAAAGACACAGCCGGTGTCACCCAGACCTGTAAAAACTGCGCGCTGTTTCAGAATGCCGCTTCGCCAGACGCCGAGTGGGCGACCTGCCCCATTTTCCAAAACAAACTGGTTGCCGCCGATGGCTGGTGCAACGCCTGGGCACCCAAAGCCGCCGGTTAATTTATCTGGAGCGTATCCATGAGTACCGCTACATATAACGACAAGATTGTTCGATACTTTGCCTATGCCACCATTCTATGGGGGATTGTTGGCATGGGAGTGGGCGTATTGATCGCTGCCCAACTTTACTGGCCGGCGCTAAATTTCGACCTGCCTTGGCTGACCTATTCGCGGCTGCGCCCCCTGCACACCAATGCGGTAATTTTCGCTTTTGGCGGGTGCGCGCTGTTGGGGACATCATTCCACGTCGTGCAGAGAACCTGCCACGTGCGCATCTTCTCCGACCGGCTCGCGTTTTTTGTATTTTGGGGTTGGCAGCTGGTCATCGTGCTGGCGGCAGTCACCTTGCCCTTGGGTTTGACCCAAAGCAAAGAGTACGCCGAACTCATTTGGCCCATCGATCTACTGATCGTGGTGGTGTGGGTGGCTTACGCAATTGTGTTCTTTGGCACCATAGCCAAACGTAAAGTTCGACACATTTACGTTGCCAACTGGTTTTATGCGGCCTTCATCATCACGGTGGCGGTGCTCCATATCGTTAACAGCCTGGCCATACCTACCAGCCTGACCCACTCATACCCAATTTATTCTGGGGCCATCGATGCCATGGTGCAGTGGTGGTACGGACATAATGCAGTGGGCTTCTTTTTGACCGCAGGCTTCCTGGGCATGATGTACTACTACGTGCCCAAGCAGGCGCAGCGTCCCATCTACTCCTATCGCTTATCGGTAGTGCATTTCTGGGCGCTGATATCCATCTACATGTGGGCTGGCCCGCACCACTTGCACTACACCTCTGTGCCAGATTGGGCTCAGTCTCTGGGTATGGTGTTTTCGCTGATTCTGCTGGCACCCAGCTGGGGCGGCATGATCAACGGCATGATGACCTTAAGTGGAGCCTGGCATAAATT
>CAZVYE010000401.1:0-2142 GCA_964630895.1 uncultured Gammaproteobacteria bacterium | reverse complement strand
TATCGTCTATACGTATCACTCGCCTGCCCCTGGGCACATCGCACCCTGATATTTCGAGAACTCAAAGAATTAACTCAGCACATTCCTGTTTCCATCGTCGATGCGGAAATGTTGGAGAACGGCTGGAGCTTTTCAAAGGATTTTGAAGGCAATAGCGATCCCGAACACGACGTGGATCACCTACACCAGCTATATACCATTGCCAAGAAAGACTACAGCGGTCGCGTGACCGTGCCAGTGCTTTGGGATACACAGCAAGATACGATTGTCAGCAATGAATCCTCTGAAATTATTCGCATGTTTAACGATGCGTTTAATGACATCACGGGCAATCATCACGACTTTTACCCAACAAACTTGCGCCAGGCAATCGATCGCATCAATGAAGAGGTTTATCACCACATCAATAACGGGGTCTATAAATCGGGGTTTGCGACAGAACAGGCCGTATACGAAAAAAACTGCCGGGCGCTGTTTGAACAGCTGGAGATTTTAAAGCGGCAATTGGCAGATCAGCGTTTTCTGACAGGATCGCACCTCACCGAAGCGGACATCCGCCTGTTCACGACTCTAATTCGTTTTGACGCGGTTTATCACGGCCATTTCAAATGTAACTTGAAGCGGATTGTGGACTATCCAAACCTGTATCACTACATGCTGGATTTATACCAGTGGCCTGGTGTGGCGCAGACGGTGGATTTTGCCCATATTAAGACCCACTACTATTTCAGCCACGACATGGTGAATCCAACCCAGATCGTTCCCATAGGGCCAGATCAAGACCTGACTCAGCCACACCACAGGGACAGGCTCGGATCGGCTCAGATCGCCGCTAGCAAATAACGGTGTCAAAGGCGCAGCTTGCGCAATAGCCAAACGATCCCTGCTGCGACAACAAACAGCGCATACCAGGGCCACAGAACCACCTGGGAAGATGAAGCCTGGACTATGCGGGCCGACATATTTGTGGCCAGCGAGGTTTCATTGCCTCGCTCCAAGCTGCGGTGGGCTTGCCAGGCTTCAGCCGGGTATACATAGTGTTGCAACGAATTATCGCCCAAGACCACAGTATTCCAGCCAGCCTCACTTGGCCACCTGTGCCAACAGCTGATAGCGCTGGACTGATAGGCCAACAGCATATCTTCTGCACCGCTATCTTGCGCTGCTTCCGAACATACCGTTATACGCTCCCCCGCATACGTAATTTGAGGAGTTCGCCATAGCCATAGGTTCAAAGACTCAGGCGGCACAACTTTGCGCAGTACCGAAGTCCAAAAATGAGCGAAAGCGGATTGATTACCAGCGGTGATCCAACCTTCTGTGCCCATCGATTCGATCAAAGCTATGCGGCCTTCACCCAATTGACCGGTCCAATAGAATGAACGGCCGCCTATAGTATCTGCACTGGCATCCCAATTCACATCAAAAATATCTCTTAACTCTCTGAATTTGCTAGGACAAACCAGGGATAAACTGACCTTATTATAGGTATATTCACATGTATCATCGGAATCTGCTGGATCGTAATTCTCAGTCACCTCAGGAAAGTCCCGACCGAATAAAATTAGCGTGCCTTCGCCCTCTATCCAGTCGCCAAGAATCGTTTGACCCTGCTCGGTAAATTGACCCCATGCCAGTGCGTCGACGATCAGCACATCAAAGCGGTTTAGCTCTGCGAGAATTCCCTCTCCGGTTAGTGGCGCAGCGCGATGACTTAGTTCTCTGCCGATACTCGGTGCGACACCAAACCACGCTGCCACCGAAGCATCAGATTGAACCAGCCAATGTGCAAACGCAGCCAATTCATCACTGGGACGGTTCGTGTAGATTCCCCAGGATGTTGACGCAGTCTCTAGCACCTGGATTGGTATCACTTCGTCCGGCAAAGCGTCATCGGAGGATGTTAAGCGAAGCTCAAAGAGACCTGCGACTGGCAATCGCGTTGAGAGGCTAAAGTGGCCATCAGAATCCAAAATAGTACTCGCCAGAGTGAGTCCCGAGTCGATTTCCAGCAACACTTCAGCATCGGGACTCGCGCCAAGCGCTGTGCCGGAGACAACAACATCGGTCCCTGCAAGAACCCGCGTGGGCCAAGTCACGCTAACAAATCCCGATATCGCGGGATCATTTTCAAACTGCAAA
>CAZVYE010000400.1:1536-2156 GCA_964630895.1 uncultured Gammaproteobacteria bacterium | reverse complement strand
CGATTGGGTTGTCTTCGTCAAGCAAGGCATGCAGAAATCCCTCCACAAACCATTCTGCCATCGTTTCGCCAGGGTGCTGGCGTGCGATCATCCAAACTTTGTGCTGGGGTTGATCGCATCCCGAAATTCGCAACAAGTTCATTGAACGACCATCTACGGTTAAGCCTAAGGATTGATTCACCACGCGACTGTCGCCTTGCGCCCAGGACAACAAATCCAAATGACGCTCATGCGAGTAGGGCGCGAAGTAGGCGAAGTACACACTGCTTTGGTGAAGCTCATACTCGAAGCTCAATACTCCATCCTCATACGTGCAGGGGCTGCGAGACCAGTCCTGACGATTCCACGAGGTGCAAACATGATAGTTTGGCCAGCCGCCAGTGTAGGACGACTCACCGGCATTGCTTATTCGGATTGTGCCTTTTTGACCGAGGTCGCCGTCGACCCGGAAGTAAAACCATTGCTTAAAGTCAGCGGCATTGTCCTGTCGTAGTGCCAGTTGGATGTCGGCGGGATCGCTAATATCAACAACGTCGATGCTGCCGGCGTCAAACTGCGTAGAAATCTGTAGATTGCTCATAGTGAAATTGGGTTCGTGGAGAAGATATCAAAGCGGGTAG
>CAZVYE010000400.1:0-1526 GCA_964630895.1 uncultured Gammaproteobacteria bacterium | reverse complement strand
AGTTTAATCGCTTCGTTGGCACATTGCGATGAATGTCATCAGAGTGTTAACGGAGCCTTTGGCTTCGAGGGCAATCGCGGTTACTATCAATTCTCATTGAACATAACTGGCAACAGGAATATGGAGGAAAGTGTATGAGTTTACTTGCTGTGAACTGGCTAGCCGTCGTTGGCGCTGCCGTCATGGGCTTTGTGGTTGGTGGTATTTGGTATGGACCAATCATGGGCAAAAAATGGATGGGCGCCGTTGGTCTAACAGAAGAAGAAATACGCAGCGGCAATATGGGCGCTATTTATGGTGGTGCTTTTGCGTTTAGCTTGCTGGCGTCCTGGACGCTGGCGCATACCTTTGCAAGTTACGCGACCGATCTGACTTTTTCAGTCAAGGTGTTAACCGCAATCGGGATCGCAGCCGGGTTTATCGTGCCTGCGATTGGCACTAATTATCTTTTTTCACAAAAGAACAAGACCCTGTTCTTTATCGACGCGACGTACTGGCTCTTGTTCTATGCCGCTATGGGGGCTGTGCATGCCTGGTTGAGCTGAGGCGTGTCACCTACGAACTATTATCAGGTGTTCTACGACATCGTACGTGCGATTCCTGCTGGCCATGTCGCGACCTACGGTCAGGTTGCGGCACTGGCTGGGCTCCCTCGATACGCACGCCAGGTCGGGTATGCGCTTGCTGCGTTGCCCGATGGGCACGATGTTCCCTGGCATCGGGTTATCAATGCGAAGGGTGAAATTAGTCAACGGCGCACCGTTGACTACGAAGATTATCAACGTATTTTGCTCGAAGATGAGGGCATCGAGTTTCGACCGAATGGCGTGATAGAGTTAGCTAAGTACCGCTGGACACCAGATCCAGCAAACGAGTAGTTAATAAAAAAATAGCGAAATTTATGCAACCAAAACACAATCTGGTGCATCTTAACCCCATTGGGGCGAGCGAATCTATCGCACGATCCACACCAAATATTAATCAACAAGGTCAGTCACACTGACTATCACTAACCACCACCAGAGAGAATTCTAATGAGATTACTCCTTACCGGGGCCCTGTGTGCCCCGTTGCTTCTATTAGGAGCCTGCGAACAAAGAGATACTTCCGCGCCGGAGACTTCCGCGGCTGCCCAGGAAACTACCACGGACCAAGCCAATGCTGTCGAGACTGCCGCGACACTCACGTCTGGCGTTGACCTTGCTAATTTAGATAAGTCCGTTAAACCGCAGGACAATTTTTATCAATACGTCAATGGTACGTGGCTTAAGAATAATGAGATTCCGGCCGACAAAACGGCGATTGGTTCGTTTTATGATTTGCGTGATCAGGCTGACGAAGACGTCAAGTCTTTGATATCTGAACTCGCCGAAGCCGAGAATCTGACCGACGGCAGCGATGAGCAAAAAGTGGCCGATCTGTATCGTTCGTTTATGGATACAGCCGCCATTGAGGCGGTGCAGACCGATCCTTTGCAGCCGATTTTCGATAAAATCAATGGACTGGAATCAAAAGAAGAGTTCGCT
>CAZVYE010000399.1:0-2166 GCA_964630895.1 uncultured Gammaproteobacteria bacterium | reverse complement strand
AGAGCTTGACGCGCCTGTTTTAAGGTCTCGTCGAGTTCCTGCTTAACCCAGCTAAGCGTGGTGAAGTCGATATCATTTCGTGCGTTCATGATGATGTGCCCTCCGCCACGCGGCGGTATGCCAATGTCTGATGATCCTCAATTCGCCGTAGCTCTGGGTGCGACCAGGATGGGATATCACCTGGACCCAGTATCAGGGCGCCGCCTGGCCGCAGGCAGCGAACCAGGCGCTGTAGCAGCTCGATACGTCGCGAGCGTGAGAAGTAGATCAATACATTCTGACAAAAAATAAGATCTAACTGACTTAGCGGCTGTCGCGCCACATCAATCAGATTCAATTGCGCAAATCCAACCCGCTTACGGAGCCGGTCTGCCATGCAAAATTCGTCTTTTCCAAGTTCGGTGCAATAGCGATCACGATATGGCAGTGGAATTTCCCGAAGCTGACGCTGTTGGTACTTACCTTGCTTGGCAACGGTAAGAGCCGGCAAACTCACATCCGTGCCAATGATCCCATAGCGTAAATCCACCTGACGACGCCTGGCTTCGTCGTCGGCCACCATGGCCAGACTGAAAACTTCCTCACCGGTAGAACAGCCCACGCTCCAAGCATGAAACGACGGGTTTTCCAAATTACTGGACAGTATCTCGGGTAACAGTTTGTCTCGCACCAACTCAAAAGACGGAATATGACGGAAGAAATGCGTCTGGTGAACGGTCAATCTGTCCACCAAAGTAGCCCACTCCACCGCCCCTTGACGACCAGTCAAATAGGCATCGCGGTAATCTTCAAAAGACTCAACGTTTAGTTCGCGCATCCGCAGGCGCAAGTTCGTTTCCAGAAACAGTTTTCGTTCTGTAGGAACTACTACACCGGTACGCTGCTCGAGCATTTCTACCCAGCGGCCAAACTCATCGTCATTCATTCCACGCGTGTACAGCCATTGTTCCTGTCTCGTATCCGCCAGTTGCGTTGCGCGATTCTGCACTGCCATTCAAATCGCGATTATGCGGGCAGCTTAAAGTCAGCTACCGAGCGACGCAGTTCTGCCGCCAAATCGGCCAAGTGCCCAATGCTCTCCGCGGTTTGGCTGGTACCAGCCGATGTCTGCGTGGTGATTTCCTGAATCACGTTCATGGTTCCGGAAATGTTGGTTGCAGCAGCCGACTGTTGACGCGCCGCCTCGGAGATGTTCTGAATCAAGTCCGCCAAGTCATGGGATACTTTCTCAATTTCACCCAGTGCCTCACCAGCGTCCTCGGCCAGGCGGGCTCCGTTAACCACCTCTGCAGTGGTTTGTTCCATGGAGATTACCGCTTCGTTGGTATCGGCCTGAATCGTTTGTACCAGAGTTTCAATTCGTTTCGTCGCGTTGGAAGCGCGTTCCGCCAGTCGTTGAACTTCATCGGCTACCACCGCGAAACCGCGACCCGCTTCACCCGCTGACGCGGCCTGAATAGCGGCGTTCAACGCAAGAATGTTCGTTTGTTCGGCGATGTCGTTAATCAATTCAACGATGTCACCAATTTCCTGGGAGCTTTCACCCAGTCGCTTAATCCGTTTGGACGTCTCCTGGATCTGATCCCGAATGTTATCCATACCCTCAATCGTTTGGCG
Source organism: uncultured Gammaproteobacteria bacterium (assembly GCA_964630895.1). Classification (GTDB taxonomy): domain Bacteria; phylum Pseudomonadota; class Gammaproteobacteria; order Xanthomonadales; family SZUA-38; genus CAZVYE01. The sequence goes on along the minus strand of CAZVYE010000399.1, from coordinate 549 downwards.
CACCACGTCCGCGCCCTTCGACGCGATGGTTACCGAACGTTGCGCTACGTCTGCGCTCTCGGCCGAGTTCTTCGAAACCTCGTCAATAGAAACGGCGATTTCGTTAATGGCCGCCGATGCGGAGGTAATCTGCTGCGCCTGGTGCTCGGAAGCTTCCGCCAGGTGCATAGCCGTCGCCTGGGTTTCCTGCGCCGCTGAAGCCACTTGCACCGCCGTTTCGTTAATGGTGGTTACCAGAGATCGCAGCGCTTCAATCGCGAAGTTAATAGAGTCCGCGATGGCCCCCGTGATGTCCTCGGTTACCGTCGCTTTAACGGTAAGGTCACCTTCAGCGAGTGAGCCCATTTCATCCAGCAGTCGCAAAATAGCTTCCTGATTCCGCTGGTTCAGTTCTTCGGTTAACTTAAAGCGAGCACGCTGACCGCGATAACCCAACCAGGCCAGAATCAGCGTAAAGATAACTGCTGCGGCACCAAGACCCAGACCAAGCTGGACCGATGGCCACCAGCGCTGTTCATCGGAGCTGATGTTGTACTGGGTTTCCAGGTT
>CAZVYE010000398.1:0-2178 GCA_964630895.1 uncultured Gammaproteobacteria bacterium | reverse complement strand
CTGCGCCACGGCCTGGCGGAAGCACTGTACCGCCAGCAGAAGTACCGCCAGGCGGCGCAGCTGCTGAACAACCTGCACAAGGAAGACTGGGATTATCACCACCTCGATGCAGCTTATCTGCTGCTGGCACAGATCTATATCGACGGTTTTAACCGCGAAGACCTGGCGAGAAAGCTGCTGGCCTATGTGCGGCAGAAGTTCCCGAATACCAGTCTGCGCAAGCAAGTGGATACTCTGGCGCAGATACTCGGTGCCGCTAACGTGGCTAGCTGATTACGCGGGGCTAAAGGCGACTCGCAGGCGAGTCAGGATGACTATGTCCGGCAAACTATGGAGACAGATGGGCATACATGGCCAGATATAGCCATGCCGCTGAACAGCGCTTTAGCATTTTAACGGTAGGCAGATGAAAAACCATTGATCACTGCCCTGCTGGGATTCGCTGGCTGGGAAATATATACCGATAAATTTCAGCGACAGAGCCGGCGCTGGGGCGGCTATTCTGTTCATGATATTGGCAGCCCTGCAGATCGCATCCCGGCAATAAAACTATCCCCGGCCAAGTACAGCCGTGACGGCTGGCAGTATTGCAGTCAAATGAAATCCAGAGAAGAAGCTGAATTCTTCATAAAAAATTGCCCGAATACCAAAATGGACGGTGATCGGGATGGCATACCCTGTGAAAACGACGCCAGGTTCTAACCTGGCAATGCCATTAGAATGGTCAGAATATCAAATCGGCAAATGGCTGACCCTACGCGGAAAAATTCCCCGTCATTTAATTTGAAAATTACCATCAATGCAAAGCCGAGATATAACTTTAGAGTCTGAGATTACATGCCCGCATTGCGGACACAAAAAAATAGAACGCATGCCAACCGACTCATGCCAGTTTTTCTATGAGTGTGAAGCCTGTAAAACTTTGTTGCGCCCAAACAAAGGGGATTGTTGCGTCTTTTGCAGTTTTGGCACAGTTAAGTGCCCACCGATTCAGGCGGGCAAGTGTTGCAGCGATTAGCATGAAGCATGTCGAAGCCCCCGGGTGCGGCAAATCGCACCAACAGTTGAATCGTTGACAGGATGGAGGCGCCAGTTTGCACGACAAGGAACGAGTGCTGAGCCCTGCGGCGGCGCAGGCGTTCTACGATCGACTCGGCAAGAGACTGGACAGCCAGGGTTTTTACGAAGATCCCGGCATCGATGACCTGATTGCCCACGCGGACTTCCAAAGTGCCAAGAGCGTATTTGAGTTCGGCTGCGGGACGGGTAAGCTCGCTGCACGTCTGCTTCGGGAGCAACTGTCCCCGTCGGCGCACTACGGCGGTTGCGATATCAGCCCGGTCATGGTCGACCTCGCCAAGCACCGAATCACAGCCTACGGCGAGCGGGCGCGGGTGGAACTTTCCGATGGCACTATCCGGTTTCCATGCCCTGATCATAGTGTCGATCGAGTCGTAGCCACCTACGTACTGGACATTCTTTCTGAGTCTGACATAAGGTGCTTTTTTTCTGAAGCACAGCGCGTACTTGTCGCACATGGAAAGCTCTGTCTCGCGAGCCTAACCGGGGGCACCACGGTCCCCTCGCGGATAGTGTCGTCGCTGTGGAGGAGTCTATTTCGACTGAATCCCGCCATCGTTGGCGGATGCCGTCCTATCTGCCTCGAGGCCTTCGCCAACCCCCAAGAATGGCAAATCGAACACAGGCGAGTCGTAACGCCGTTCGCGGTGCCGTTGGAGGTGTTGATATTGACAGCGAGGAACGCACCAAACAGCGTTTTGAAACAATGCTACCGTGTCCAGGAAACCAACCCAGACTCTTTCTAAAAAAACGGTTACGTATTAAATAAGCGCAAGCATATCTAGGAGCCAAACTTAGACGTCACTAAAGAGATTCACAGTCACATTGTGATGCCTGCTCGCGGCAATAACGTACTACGTATTTTGGATTCCGGTTGGCGGGGCCACATTCCTCGCGCTCGGCATTACTCTTGAAGGTATTTTCTGGGTGCGGGTGTTTCGCCACAATGGACCTAGAGACTAATGGTGGGCCTTAGGCGTGCAACGCCAACCAAACTGGACACGGACCGGGAGCATGCCCCGGGCCTTCGCCCCCGCGAGGCACGCAATGCTATGCGCCTTTTATGCTGACTGCTGCCCTTTGCACTATATATACAGC
>CAZVYE010000397.1:0-2211 GCA_964630895.1 uncultured Gammaproteobacteria bacterium | reverse complement strand
GCGTCGGTAAGTTGACTCACCATATCCTGGCCCTGAATGCTAATCGTGACGTCACGATCGGACGTGACCGCGCTGCTAGTAAACATGACGTCGTAAGAGTAGGCGTCAGCGCGATAATTCAAGTAGCCAGCAGGGGCAATGCCGGGTTCCAACTGCCAGCTGGCATTTTGAATGAGCGGCACAATTGCGCCATCCACATCACCATGCTGCAGAGTGAGCACGTTGCCTCCTGGGGGCTGCCCTGGGAGCGTGGTGACCTGATCATCTTCAATCCAGCGCATGGGCTTGTCGAAGCCAATCCACGCCTGATAATCGCGATCGGCTTGTAAACTCTGAATTTGATCGACAAAAAGTGTGCGACTGGTAGGCTCGTTGCTGGTGTCCCAAGTGCCTTCGAACACCAAAGCATCTGTGGCGGTGTCGTAAATTCTGAAAGAATGCACGGACGGCGGTCCGGCTTGTCCGTAGTACATGATTGGCAGTGACTCTGCCAAAGTGCTGCGAACTCGTGAGATTTCGGATTCTGGCAAGATAAAACCGTCATGCCCATTGTTGCCAAAACCTCCATAGTTCGCCCCCCCAACGACAGGAGGAGAATTCTCGGGTTCAATTTCCAGGGTGTAAGAAGGTATGTCGAACGTATTAGCAAAATAGGTATCGGTTGATCCACCTACACCGGCCCCGCTAGGGCAACCGTCACCAAAGTAGCGCCTACCTCCTGGGATATTGACCAGATAGTTCACAAAATCCTGGCTCAGACCATTGGCCAACACCCGCGTTCTGGTATCTCCGTTGCCTGCGCAAAACACATCGCGACCAAAGGAGTGAATGTCCATATACACCCTCAGACGATCCGCAGGACCCAACTCGGCCGCTGCAACCATGGCCTCTATTTCAGGCTCGGACTGGGGGAACGGCCCGTGATAAACGATGGACTCGGGGTTAGGGCTGGTGCTAGACCCAGTCCCATGGAACGGGGGGCTGTTGCGATTTAGGTCAATCCCAAGCAAATGATCGTCGGCGGTTTCAAGTATCTCATCTACGCCTTCCATATTTTTACGGCGCATTCTCCCATCCCTGGGGCCAATGGACGGGTCAAAGTAGTTGGCGCTTGGGAAACGCTGAGTTTGTAAAAAGCCGTCTATGTTTAGAACTGGCGTGATGACGATGCTGAAATTGTCGCGCAGATAGCTGCCCAGATAATCGTCTTCTCGAATCGCGTCCAAATATTCCATCAACCCTGTGCTGGTCTCAGGAGACTGCCATTCGCGGGCGTGAATTCCACCCTGGAACAACGAAGCACCTTCTAGCTGGCCGTACCGGGTCAGGCCATCTGAATCACCAAAATGATAAGACCAGATATCCCGACCATAAATAGTCTGACCAACCACAAATCCAGTGACGTCATCGCTTTGAGCGTCAATCGCCTTGTGTTTGATGTCCAGTCCACTATAAGTGCGAAAACCGTCAAATGGCTCTGACACATCCTGAGGAATTGGTACCGGATAGCCCAGACCTAAAGTGCCATTTTGCTCCGTCCAATTAACGATCTCCTGGCTGCTTGCCAGCCCGCTAAACAATAGCGCAGCAATCGCGGTAGTGGTTTTTGCATAGACCGGCATTAGCGCTGTACTCCCGCGCTCAAGTCCTGCAAAACGATATCCGCTTCGGGCAAATTCATACTGCGCAAGATGTGTTTGCTCATACTTAGTTGGACGCTGCCCTTGTCTGCATGCTGAGCGAGTACTGGAATAAGATCCGCTTCTCCGTATTCCGCGATAAGTAGAGCAGCTGTGGCGGATAGAGAGGAGTCATCCAACGCCTGCACGATAAACTCTTGATTTGCTTTGAAGGATTTTCTGTTGTCGGCGAGCGACGCAAAAATGACAGCGCGGTCCTGCACGACATCAGAGTTGACTGCGGCTACGCGTTTCTCGTGGGCTCGTTCTGTCCCAACATAGTCATTGAGTTCTATCCAAAATCGCTGCCGTAAGCTGGGTTCGCCATGTAGAAGTACCGGATCGACAATCCAATCTGCTGGCAGAGTCTTTGCCAGGCTAATACCGGCAGCAGCGAACCCTGGCTCTGACAGGAGCTGCTCGAGCATTGGTCGGGCGGTCGTGATATCTGCAGCGGAAAGGGTCTGTGCCGCAGCTGCAACGCCTGTACGCTGCTGGCGGTGGGCATCCGGTGAGACCTGAGAGCGCAAGA
>CAZVYE010000396.1:0-2218 GCA_964630895.1 uncultured Gammaproteobacteria bacterium | reverse complement strand
TTTCAACATGACGTTGTAGGGCGGCCGCTGTGACTTGATCAGGCTCTGCTCGAGCACCAGGGCTTCCGTTTCACTGCGTGTAACGGTGACTTCGATATCGGCAATTTTCTCGACCAGTGCCATGGTTTTGGCCGTCAGTCCACTGGCACGAAAATAGCTACCCAGACGGTTGCGCAGGTTCTTGGCTTTACCGACGTACAACACCTTCCCCTCGGCATCGAACATCTGGTAAACGCCCGGCTTGCGGGTGACCGTGGTGAGAAAGCGTTTGCTATCGAACATTGCCTATTACTAGTACCAGCAACAAAACAGGGGCCATAAGGCCCCTGCTTCAGAAATCAATTTAGAACATTATGTAGAGGATTGCGGAATGTTGCACTTCCGACAAGCAAACCGGTCAGACCGCCTCTTCCGGGTCCAGCACATTGTGCTTAACCGCCAGCAAAGTCAGCTCCACATCGGAGTGCAAACCCAGCTTTTCAAAAATTCGATACCGGTAGGTATTGACGGTTTTCGGACTGACCGAAAGTGCGTCCGCAATTTCCGATACCTTATTCCCGTTCACGATCATTACAGCGGTCTGGAGTTCGCGTTCAGAAAGGTCTTCGAACGGCGATGAGCCACCACTGACACTGCGCAATGCGAGTTTGGTAGCCATCGAGCTGCTGATGTAGGTTTCGCCAGCAACAACCGAGCGAATCGCGCGCACCATTTCCTCTAGGTCCGCCCCTTTGGTGACGTAACCCGATGCACCAGCCTGAATCAGGCGGCTGGGGAAAAGGTCATCATCCAGAGCACTTACGGCAATCACTTTGGCTTGCGGGAAGCGCGGGATGAGCTTGCGCGTAGCCTCAAGCCCACCCATGCCAGGCATCCTTACATCCATAAGAATGACGTCTACTTCTGACACTCGAACGAAGGCAATGGCGTCTTCACCACTTTTGGCTTCGCCAACTACCTCGATGTCGTCGACATCACCCAACATGCGCGAAATGCCCATTCGCACCAGGTCGTGATCGTCTACCACTAAGACTTTTATCAATTTAGCCCCAACCACGGATATTCAGACGGCCTTGAGCAAGAATTTCCTATTAAACCTCCCCTGCGCAAAACCGTGTTTTTTGTTATTGCTCAGCGGGTTATTCCCGCAAAGATCCATCCACAGAGCCCTTGACGAACATACCAGACTAGCGACTTGGTGCAAAGCTCGTTTGCATCAAGTAACGGCAGATAAATGACAATTATTTTACTGCGATAGCAGACTGTTGTAGTGAAAACGAGTCACAAACTGGTGATTCATCCCGCACTTAAAAACCTCTTAGCCGCTAAGGGATTTGATCTCGAATGTTCAAGCGAATATAGAGGCGTAAATACGGCAGTAACTGAATGGGTATCGTTATCATTTTATGCCTCCCGTTGGGAAATAGTCCCAAGGAGCTAACGCGGACAACGCACCACACTTTTGCCTACGGATAAAAACGGGGCTCCGGCTCCAGCGTTACACCGAACTTGCGCTTCACATCACTGGCTATGTCCCGTGCCAGATTTACGACCTCGCTACCGCAGCGATGCCCGGGATTGACCAACACCAGGGCCTGGCGGTCGTGCACCCCTACCCCGTTATTGCGAAAACCCCGCCAACCTGCCTGATCGATCAGCCAGCCGGCGGCCAGTTTCCAACCCTCGTCAGCTTCAAACGCAACAAGCTCGGGGTGGGCCTCCTTAAGGGTTTGGTACTGATCCTCCCCGACCACCGGATTTTTGAAAAAACTGCCCGCATTTGGAATTTCTACCGGGTTAGGCAGCTTGCTGTTTCGAATATCGATGACCGCATTGGCAACCTTGGCGGGCGTCAACAATTCTTGCTCAAGCCCGTGTTGTGCGAAGTATTGCTCCAGTGCCGGGTAAGAGATTCGCGGCTTCCAGGTACTCGATAACTTCAGCACCACCTCACAGATCAAATAGCGATCTTTCGACGGGCCTTTGAAAATACTATCACGATAGCCAAACTGACACGCCTCCGCATCGAAGGTCACCAGCTCACCAGTCGCAATCTCCATGGCTGTGAGCTGCTCAAAAGCGTCTTTTAGCTCAACCCCATAGGCGCCGATATTCTGAATCGGTGCCGCGCCGATATTGCCCGGGATCAGAGCCAGATTTTCCAGCCCGCCGTACCCCTGCTCGACGCTGCGCATGACCAGCTGGTGCCAGTTCTCCC
>CAZVYE010000395.1:0-2233 GCA_964630895.1 uncultured Gammaproteobacteria bacterium | reverse complement strand
ATGACAGCCGGGATACGCTGGCAGATTTGGTCATGCGGATGAATCAAATGCAGGCCGAGATTCGCGAATTACGCGGCATGGTGGAGTCGCAACAGTTTGAGCTGGAGAACCTGCGGGAAGCGCAGCGGGATCAGTTCCTGGATTTAGATCAGCGCTTGTCCCAGTCAGCCACAGGCCAACGAGGGCCAGCGAGCAGCGGCAGTAGTATTCGAGACGGCTTAAGTGCATATCCAGCAGAAAACGGTCGCACGGACCCCGCCGATATAAGCTACAGTAGCTCTGAGGCTGTCGTGGATCGCCCGGAAGTGCGCCCAACGATTGAGCCCCAGACGGATACCGTGGGTTTAGGCACGCCACAGCAGGCACCGACCGAGGCCGTAATCAATCCGGTGGCCGAACGCAACGCCTATGATTTGGCGTTTCAGGCGCTGAAAGATGGACGCTATGCAGAGTCTGCGCGATTGTTTGATCGCTTCTTGGATGAATATCCCAATGGCGAATACGCTGACAATGCGCAGTACTGGCTGGGCGAATCTTATTACGTAACCGGTAATTACAAGATCGCGCTTGACGTTTTTTCGGAGCTGTTACGTAAGTATCCGCAAAGTGCCAAGTTGCCAGATGCCGAACTGAAGCTAGGATTTACCTATGTTTCTTTGAAGCAATGGGACAAAGCTGCCGCGCAACTGCGCGACGTAGTGCAAAAATATCCTGATAGTACGGTGGCACGGTTAGCCCAGCATCGGCTGAAGTCCATGCAGATCGAAGGCCACATTCAATAATGTCCGCCCAACCCGCCACGGAGACGGGGCGGGTTGCAAGGACTTCCCGCCAGAACCGCATCAAAATCACCGAGATTTTTACTTCGCTGCAAGGCGAGGCGTTAACCGCTGGATTGCCCACTACCTTTGTCCGCTTAACCGGCTGCCCTTTGCGCTGTCAGTATTGCGATACCGCGTATGCGTTTTACGGCGGCCAGTGGCAAGAAATAGAGGACATTGTGGCTCAGGTGCGCGAGCATGGTGTATCTAATGTCTGCGTGACAGGTGGTGAGCCGTTAGCCCAAAAGCCGTGTCTGAAGCTATTGACCGAGCTATGCGACGCGGGATTTTCGGTGAGTCTGGAAACCAGTGGTGCGATTGATATTGGCCCGGTGGACGATAGGGTCAGCAGAGTCTTGGACTTGAAGACGCCAGACTCCGGGGAATGCGACAAAAATCTCTGGTCCAATCTGGAGCACTTGACGGTCCACGACCAGGTGAAGTTTGTCATTTGCAGTCGGGAAGACTATGAGTGGGCCCGAGATGTGGTTCGCGACAAGCAGTGGCCGGTTGGTCTTACCATCTGGTTTTCTCCTAGCTTCCAGCAGATTCCCGCGCGAGACTTGGCCGATTGGATAGTGGCAGACAGGTTGTCAGTGCGATTTCAGATGCAGTTGCACAAGCTATTGTGGGACGACGAACCTGGCAGATAATGGCCTGATCAAAACTGGCCCATCAAGCGTCAAACCTATTCACCGTATATTAGAAAAAGTATGAAAGCTCAAGAATTCTCAAATCAGCGCGCCGTGGTGCTGCTATCCGGCGGCCTGGACTCTGCTACCTGTCTGGCAATTGCGCTGGCAAAAAATTATCAATGCACTACGTTGGCCGTAGATTATGGTCAACGTCACCGCGCCGAATTGGATGCATCGCGCAATATTGCCAAGGCGCTGGGCGTGCGAGATCACCGGGAAATCAAAATGGATTTGCGCACAATTGGTGGTTCCGCACTGACCGACGATATAGATGTGCCGGACATGGATGCAGAGCAGGACGAAATTCCGGTTACCTACGTACCAGCGCGGAATACCGTCATGTTGAGTTTGGCGCTCGGGCTTGCAGAAGTAGTTGGGGCCCGCAATTTGTTCATTGGCGTCAACGCTGTGGATTATTCAGGGTATCCAGACTGTCGGCCCGAGTTTATTGCGGCCTTTCAACAGCTTGCTAACCTGGCCACAAAGGCTGGTGTGGAAGGCGTGGGGTTTCGTGTTCATACCCCTTTAATTGATATGACAAAAGCAGAAATTGTAACCAAAGGTACCAAGCTTGGTGTGGACTACGGGATGACCGTGTCCTGCTATCAGGCAAATGCAACCGGCGAAGCCTGCGGACATTGTGATTCTTGTCACTATCGTCGCGAAGGATTTGCCGAGGCAAAAATAAGCGACCCAACACGCTACGCCTGATCGCAA
>CAZVYE010000394.1:0-2247 GCA_964630895.1 uncultured Gammaproteobacteria bacterium | reverse complement strand
CAGTCTTTTGGCCCGCTTTCTGACTCGTTCGTATATTTGCTGATTGCGAAAGACTTACTCTCAGATACGCAATATGCAGAGTCTGTTCTGGCCCATTATCACTATGATTCCCCGTATCCGCCGTTGTTCCCGCTGTTAATTGCTGCCGTCGAGTATTTGACCGGTGATGTGTCGGTGATCAAGTGGCTCAATATTGCGTTTGTGCTGGGGGCATACTGGAATACTGCTGCGATTCTGGAAAGCTACGGCAAACGGCATACGTACAACGTGTCGCTGGTAATTTGGCTCACGGTGCTTGTTGCAGCATCACCTCAGTTTGTCACGTTCGTCGGGGATTTCTTAAGCGAACCACTGTTCTTACTACTATTAAGTATCTCGGTTCGACTGGTTACGAGCGAACGACGGGAAGACTATTTGATTTTGGCGCTGCTGACATGTTCACTGGCCTTACTCACTCGAAGCGCTGGCTACATTCTGCTTTTTGCCATTGTGGTTGCGTACCTGCCTAGCCCAGGCATTTCCAAATTCAAAGTGATTTTGCTCGCTGCGCTAGCCGCTGTACCTGCCCTTATGTACTCCATGTTTCTAAAGATTGGTCAGAGCTATACCTGGACGTTTGAATCAATCCTGGCCAACTTTAAACCAGTCGAGACCATCACCGTAAACAGCGTCTCTCTGGCTGCAGCCTGGAAAAGCTACCTGTTTCCTTTTGGCGATCAATTGCTCATCCAGTTGCTGGCCGTTCTGTGCCTTATTGCCAGTTTCTTTACCGGTATCAGGTTGCTTTTTAGCCCCCAGTTTCGCGCGCTGGGCGTTTTCATGGTGGTTTATTTGGTAGTGCTGCTGCTTTGGCCATTCCCGGGTCATATGGATCGTTTGTTGATGCCTTGTTTATTACTGGGACCTGGTGTAATCGCGCTTGCCTTTCATATTCAGCGCATAGAATTTCCGCGGCCAGGACTGTTCATTGGTTTGCCACTGCTTGCGCTCCTGGCTGTCGGGACAGTTACCGTCTGTATTCGCGCGATTACCTGGTCTGACCCAGTGGTGAGCAGGCTGTATCCCACTCAACCAATATTGCTTGCACCTCGTCCAGAAGTGGCCAGGGAAATGGCCGGGACAGTCAACGCCTTCTATGAAGCCGCAGCACTTGCCGGTTCGCATATGGACAAGCAGGACTGCGTATGGTCTGTATTGCCAGAGGCAGCTACGTACTTGTCGAAAAGCCGAGGCGTCCGCGCTACGGCGTTCGGCTCAGATGCGTTTAGCTGTGCGTATTATCTTGAAAGTCGGCTCGGGTCGGACTTGGCCAATGGCGTTGCTTGGTATGTGCCTGAAGGGGCTCTGGATCGGCTCGAGCCAATTTTTAGAACGGGTTTAGTTACTGCTAGTGGCAATATGGAGACAGGAGCAATTCTTTACCGGGTACACTCGGAACAGTAAACCGCAGTACAGGGCATCTAGTTCTGGCAACTACCAAAGGATAGTCGTGAGATGCATCGGCTCCCGTGCTGTTTTGAGAAAGGCTTAATCAGCGCGGTACTGGGCGCTATTTTCTGAGAGCCCCAGCAACACTTTCGGCAGAAGATCCAATGCTTCGTTGCCGCTTAGACGTGCTCTAAGGCGCTCCGTCAAATCCGAAATCAACCCTTGATTACCCACCCTTATAGCGGCCAGCAATGTGAGGTCATCTAAAAATCGGATGCGCTCTGCGCTCATATCACCATCTGTTGTTTCTAGTGCGCGGTAATGTTCAAGCATCGCGGTCAATTCTTCGTTCGCATATGCCGAAAAAAAGGCTATAAGTGCACGCTGAGAATTGGTCAACTCAGTACATTGTCCCCAGTGCGTTGGATCGCAAAACCACTGCAATTTTGCTGTGGATGTATAGGCAAGCGTCTGCATGGCCTGGTCCACAATTGCATTTTTCCACAGCAAATCGTGCGGCCCATTGGGGCAGGTCATGATTCGTACTGGCTTGGAGTCATCTACCAAATCCGAACTGGCTTTTGGTTCGACGGTTGTACTGTTTAGCAGTGTATTTGCTCTTTGCACGGCAAGAGTTCTGGCAAGATCTGGCGTGGTTACCTGGCCGATCAACCCGTCACCCAAGGCTATGCCGAGTGTTTGTAGAATCGGCAACGGACTGGCTGTAACCTGGCCAATCGCTGCGGCGGATTGTTTGGTAAAACGAGTACGTGGAGCGTCTAACGAGAGAATCGGCAAGTAGTCTGAATTGGCAGGAGT
>CAZVYE010000393.1:0-2255 GCA_964630895.1 uncultured Gammaproteobacteria bacterium | reverse complement strand
AATAGGACGGTAACTCCGATAACGCTAGTTCCAATTAGAAGATAGGCTAACCCACCTCTTGCTCCGGCAGAATCCAGCCCAATTGAGGTCACTATCGTTTCTGGAAAGATATAGACCGCAAAAAGACCAATCATGAGTATCAATCCCAGAAGCAGCATTAGTAAACTGGCTACTCTCTGGGAAATCATGAAGGCAGACATTTTTAGATTTGACAAGCTTTTCTCTCCATACCTAATTCATACACGTCAAATACCTCGCACTATTGCGCGGAAGGCTCGCAGGTTAACCCGCGCTATTGGCGTTTGCGCGAGAAAACTGTATAAATAAACAGTATGAAGCTAATGCAAAAATTAGAGATTCTCGCTGATGCCGCCAAGTATGACGCATCGTGTGCGTCCAGTGGAGGCACGAAGCGCAATTCCCGTGATGGATCAGGCATGGGTTCAACTACAGGTATGGGTATCTGCCACGCCTACGCGCCGGATGGCCGATGTATTTCGCTGCTGAAAATACTGATGACCAATTTCTGTATTTTCGACTGCGCATATTGTGTAAACCGCAATTCATCCAACGTTCGTCGAGCGCGTTTTACACCAGACGAAGTGGTATGGCTCACGCTGCAGTTCTACCGGCGCAACTATATCGAAGGGCTGTTTCTATCTTCCGGGATTATTCAGAGCCCCAACTACACCATGGAACAGATTGTGCAAATTGCGCGCTCGCTGCGTGAGGAGCACGATTTTCGCGGTTACATCCATCTGAAAACCATCCCGGACGCCGACCCGGACTTATTGGATGCGGCAGGTCGCTACGCCGATCGTTTGTCGATCAATATTGAAATGCCCACAGAGAGCGGTTTGAGTTCGTTGGCACCGGAAAAAGACCTGCGAGATATTCGCAAGGCGATGGGGCAACTGCGGGTAAAAATCGAAGACAGCAAAGCCGAGCAGCAAGCGAAGGCGAAGGCAGCACCGCGCAGCCTCAAGCCGAAGCGTCACGTGCGTTTTTCTGCCGCGGGCCAAAGCACCCAGATGATTGTGGGCGCAGATCAGACAGATGATCACACCATCTTGGGAACCAGCCAGAATCTGTATGGCAACTATAAACTCAGTCGCGTGTATTACTCGGCGTTCAGCCCTATTCCAGACGCCGCGAGCGCACTGCCACCCACTGCGCCACCGCTGCTGCGCGAACACCGCTTGTATCAAGCGGATTGGCTGCTGCGGCATTATGAGTTTAGCTTGACGGATATTCAGGAAGGTACGGTAAACGGCATGCTCGATCTGCAAGTCGATCCGAAGCTAGCCTGGGCTTTGCAGCGTCGTGAACAATTTCCAGTCAATATTAATCGAGCAACAAAATCGCAGCTGCTCCGCGTTCCCGGGCTGGGTCCACGAAACGTGGCCCGTATTCTCAAAAACAGGAAGTTCGCCAAGCTGCGACTTGCCGATCTGCAGAAACTGCGGATTAGCCTGGACAAGGTCCGGCCATTTATCGAAACCATCGACTGGCGACCCACCCAGGTTTTGGATCGTGATGATTTAAGGGCAAGCCTGGCGCCGCGGCAGGGACAGCTTTTCCCGGACACTAATCACCCGACATGACCACTGCCCGACTCGAGTTTCCCGCAGACTATCCGACGTGGCGTAAGGCGACCATTCAGGCGCTAAACAAGGGCGTTTACCCAGAAGAGATGTGGTGGGAGTCGCCCGATCAGTCTGGGCAGTTGTTTGGCGGGGATGCGTTCGGCACCGTGCAGAAAACGTCCCTGACGCGCAACATCCGGCTCGACGCCTCATTTGAAAGACTGGCACGCCAGGTGATTTGTCATAGCGCCACTGACCGTCTCGACTTGATGTACCGTGTCGCGTGGAGGTTGAGCCGAGGTGAGCCAGAGCTGTTAGGGCATAGCGTGGATAGCGATGTGCATCGCTTAAACGTGTTGGCGAAGGAAGTGCGCCGCGATGCGCACAAGATGAAAGCGTTTGTGCGATTTCGCGAAATGGACGAGCAATTAGTCGCGTGGTTCGAGCCAGAGCATCACATCGTAGATGCACTGGCAAAGTTTTTTGTAAATCGCTTTGCCAACGAGAAATGGGCCATCCTCACGCCGTACCGCAGTGCCCATTGGGACACGCAGTCTTTACGCGTGGTGGAAACCCCGCCAGACGTGCTCAAACCACCAGAGGATGACTTGGAAAACTACTGGCGAAAATATTACGCCAGCATCTTCAATCCCGCCCGTTTGAAAGTTC
>CAZVYE010000392.1:0-2276 GCA_964630895.1 uncultured Gammaproteobacteria bacterium | reverse complement strand
AATCCCGGGTAGGGCGCAGAGTGGTCGACCTACTAGGATTACGGCTGCGATAGTTTGCATAGGGCGAACCAGGCGTCGTCCGCTTTCCACCTATGAACCGACCTAGCTGCCGAGTGCTACGCTGTCTGAAAGCGGATTAGCAGCAATCGCCTGAATTGGAGGCTCTGCAACGCCAAGCGCTATTCTGCTTGGGCCACTACAAGCCGCTCATCTCCAACGCGGGCGGCGAAGAATAGCAGTGCGGTTAGGACGCTTAGACTGGCCACAGCGAAATAGGCCCCAGAGTATCCAGAGACTTCTACAACCGGGCCAGACCAGCCTGCCCACAAAGAAGCGCCAAAGTTCGGGATCGCCATAAACATTGCGAAAAGGCTAGCCGCAAGCGAAGGATCACAGATTCGCATTGCCCAGACTATGCTGACGATTTGCGCCACGATCAGGACGCAATATTGAAGTATCGTAACAGTTTGCAGCACGTTTCCGGCCGCATCTCCAAGCGTCGCCAACCCGCCGATCAGAGCGAGCAGTGCTAGCAGCATAGCACATAGCATGAGCCCCGCGCGTAGCCCAATGGCCCGAACAAGTAGAGTTGGAACCACTAAGCCTACCCCTGCCGCAATCAGAGTAAGCATCGCAAAGAAGTTTGAATACTCGCTGCTTGTCCAGCCCAACTGTTGTACGAATAGCGTCGGTGCGACCGCGTCTTTGAAGCCCTTTGTCGCCATGAGAGTCGCAAGCCCAATGAGGAAGACGAGCGTAGTCGGTTTTGCGGTGGCTCGTATCATACCCCTGAGGATCGGAAGCAAAGCATCTTTTTGTCGTGCGATGCATTCAGGCGAGGCCTTGCCCGGGCACCACGGCAGCATTTTTTCGCCAGGCCGCTCGCGGAATATAACAACGAGGGCTGAGGCCACTGGGATTGATGCCGCAAAGATCAACCCCATGGCCATAAGCCCGCCGGAAACCAAGACTTGCCCGCCGACTAAACTCGCTGCCGATATTCCCGAAACTTGGGCTGCGAACATGCAACTATTGAGAACCGTGCGCTCCTGATCTGGAACAATGTCCACAGCCATCCCGTCGACCGCGACATCGTTGAATGTCGCTGCGATGTTTAGCGTGAAGCAAAGCCCTGCCAGAAGAGTGATTTGCGCTGGTGCAGGATTCAGCAAGGCCATTGTAAGGAGTGTGCCGAACAGCAGCCCATGCGCACCGAGAATCCATCCTCTACGACGGCCCATGGGCTTGTAGGCAAAACGATCCATCAAGATCCCGTTGAGGGGCTTCAACGACCAAGGCAGCAGAGCGATACCTACAAAAACCCCAATTTCGACTGGCGTCTTTCCGTTGGCGGCCAGCCAGGCTGGCACTGCCACGGTCGAAATCCCGACTGGAACACCTTGCAGGAAATATAGTGTGATAATCGCGGCAAAGCGGGCCAGCTTGTTATCAGACAGCGCGGGAAAGTAATGCTTGGCAGCGCCTAAAGCACCGCCGGCTACAGCCGAATGGCTCGTCATCGGCAAGTCCCCCTTAAAGACCGGACACCGCATGCCCGCGATGCTGCCAAGCATTTTCTATGTAAGGGAGAGAGCAGCTCCAATGGGGTGATTACCCCGTTTTCTGTTCTACTGGCCGAAACTCTTCAAAACCAAATTTCGATGCGCCAGAATTATGAAAGTAAACAATCGCGCATAGCTTTTACCACCAGTTCGGCAACGGAATGCGCGTTTAGTTTAGTCATGAGGTTGGTTCTATGGCCGTCAACAGTTTTTGCACTGACGCCCAAACGCTCCCCTATCCGGGCATTGCTAAGTCCGTTTGCGATCAGATCGAGTACCTGCAATTCTCGCTTGGTAAGCTTGGGCTGGGCTCCTGCACTGGCTTCGGGTTGAGTTATTCTGGAATCAAGAAATCGCCCATCGTCCAGAACAATTCGCACTGCCCGATCGATAGTCTCGGCGGAGCACGACTTGGTCAGCACGGCTTCAACGCCCGCGGAAAAGAGCTGCAAAAGAAGTGCATGTTCTCTTACCCCGCTAAGGACAATTATCTTTGTTTCCGGAGACCAGCGGCGGCATTCTCCGAATACTTCGGTACCACTACCGTCGGGCATATCGATATCGAGAAAGAGCAGACTAGGCTTGTGCTGCTTGACAGCAGCGACTGTATCGATCCCGGTCTGAGCATAAGCTACAAGCTCGAACTGCTGCTCATCGTCGAATATCTCGCGCAGCGATGAGGCAACCAATAGGTGATCATCCGCAATGACAATC
>CAZVYE010000391.1:0-2299 GCA_964630895.1 uncultured Gammaproteobacteria bacterium | reverse complement strand
CGCCAGCTTTTGCCGTTTCAAACTTCGCTGCCAAACGTTCCATGAGCGCCTGATATTCACCTGCATCTTCGGTGTATGCCGCAGTGGCAGTATGTCCAGAGCCCCGCGTAAAGTAGGCTCCTTTGGGATGTTGCCCCGGAATGGATCGATAAGGAATTCCGTCGCCGTCGGTGTCGGCGTAGCGATGAAATACCTGGGCCTTTTCCAGGGCATCAGCATCCATCACCTTACCCCGATTTGCGCGCCAGTCTGGATCAAACTCCCACTTGCGCACCATCCAGTCGTTCATCCCAATATCCAAGTCGGTCAAGAAGAACACCGGAGTCTGAAATTGCTCGGCCAAATCAAATGCTGTTCGTGCCAGTTCGAAACATTCTTGGGGGTCAGCTGGAAACAGCACGATATGCTTGGTGTCCCCATGGGAGGCGTAAGCCGCAGAAAGAATATCCGACTGCTGCGTTCGGGTCGGCATTCCGGTAGACGGGCCCACTCGCTGTACATCAAAGATGACTGCCGGAATCTCGGTAAAATAGGCAAACCCAATAAACTCTCCCATCAGCGAAATACCCGGACCGCTGGTAGGCGTAAATGCACGAGCACCGTTCCAGCTCGCGCCAACCACCATGCCAATTGCCGCCAGCTCATCTTCGGCCTGGACAATGCAATAGTTGTTCTTACCGGAATCCGCATCTACGCGAAACTGCTGGCAGAATCCCTTAAACGCGTCCATTAGCGAGGTGGATGGCGTAATCGGATACCACGCGCCAACCGTAGCACCAGCGTAGACGCACCCCAGCCCGGCTACGGTATTGCCATCCATCATGACGTAATCGGAAGTGGCATCCATTGGCTCTAACTGCATGGACAGTGGGCACGGCAGATGGTCCTTGGCGTAGCGATAACCCAGCTCGATGGTTTCGAGGTTTGCTGCAACCAAATGTGCTTTACTTCGAAACGTCTCCTTGAGTAATCCCTCGATGATATCCAGATCGATCTCCAGGAGCGCTGCCAGTACGCCCACGTAGGCCACGTTCTTCATTAATATTCTGGTTCGGGCCTGATCAAACTTCTCATTGACCATGCGAGCCAAGGGCACACCCAGGACAGTGATGTCGTCCCGCGTTAATTCTTTCTCTCGCGGCCACGTGGAGTCGTAAAGGAGGTACCCTCCGGCTTCGATTTCCGCGAGATCTCGAGAATATGTTTCAGCATTCATTGCCACCATCAAGTCCACCTTCCCGGACCGACAGCGGTAACCATCTTTGGTCACTCGGATTTCATACCATGTGGGTAGGCCCTGGATATTAGACGGGAAGAAGTTCTTACCCACGACGGGTATGCCCATACGGAAAATGGCCTTCATTAACAAGCCATTAGCGCTGGCTGATCCGGTACCATTGACGTTTGCGATCTTGATCACAAAATCATTGATGCGACTCGAACTCATGCGCGCTTGCCTCGCTGTGCTTCCATCCTCATCCCAGCGTCTTCGTCATCTGCCTTCGGAATATGAATGGCAGATTTCTGCATATCCCAAGCCGCCGTTGGACACCGCTCTGCGCATAGCCCGCAGTGAATGCACTGATCTTCGTCTTTGACCATAACGCGACCCGTTTGCGGCAAGCTATCTGACACGTATAGCGGTTGGTCCAGGTTTTCTGCCGGCGCGCTCAAACGTTTGCGTAAGTCTTCCTCTTCCCCATTTGCAGTAATGGTAAGACAGCGCGGCGGGCACACGTCAATACAAGCATCACACTCGATGCACAGTGGCGCCTTGAATACCGTTTGAATATCGCAGTTGAGACAGCGCTCGACTTCGACTTGAAACTCGTCCGCCCCAAAACCCAACTCAACTTCGATATTGAGCTTCTTAAATCGCTCCGCTAACGAAACATGCGGCACCAGTCGGCGTTCAGACTGATCAAAACTATTGGAGTAGCTCCACTCGTGAATACCCATTTTTGTGGGTTGTAAAGTCACCGCATCCGGTAGCCGATCTTCCGGAGCCAGATCAAAACAGTATCGATGAATTGAACGAGCAGCCTCATGACCGTGGGCCACTGCCCAAATAATATTTTCGGGTCCAAACGCAGCATCCCCGCCAAAAAATACGCCAGGTCGCGTTGACATCATGGTGGTGCGATCCACGATGGGCATATCCCAATCCCCAAAATCCAAGCCAATGTCCCGTTCAATCCAGGGAAAAGCGTTTTCCTGTCCAATGGCCAAAATCACATCATCACAGGGGATAAACACCTCATCGACTTTCTTGGTGTTGGTGTTGCGTCCACCTTCAACC
>CAZVYE010000390.1:0-2299 GCA_964630895.1 uncultured Gammaproteobacteria bacterium | reverse complement strand
CCCGGTCCACGGCCGCCAGAAGTCACATTCGGCATGTGGCGGATGTAGTCATCAAAGTTGGCTACGTTCAGGTTCTCCAGGTTCTGCTCACCGAGCGCCTGAACTGTCACAGGGATATCCTGGGTGCTTGCTGCGCGCTTGGTCGCGGTAACCGTCACTTCTTCGATTTGCCGCGGCTGGGCAAGGACGGGCTGGCTCCCCAGTACCGCAGCGGTCGCCGCAAGTATGGCGCTGTGAAGCTTTCTTTTTTTGAACACAGAGATCTCCTATCAAGTTTTTGGCGTGTTCCCGACACAAAAAAACCCACAACAGCACACTGCGGCATGACGGCACGGGCCGCCTGCTGGAACGCATGCATCATCTCGCTAGAATTTAGTGGTGTAATTATTATGAATAGCTAAAGCTGCCTTTCAGGCCAGATTCCATAGGCCTTTAGCAGTGCTATAGAGGGCGGGGCCGTAAATTATCATTCAGCCCCAGGTGCCGAGTTGCGCGAAAATTCTATCGATACGGCGCCGAAAGATAAACCTTAGCCGATGAATTCAGCTAATTTCGTACATTTAACAGGCAGTTTTATCGCTGACCACCCATTCAAACTATTTCGAACTGTAAATTTTATTTTTCAAAGCAGATATAACGCATCACATCCATTCAACATTCACGCTCATAATCCCCCCCTCCCGCCGGAACTTGCAACCAAGATACAAACTCAGACAGCAGATAAAAAAATGGCCCGCTGAAAGCGGGCCATTTCGAGAAACGAAGCAAAAATATAATACGGGGCTACTGCGCGGTCGCCCGCAGCATCCAGGCGGTTTTC
Source organism: uncultured Gammaproteobacteria bacterium (assembly GCA_964630895.1). Taxonomy (GTDB): domain Bacteria; phylum Pseudomonadota; class Gammaproteobacteria; order Xanthomonadales; family SZUA-38; genus CAZVYE01. The sequence goes on along the minus strand of CAZVYE010000390.1, from coordinate 1,479 downwards.
TCATGGACGCGCATCCGGTCCCCTACCAGTGCCGCGGTGGATTCGTCATCGGCATCCTGCGCAGCCTTCAATACTTCGCGACAGGTTTTTACTACCTGCTCGTGCCCCTGGGTAAGAATGCGAACCATCTCTTCCGCCGCAGGAACATCTTCCACTTCCTTGATGGAGCTGAGTTCGGCAAATGCCTTGTAGGTACCCGGGGCGACAACATCCAGAGTACGAATACGCTCGGCGATATCATCCACTGCGGTAGCCAACTCGGTGTAATGCTCTTCAAACATCAGGTGCAGCTCACGGAACAGGCGCCCGGTAACATTCCAGTGGAAGTTATGGGTTTGCAGATACAGGGTATAGGAGTCTGCGAGGAGACGCTTCAGTCCTTCAGCAACCTGTTCGCGATCTTTTTCACCAATACCGATATCAATATTGCTCATTAGCAGCCTCTTTTTGTTGGCTCGGTTTAATCCATTAATCGGGGAAACGGGCACAATTGGCTCTCGCTGAGCCGCTTGGCCGCCCCGGATATTTCAGTCAGATAATGAATCCCTAAAGGAATCCACCCCTGATTCATATCAAGTCATCACCAATACTATGGTCACAGATTTTTTTTCAAACCCCCGAGGCTATTGACTATGAATATACGGTCAATAGCCTCTACCAATAAGCGCACGTGGGTCCTCACCGCGCCCTGATCACACGCTCGCAATTACCAACCGCACTGACGATCTTTGTTCTGCTCCTGCAGGTACGCCATCAGCGGCTGGAAATAATCTACAATGGCAGATGCATCCAGTTCGCGCTGGCCGGTAAGTGCTTCCATGGCATCAGGCCAGGGCTTGCTGGCACCCATGGCAAGCATATTGCGCAGTTTTTTGCCGGCGGCATCATTTTTGAAAATGGAACAGCGATGCAGCGGGCCAGTTTCCCCCGCCGCTTCACACAGCGCGCGATGGAACTGGTACTGCTGGATATGCGCGAGGAAATAACGCGAATACGGAGTATTTCCCGGAATGTGATACTTCGCACCCGGGTCGAAATTCGCTTCGCTGCGCTGCACCGGAGCTTCGATGCCCTGGTACTCTTCGCGAAGTTTCCACCAGGCCTTGTTGTAGTCCCCCGGCTTCACTTCACCGTTGAATACCTGCCAGCGCCATTTGTCCACCAGCAAACCAAACGGCAGGAATGCAATCTTGTCGAGCGCCTGCTGCATCAGGTAACCGATATCCTTGTCCTCACCGGGAATATCATCCAGCAGGCCAATTTGCTTCAGGTACTTGGGCGTAATAGAAAGCGCGATGGTATCCCCGACGGCCTCGTGGAATCCGTCATTGGCGCCCTCCTTGTAAAGGAAGGGTTGCTGGTTGTAGATACGCTGGTAGAAGTTGTGCCCGAGTTCATGGTGGATGGTCACCAGGTCTTCACCCGTTTTATTGATGCACATCTTGATGCGGATATCGTCCTGGCCATCCAGGTTCCAGG
>CAZVYE010000389.1:0-2306 GCA_964630895.1 uncultured Gammaproteobacteria bacterium | reverse complement strand
TAGAGCTGCCACATTCATCTTGTCCGCTTTAAAAATTTGTGCCATCGCTTCCGCCAAAAAGTTCGACTCTTCCATGGCATTGATTTGCTGCGCTACGGTCAGCTGGTATAACTCACGAATATTATTTACTCGGGGCACCAATATCGCCCACGGATACTGCTTATCATTCATCCATAATAATTTGCATAAATTAAAATTGCCCAGTTCAACTGTGTCCTGGGCTAATGTTTCGTTTAAACTAAAACTCATTAACATTCCTTACTGTTGCGACAAGGTAGTCTGGCAGTCAGCAGTTGCTTTCGGCGCGGTACCTCGTAGATAAGGTACACTGACCGCATTTTGACATTCATCCGTTGCCAACAAGCCACTGCGATAATCCACCAGCTTCCACTCAATATTGTCATGATAGCCAATATCAATTGGCGCTGTGTTAATGCCAGCAAACAGGTCTGTGAAAACCGGCAGAGCTGCTGTTGAGCCTGTTATATTCGCATCTTTGTTGTCATCTCGACCCACCCAGACAACCGCAAGATGCTCACCAGACAGGCCAACAAACCACGAGTCTTTCAAATCGTTAGTGGTGCCGGTTTTACCTGCAAACGAGGTAAATGGATTAGAACGACGAAGGTACTTTGCGGTACCCTCCTCTACAGCAAGCTGCATGGCTGCCTTGACCAGATAAACATTCATTTCACTGGCAACTCTTTCGGCGGTAACCGGATAGCGTTCCAACAATTGTCCACTATTATCAGTTACTGCAATGATTGATGATGGTTTGATACGCATCCCATTGCTGGCTATCGATTGGTAAAGCTGCAACAGCTCAAGTGGTGTTAGTTCAAGGACGCCTAGTGGTAAAGCATCCAATGGACGTACTTCTTTTTCCACACCGGACTTTTCCACAAAGTCAGCCAGTCTTTGAATCCCGACTTCCTGACCTAAGCGTGCCATTGCCACGTTATAGGATTCACTCAGCGCACGATAAAGTGGGACCATGCCATGGAAATTACGGTCAAAGTTTTGCGGCTCCCACATAGTCCCATCTCTTTGTTCCAAAGATAATGGGAAGTCACTGATATTCGATGAAAGATTGTAATCTGGATTCTGTTCCAGAGCTGCCAACATGACAAAAGGTTTAATCACCGAACCAATTTGACGCCGCGCATCTATCGCCCGGTTATAACCTGCGAATCCGGCTTTCCGATCACCAATCACCGCCAGAATATGACCGCTCTGACTATCACTTATGATAGCAGCCGCCTGCAGAGTTCCTTCTTCCTGCTGTCTTTGTTTTTCCACTTGATTAACCGACTCTTCAACCGTTTTCTCGCTGTACATCTGGATCACACGATCCAGTGTTGTGAAAACATTCAAGCCTTCAGAATTTAACTCATCATCCGAGTAAGAGTCCTGCAATTGACGACGAACTAGGTCCATAAAGGCAGGCACGTTAGACAAATGAATACTCGGTTTTCTAACCAGTGAGAGAGTCGTCTGCTTTTCCTGCTTTAGTTCACGCTCAGTTAAAGTACCGGATTGATGCATCAGCTCCAGCACGAGGTTGCGTCGCTTCATGGCATTTTCAGGATGACGTCTCGGGTCATATACCGAATGGCCTTTCAGTATAGCCACCAAAAGTGCCGACTGTGCGGGGGTCAGATTTTCAACCTCTTTATCGAAAAAGAATCGACTTGCCAGGCCAACGCCATGTATTGCTCTAGGTCCATCCTGACCAAAATAGACTTCGTTAAAGTAGGCCTCCAGAATTTCATCTTTCTCATAATGAACTTCCAGCAACACCGACATTACCGCTTCCCTGAACTTGCGCCACAGGCTGCGCTCGTTGGTCAGGAAGTAATTTTTCACCAGCTGCTGAGTCAAGGTGCTACCACCCTGAGTCCCGCCATCTGAGGTGATGTTATGCCATAGCGCTCGAGCAATTGCTTTCGGCGAAACACCACTGTGCTCATAGAAATCCCGATCTTCTGTAATGATCAGTGCCTTAATCAAATGTTCTGGGATTTGCTCCAACTTAACGAGGATACGATCCTCCAGTCGGTTAGGGTAAATCTGCCCTATCAATAATGGATCCAGTCTCGCCATCTGTAATGGCTCACCCAACACATGATCTTTGAGCTGGCTGACACGACCATTGCGCAAGCTAAAGGCAATCTGCCGCGCAGGTTGCGTTTCATCCAAAAAAGCGAATGGACGTACATGAATATAATAATAATCACCGTATTGCTCGTAATCTCCAGCTCGGGTCGCTTTTACGGCCTTACGATAGCCTAGAAGCTCCAATTCCT
>CAZVYE010000388.1:0-2307 GCA_964630895.1 uncultured Gammaproteobacteria bacterium | reverse complement strand
TGTTTCAACGAGATATAGAAAGGTAATGATTATGATGAAGAGGCTGATGTTTAGCGTAATTGTAGCGACTCTGGGCCTGATGTCCCTCCAGACTGTCGCGGCAACAGACTGCTCAAGTCTGAATTTATGGAATTCGGGCACAGCATACAATGGCGGCGCTGCGGTGCAGCACAATGGCAACGCCTATACCGCTGCCTGGTGGTCGCAGGGATCTGATCCAGAGTTAAACTCCGGACCCTGGGAAGCCTGGGTGTATAACGATGTGTGTGATGGTGGTTCTTCCTCATCCAGTTCGTCGACCTCCTCGTCAACAACCTCATCAACATCGTCATCGACCTCTTCTTCAACCAGTTCCAGTTCCTCGTCATCCAGCAGTAGCTCTAGCTCATCATCAGGCGGTGGCGCTTGCGAGTCGCCTCAGTACGTGCCAGGGACGACCTATTTAGGCTCCTGGACATCGGGAAGCAATGCGTCTGTGGTGCAAAATGTGGGTTCGGAGTTCGAGTGTATTCACGCCGGATTTTGTTCCGGTGAAGAGTGGGCGTATGGTCCAGGAACCGGGTCTGCCTGGGAAAGTGCCTGGAACAAGTTGCGTGATTGCGATGGTGGGTCCTCTTCCAGTACCTCGTCATCAACGTCAAGTTCCACGACCAGCTCGTCAACGAGTTCGTCAAGCAGTAGTTCGTCAAGCAGTTCTTCTTCCGGGTCAACCGGGCAGGGCAACTTGATGGTTGGCTACTGGCATAATTTTGATAATGGTTCGGGCAACATTCGATTACGCGATGTATCACCGAACTGGGACTGGATTCAGGTGTCATTTGCTGAGCCAACCAGCGCCACTTCGGGGGATATGCAGTTTAGTCCCTACAATGCGACCAAGGAAGAATTCAAATCTGATATCGCGTTCCTGCAAAATCAGGGTAAGAAAGTACTAATCTCGATTGGCGGCGCTAACGGTCAGGTCAGGCTGGAAAGCGACGCGGCGGCCACCAAGTTTTCAGCGACCATGACCAGCATTATTAACGACTATGGATTCGACGGCTTCGATATCGACTTTGAGGGTCACTCTTTGCAACTGAATGCGGGGGACAGCAGCTTTAAGAACCCAACCACACCGCTGATTATCAATACTATTAATGCGATTAAGAAGACCCATCAAGACGCCAATGGCAAACTGCTGACATTTGCACCGGAAACGTTCTTTGTGCAGCTTGGACACTCTTTCTACGGCGGTACCTGTTCGGGCTGTGATACGCGCGCAGGCGCGTACTTGCCGGTTCTGTACGCGTTACGCGACGAGCTGAGCATGTTGAACGTCCAAAACTACAACTCTGGTCCGATCATTGGGTTGGATGGCCAGTACCATTCGATGGGGGTCGCGGATTTCCATGTGGCGATGGGGGACATGTTGCTGGCGGGCTTTAGCGTGGCTGGTACCGGTGAAACCTTTCCGGCCCTGCCTGCGGCCAAGGTGGGGATTGGCCTGCCGGCAAACGTCAACGCGGGTGGTGGCTACACTAGCGAGGCGGAAGTTCAGGCTGCGATAGGGTACCTGGCTGGCACGACTGGCGCGCCAAGCGGGTACACGAAACATTCTGGTAATTCACCTGACATCAATATCATGTCCTGGTCAATTAACTGGGATCAATTCAACAACTTTGTCTTTTCGAACAGCCATCGACCGTTTCTGGATGGCCTTTAAGATTAGGTAACCATAACGACCAATCTGCCAGAGTGTCGCCGTATGGGCACTCTGGCTTTTTTTATGACGGATCCGGTTTTATTCCGTATCTCACCTGGTGTAATCCATGTAAAATGCGGCGCGGTGTTAACGCCTGATACACGCAGCGAGGAATGGCCTTGAGACGCGACCAAAATGTCGCAAGGTCTTACTCGCAAGGCTGCACGCGATGTAGCACCGTGCTTATATTCGCTTCTGTAGGGGAAGACGAAGTCAGGCAAGCACACACTATCAACACCAATCTAGAGTAAAAGCAAAATGAAAAACACCATTGTTGCGCTGTGCGTAAGCGTACTTATGTCAGGCTGCGCGAGTATCGCGAGTAAATCTAATTATGACGTGTCAATCCAAAGCTCGCCATCCGATGCCAGTTTTACCGTCAAGAACAGCGTCGGAGATGTTCTGTTTGAAGGACGTACTCCCATGAACGTCAGCTTGTCTGCGTCAACGGGGTATTTTAAGAAGTCTCGTTATACTATCGAGGTGACGAAGGAGGGCCTGCCCGCAAAAACCATCACGCTTACCAGCACTGTTGATGGCTGGTATTGGGGTAATCTATTTATTGG
>CAZVYE010000387.1:0-2307 GCA_964630895.1 uncultured Gammaproteobacteria bacterium | reverse complement strand
TGAAGTACGTGAAGTAGACTTGCCGGGCATTGGCACCGTAAGCGGGTTTGCCGGCCACCAGGATGAAACTGAGACTTTCTATCAATTTACCAGCTTCACCTACCCCACCACCATCTACCGCTATGACATGACCACCGGAAAATCGGAAGTCTTTCGCCAACCGGACGTGGAATTCACGCCAGAAGACTACGTAACCAAGCAGATCTTTTACCCGAGCAAAGACGGCACCAAAGTGCCCATGTTCATAGTGCACAAAAAGGGACTTAAGCTGAACGGTAGCAACGCAACGCTGCTGTACGGTTATGGCGGATTTAACGTGTCACTTACGCCTAGCTTTTCTTCTACCCGAATTGCATGGCTCGACATGGGCGGCGTCTTCGCTGTTGCCAATTTGCGCGGTGGCGGTGAGTATGGAAAGGCCTGGCACGATGGGGGCAAGAAGCTCAACAAGCAAAACGTGTTCGATGACTTTGCGGCTGCAGCGGAGCATTTGATCGAGGCGAACTATACCAATCCAGAAAAGCTGGTTATTCAGGGTGGGTCTAACGGTGGCCTGTTGGTTGCAGCAACGATGCTACAACGACCTGAGCTATTCGCCGTCGCACTGCCTGCAGTAGGCGTGTTGGATATGCTGCGGTTTAACCAGTTCACTATTGGCTGGGCGTGGGAGTCGGATTACGGTTCGCCAGCCAATAAGGAAGAGTTTGACGCCCTGTTGGCCTATTCGCCGCTACACAATTTAGAGGCGGGTACGGATTATCCGGCAACGCTGATAACTACCGCAGATCACGATGATCGCGTTTTCCCAGCGCATAGCTTCAAATTTGCCGCTGCATTGCAAAAGGCCCATGCTGGCGATGACCCAGTTCTGATACGGGTAGAAACCAAAGCGGGACACGGTGCGGGCAAACCAACCGACAAGGCAATTGAAGAAGCGGCGGACATCTTTGCGTTCTCGGCGTTCCACACCGATATGGGTGTGGAGCTGGAATAGCGCAGCGAGCGCTTTTGAATTAAACAGTCGAGCCCCAGTCAGGGGCTCGACGAATCCTACATCTCTCCGTTTGCCAGAAGCTCTCGGATCTTTGAAAGCTCCTCTTCTTTTTGCAGCTCTGCTTTGGGATACGCCAAATCTAATTGGTCCAGCGTATCAGAAACCGTTTTGGCAACCATGAATCGCATATAGGGTTTATTGTCTGCAGGAATGGTATACCAGGGTGCCCAGGGCCTGGCGGTGGCCGCGATTGCGTCTTCATAGGCGTGCATATACTTATCCCAGTGTTGACGCTCTTCCACATCGCCCATGGAGAACTTCCAGCGTTTCTCTGGATCATCAATACGCGCCAGAAAACGTTCTGCCTGACATTCTCGTGAATGCTTCAGCCAAAATTTGATCACCACCGTTCCACTCTGTGCAAGATGCAGTTCATGATCTCGAATGGATTCGTACCGTTGCTCCCACAGTTCGTCCTGACTCTCGTATTCAGGTAGGCGTTGGGGTTTCAGATACTCGGGATGTACCCGCACCACCAGGACTTCCTCGTAGTGGCTGCGGTTAAAAATGCCAATATTGCCTCGACGCGGCAGCACCCTGGCGGTGCGCCAGAGGAAGTCATGCTCAAGCTCTAATTGCGACGGAGCCTTAAAAGAATGGACGTGAATACCATTAGGGTCGATATCTTTAAACGCGGCACGAATGGTGCTGTCTTTACCCGCGGCGTCCAGCGCCTGAAACACCAGCAACACCGAATACCGATCCTGGGCGTACAACATACGCTGCTGCTCGTCCAGCTTTTTGCGCAGCTTCTTTAGTTTCTTCTTTAATTTCTTTTTGTCTGGACAATTCCGCGGGGGCTTGGTCGGTACGTCTACAACGGAAAACGATCCATCAAAAGGTGCTAAATAGGGGTGATCTTCCAGGCTCAGCATGTGGTCTCCCAATTGATCATGAAACTGGCATCATAACGCAACTCAACGATGCAACCCTTGGCTTTTTAAACAAGTCGCGAACTGCGACAAAACTTAAGCCCCTTGGTGGCGTTTTATCAGATTCTTGCAGACATCCTCCAAGCTCAAATCGGCGGCCTGAAGACCAACCAACAGGTGGTACAACAAGTCGGATGATTCGTTAATTAACTCCTCGCGATCGTTCGAAGCCAGAGCCAGGGCCACTTCTACTCCCTCTTCCCCGATTTTCTGCCCTATCCGCTTCGGTCCGGCGTTAAGGAGCTTTGCGGTGTAGCTACCTGATTGTTTGTTATTGGCCAGCTCTGCAACGACATTTTGTAATGTGCCCAAGAAGCTTAG
>CAZVYE010000386.1:0-2311 GCA_964630895.1 uncultured Gammaproteobacteria bacterium | reverse complement strand
CGCCGCTGCAGTAAGTAGCAAGTGTCGCCTGGGTTTATCAGCGCCTCCAGAGCGCCCAATGCCTCATTGGAGTCGTCTTTTGTTGCGGCAAAAACATTGATCTTAGGGTGATAGCGACGGGCCAGGCTGTTGCCATCTGACAGCGGAGCGTGATCCTCAGACAGTGCGGACCATACAGGTTCGTCCAATGGGCTCGTCAAACTGTCCTCCACGGTCTACTTCCGCTTGCCGCGCATGCGCCATCCACTGCGCGCAGTCGGCGCAGGCCGCAGCAGAGCATCTTCGTCCAAAGACTGTTTCACATCGGTGGTGGTAAACAGAACATCGGGATCCAGCCCCTGAACAAAGCCGATTAAGCCGGGCACTTGTCGGCGGGGTGAAATAATCAACAGGACCTGGACCGGTTCTCCGCCTCTCCTTCTGCCGTCCAGTTCAATCACGCGATAGCCGATTTCCCGAATAGCAGTGGCCAATGCGACATCTCTTTGATAAGACACAAACCGCACCAACTCTTTGCCAATGGCCAATTTACCTTCCAGCCAGATACCCACATAGTTGCCCATGGCAAACCCGCCGGCGTAGCCCGCCACCAGGTACCAAGGGCCACTGGTTTGAATGACCTTGCTTACCGCAACGATGAAGATAAGCGCCTCCACGAAACCGATTCCAGCGGCCAGCAGTCGCTGCCCTCGGAATACGATAATGGTACGCAAGGTTCCCAGGGAAACGTCTACAACTCGCGCAAGAAAAATGGCGACGCCCAGCAATATGGGATAGGTATCAAAGAGTTCTAACACAACTATTTTCCAGCAAACGGTTCAAAGTCATAAGGATACGCGTTTGGGCGTGCCGCAAGCGACAATATCTTAGCCCAGAATGAATGGGGCTAGCGTCTGGCGCGAAGTGCCGGTACATTCGTACTAAGGAATTCAGGGAGTCGCTCATGATTAAATATGCATTAACCACAGTCGCTATTGTATGCGCGACGTTTACCTGCGCGGCTTCCGAAGCACCGCTCTCGACGCAACAAATGTACGCCCTGGCCGAACGTGGTGAGAGCGTCGTGCTCCCTTCACGCAATCAAAAAGCCGTAACTCTTTCCGCAGTGAGTCAATTAACCCACGCCAACGGAGATTTGACGTTGCGTTCAGCAGACGGATCGCTGCTGACCATCGGACCAGATGCTGCATTTGGTCGTATTCACGGCGGCGAAGGCGCATGGCAATTTGCCAGTGTCGCGGGCAAGCACACTTGGTTGGACCTGAATTCGGATCATCTGATCGCTGGCGCATGCGGCACAAAGTTTACTGGCCATAGGTCTTCACCAGCTACACCAAACATTCGACCCAAAGGCGGGGCACAAGTCGTCGACTGGATGCTGGTCTACACACCAAGTATGCAAACACGGTATCCCGGCAGTGCACTGGAGACTCGGGTCAATCATTTACTAGCACTTGCCAATCAGGCGTTTGCAAACAGCAATATTGATTTGACCATCCGGCTGGTGGCAATGCATGAGATAGACTATCCAGAAGATCTGGATGTCTTTACCGCTCGGAATGCCTTCGGCGAGGCAGCACTGGGGAATCCTGAAGCCGGACTGGAATCCGTTACCCAGTGGTACCAGGAATCAGGGGCAGACCTGATAACACTTTTGTGGCCGCACAATATCGAAAAGCGTGGTGCATGTGGTGTGACGACTTTTCCGGCCGACGACGGTCCGCCGGTCAATGTGACTAATGACGGCATAGACAGCTGGTCAATTTGCGACGATCGCACCCTGGCACACGAATTTGGCCATCAATTTGGCGCCGGCCACCAAATTGGATCCGGCGGGGGAGCGTATGATCCGCGTGGTGCCGGGCATCTGTTCCAGAACCACTACACCACTATCATGGCGGGTTTTGGATCGGGTCATTCGGCGCGACTGAAAACCATCATGCAATTTTCCGATCCAAGCCTGATGTGCGGCGCTCAGCCCTGCGGCAGTGAAGAAGAAAACAATGCTGCCGTTATGCGCGAACTGATACCGTTCGTGGCCTCATATCAGGCAAGCACTAGCAACGAGCCCGTACCCATGTTCACTTCTGATCGCACTATTGACTCAGACGGCGACGGAAAGAATGACTTTGATGAAGACGCTTTTCCTTTTGATAGCCGGTATGACGCCGATAGCGACTTTGACGGTGTACCAGATGCTTTAGACGTTGCACCCAATAATGCAGACCTGGGTACCGATGCTGACGGGGACGGCATTGACGATCAGTTCGACTCAGACGCTGATGGTGACGGTGTATTTTCTTTTGAAGAT
>CAZVYE010000385.1:0-2319 GCA_964630895.1 uncultured Gammaproteobacteria bacterium | reverse complement strand
TTAGCCTGGAAGGCGTCGATCTGACGCAGCAATCTGCAGGGCAATTGCGCCCTCTGCGCAAGCGGTTTCAGATGATTTTCCAGGACCCCTATACTTCGCTCAATCCGCGCCATCTGGTCAAAACCATACTCACCGAGCCCATGCGCGCCCATGGTTTGGGGGACAAAGCACAGCGCCTTAATCGAGCGTCTGATTTGCTGGATCAGGTGAAGCTGCCTGCCGCTATGTTGGAACGCTACCCCAGCGAGCTCTCAGGCGGTCAACGTCAGCGCGTGGGCATAGCGCGTGCGCTGGCGGTGGAGCCTGAGCTGATCATTTGCGATGAGTGCGTGTCGGCGTTGGATGTATCCGTACAAGCACAAATATTGGCGCTACTGGAAGACTTAAAAGCCGAGCACAATTTGACCTATCTGTTTATTTCTCACGACCTTGCAGTGGTCAATCAAATTAGCGATCGCGTTTTAGTTATGCAGGACGGCCAAATTGTAGAGTCAGGGTCGGTAAATCAGATTTTCTATAAACCGCAGCACGAATATACCGAGCGACTGATCAACGCAGTCCCTGAAATGCCGACGGCGTTTGTACAGCCTTCAATTTGATTCAACCTTGCCTTTGTTTGGTTGCCTCAAGCCTTTATCGGCTTTCCAATAATCAGGCATTTTGTGTCTCGTAGTATGGTTCTTAAGCATCGGCTTCGAGGCTTGTTTTGAACTGCTGCTCCAGTATTCGCAAGATCACTTTCTCGAAGCTTTCGTCGTCGAGCTGCTGTTCCACCAGGGTCTCGCGTTCGCTCGCCAGTTCGCGAATTACAGACCGCAACTCGCTGCGTTGCTCTCGATTCTGCTGCAGGTGCTCTTGTAGCGAAGTCTCGGGAAGTTCGCGAAGGCTCTCTGGCAGCCATTGGGCGTTAATCTCAGAGAAAGCCATTGTGCCGCTATCAAGATAGTCGATGAGATCGGTCGCAAGCCCAGAGTGTTTTTGTGCCAGCCAAAATCCGGTGCGGTCCGCTTTGGTCGCGTCGTCCAGCTTGGCCAGGTCTTGCGCCTTGTTGGCGGCGCGTTCTTGAATGGATGCGTCACCATAAGGAATTGCTAATTCGTCAAGTCGCGCACCCAGCACGGCTATATCTTGATCTACGTAAGTTTGTACCTTGGCGGTAGTCGCATGCTGGTCAATGGCGCTGTAGGTGCCGTTGGCCTGCTGTGCTAACTGTTTCCATGCTGCCTTGGTCTGATTATCTTGTCCTACCAGTACCGGATTGATGAGTATGCCCAGGCGAGCAGCCATGGCCGCAATCTCATCGAACTGAGGTTCGTCGTAGTCGGTGTGGGGAGGTGCGTCACCGAAGAGGAAGATGATTTTTAGGGTATTGGGGTCGCTGCGCCACTCGCTACGCTGCACGGTCTCCAAAAGGGCTTGGTTGACTGCTTCTGGAGTATCCCCGCCGCCGTCTGCTACCAGGGCTTTAAGCTCTGCGTAGATATGATCCATGTCCCGGTTGAGAATAAGATGCTTGGTAACGTAGGCGTCGCCACGGTCGCGAAATGCCATCAGACAAACACGTACGTCAGGTGTGCCAGGGAGCGTCGCTATTTTTCGCGCCAAATACCAGATCCGATCCTTTGCTGTCTGGATCAACGCACTCATAGAGCCGGTAGTGTCTAGTACAAAGCAAACGTCGATTTGACGGGCGGGCGCAGGGGTAGCTACTGAAGCAGCTAACAAGGTAAGGGCAGCTAAATTGATCATGCTTAAGAACTCCATCGATTGCCCATATTCTTTGCCGCCAAGTTGGCATCTACGTGGCGCAAATGTGCGATGGTGTGGCAGGTACAAGGCAAGACCAATCAATTGGGACCGGTGATTCCCGGTGTAACCCTAGCGCTCCATTGAGCGTTACTTCATAGAAGAATGGAGAAAAAGAATGCGCAAGATGTTATTTGTCCTGGGGGCAACCGGCGCAATAATCTTTGCTGCTGGACTGGCACTGACGTTCGTATCGCCTATCCACTATGAGCGTGTGGCGCGGGATTACATCGGTGGTCAGGTCACAGAATATGCAGCTGCGCGACTTGGCGAAGAGCGTGCGGCAGCCGCCGGAAGCATGCTGCAGCAGCTGGCATCAAAGTATGCGGATCAAGCCGCTATGTTGCGGGAGCAATATGAGCCGATGTTGCGCGCAGCAATCTATGCAGTTCTGGAAAAGTACCAGGACGCGTCCTGTGAATGTCGCGAGTTTATGGTCCAATTGGCAGAAGCAACCCTTGCTGCTGAGCTGGAAACCACGACCACGCTCGCGGCGCGCGTGCGCACGGTGGC
>CAZVYE010000384.1:1239-2322 GCA_964630895.1 uncultured Gammaproteobacteria bacterium | reverse complement strand
CCTTCGGAATAATCATTCCAAAGAACTTGTTGTCTTTTAGGAACTGCCATACATCCGGTGATAAATCCGCCAGCTCGTGGGTAATTTCCCAGTCATCAATAATTCTGCAGAGTTCTTCGACAGGACCATCCAGGAACGCTCGTTCTTCTGCGGAGAGCTCTGGCTCCGGCTGACCAAGCAGCTTGGAAAAGTTGGGCTTGCCAGCAAACAGCTCGCCTTCCCAGCCGACCGTGCCTGCTTCCAGCGCAACCGCCTCAGTTTCTGACAGGCTTGGTGCCATCTTGCGATACACGTCAAAGACTGGCGTGGTGATGTAGCGCTGACGCGTGGGAATGTGATTAAGGGGCACGGCAATAGCAGCAAATACAAGCCAGGTCAGTGCCAGGACCCACCCAGATACGGTGGCATCACCGGTGATTGCTGCGATGGTGAACACGCCCAGGGTGACAGCTACAGCTATGGTCCAGCGCAGCAACCCAATGCGCAGAAAGCCTGCGGCCAGGCTGACTGCCGCCAGCGAGATAAACATTATCGAAGCACTCATTGTGTTTCTCCTTTCAACATAATTCAGGCGGATCTGCGCTGCTCAGCGTCCGTCAATTCAGATGGTTGTTTCAAATTAGTGTCCAGACCCTGATCGACCAGAAAGTCGAGGAGCGCCTGAGTAAATCGGTCGTTGTCGTCTCCGGCCACCATATGGTGTGCGTCATCCAGACGACGATGGGAAGCATTTGGGGCCACTGCCAACAGCGACTCTGCGCTTTGGTCCGAGATGACGTCACTTTTGCCGCCGCTAATCAGCAGCATGGGAATGGTCACGTTGCTGGCGGCGACTTCTAGCCGCTCTGGCCACAATTTGGAAGACTCTCGCGCATTGTCCAACATGGCCGGGTCCCAGCGCCAATACCAGCGGCCATCACCGGCCTGCCTGAGATTCTTGCGCAAGCCTGCTTCGCGCACTGCCCGGTTGCGATGCGGCAGATAGGACTTTACCGCGTCTGCAGCCGCTTCCAGAGTATCGAATCCTGCCCTGTTTGCGCTTAAGAAATCCAAGATGCGGTCGACTCCGGCTGATTCCCATTG
>CAZVYE010000384.1:0-1139 GCA_964630895.1 uncultured Gammaproteobacteria bacterium | reverse complement strand
TAGTAGCCTGCTTTGGCCAGCTGAATTGCGGTGCGTTCCCACGCCCAGCAAGTTTGGCCGCCGCCGTGTAATAATATGACGCCCGGGGCATTGGAGTCACCCCAGGCACGCACGCTGAGCTCGAGGCTTGCGCCCGGGTTTAACTCGTTACAAATGAAACGCGCGTTTGAATCCATACGCATAAGTATGGACCTTGTGCGAAATTTGTCAATACGCTACCGTATGGCAGTCTTGATAAATGGTAGCATTTTGGTGGCACAAGCAGCAGAAAAAGAACGGCTAAGCGCACGGGATTGGGAGGAAGAGGCGCTTCAGGTCATCGGGGAGGAGGGCGTCGGAGCCATTGCGGTGGAAAGGCTGGCACGACGATTGGGTGTTACAAAGGGCAGTTTCTATTGGCATTTTGCCAATCGTGACGCGCTGTTGGAGGCAGCAATAGAGCGTTGGGAACAAAACGACCTGCGTACGTTTGAGCGGAGCGTGGAGTTGTTTAAAGATCCACACGACAAGATGCGCTCCCTGTTTAGACGGACCCGCAAAGATGTATTTTCACACGTAATTTTTTGCGCGTTGTTTCGTGCAGCCGACCATCCTGTGGTTGGACCAGTAATGCAACGCGTCTCCGAGCGAAGGATCAAATACCTGCAAAGCGGATTTTCTGAATTTGGCATGGAACCGAAAGCGGCACTCAATCGCGCACGTATGACTTACATGTCTTACGTGGGATTCCTGTTGTATTACCGACAATTCTCAGATCAACGTATGCGCGGATCAGAGTTGGACGAATACACCGAGCATATGATTGAAACACTGATACCAAAATAGCCACCGATCTGTGATCTGGTGTTTGTCTCGATGGCTATAAAAGTACTTTAGAATCTGTAGGTTGTTAGCCGCCAGCTAACCTAGCGTTCCAGCAGGGTAAATGGATGGCTGTTTTAAACAAAGGTGCATGCGAGATTTTTAAGTCGTACTGACTCGCTGCGTTTAATTTATCCATAACCATACGGCCCCTGGTGGCGCTGAAACAGGCAGAACTCGCGCGCGCGTTGCATTTAATAAGTATGGGGAGTATGGTTTGCGCCTTTTTTCAAGGCCGGATCACGGCCAAAAGCAGATAAAATTGAGGTGGAAGTACC
>CAZVYE010000383.1:0-2371 GCA_964630895.1 uncultured Gammaproteobacteria bacterium | reverse complement strand
TACCCGAGGAGCGGCGCAACTTCTTTACTATTGGGTCGCATATGGATCCAACGCCGCTGTATACCCATTTCTACCATTGGTTCGATTTAGCCCGGATGGAACAAGAGCCACATCCCAGCACACTGCGCAAAAAGCCGCTGCTTTTTAATATCTTTACCAGTCGCGCTGAAGGTATGGCTACCGCCTTTGAGGAACTCACCATGCACGCCGGACTGCACGACCAGCATCCGCGCACCCGAGAAATTGTCTGGATTCTGTTGGCACAACGGGCAGCGCGAGGTCTGGGTTCTTTGTATGCGCACGCAAACAGCAAAACGATGACTGAGGCTGCCGAATTCCACGCGCGGTGGACACCACGGCAATGGATGAATCGTGATCTTGAAAAGGTAGACGCTGGTGATTTTGGTGCTGAAGGAGATGAGGGATATACGGACCATATGAACCTGCTGGCGTTTGAACAGCAACTCTATTTGCGCCAGCCTGGATATGGCACCAGCTATGTCACCGGCAAGTATCAGCTAGACCAACTGATCAGCACCGTTGCGCGCCAACAGTTGGAACGAGGCAAACCATTTGTCATGCGAGATTTCTTTGAGCAATTTAACGCAGCAGGCTTGATTCCAATGGCGCTATTACACTGGCAAATGACAGGTGACGGCAGTGGCATTGAGACCATCATGGCAAATGGCGACAAGACCCCGTGGTAGCCTTTGGGGCGCAAGTCATCAGTTGCAGTGATTAGCATGGGTTTTCTCTTCCAGCCCGCCTACCCTGAAGCCAGGAGTCAGCATGAGCATTTATTCCACTAACCACCCAAAATGTGAGGCCGAGAAGAAAGCAGCCGGCCTGACAATTTCAGCTGCGGAAAAAGACCTGGGTGGGTTTTCCGTGCGTCGCGTGCTGCCGGCTGCCAGGCGGCGCATGGTGGGACCATTTATCTTCTTCGATCACATTGGTCCCGCAGAATTTCCGCCAGGAAAAGGCATTAATGTACGCCCTCACCCGCACATAGGCCTGGCGACAATTACTTATCTGTTTGCAGGTCAAATGCTGCACCAAGACAGCACAGGTGCCATTCAAACGATTCGGCCCGGTGCCGTGAACTTGATGACCGCTGGCCGGGGAGTGGTGCATTCAGAGCGAGCGGGAGATGACATTGATACCCAGTCCACGTTGCACGCGTTACAGACCTGGATCGCTCTGCCCGATGACAAAGAAGACATGGAACCGGGATTCGTACATATACCTGAGTCCGATTTGCCAGAGGCCGGAACTGGTAGCATTTCAGCTCGCGTAATTATGGGCAGCGCTTTTGGCGAGATATCGCCGGTGCCAACCCATTCACCGACGCTTTACGTAGAAGTGCGTTTGAGCGCCGGTGAGAGCTGCGCACTGCCAACCAATTATCCAGAACTGGCTATCTATCCCATTTTTGGAGACATAAGCTACGGTGATTGCCGAATTGAGCCTAACACCATGTTTGTGCCGCAAGCTCTGGACGAATCCATCACTGGGCAATCAGATGCGCACTTCGTCATTATTGGAGGGGAGCCGGTCGGTTCGCGTCACGTATGGTGGAATTTCGTTTCCAGTTCCAAAGACAAAATCGAGGCGGCCAAGTTGGCATGGCACAACCGCCGGTTCGATGACATTCCCGGCGATGCTGAAGAATGGATTCCGCTGCCGGAAGGCAGCCTGTAACAGAGACTGCGCAAAACCCAAAACGCCTTAGGCACTTGTGATGCGCCCCCTCAGAATGGCAAAAAATAGGCGATTTTTGCAAAATTTTCCCGAAATTTGGGCAATTTTACGTTCTGCGGACATGACCTATCGCCATAATGCTTGCTTTCGATAGATTGGCACGCCACTTGCAATTCCGTGACCAATCAAAGCAACGCGTTATTGCCTCCTATGAACAAGCCAGTTCAACCAGACCAGCAGTCCAGTACGTCGGGCCATACAGATGATGGCGGCACGTGTGTAGAAAGCATTCGAACCGCAACCTTTATGGTCACTGAGAGTGAGCGCCTGTTAGAACGTTCCGAAATGCTCCTGGAAAGTTCAGGCAAACACATTCAGCGAACAATGCAGGATAAGTGAGGTGGAAATTTGGCCAGTTTTGAAGGCCAGTATCTTTCCTTACCAGAAAACAAACGATTGGGTTGGTAGCCGACCTCCCGCAATAGGAGGTCGGCACAGCAACTATTCAAACCCGTTTACAAAGACGATTTCTTCGACTTCTTCCAGCCGCACAACGCTGGCTCCATCCGTACTGGCCAAATAGCTGTTGCTTCGGTTGGGGTCAGGCACGATGGCGACAAGTCCGAAATCAAGCGCCGAACCCAGAGGGAGCCAGGTTAGACCGTTATCG
>CAZVYE010000382.1:0-2383 GCA_964630895.1 uncultured Gammaproteobacteria bacterium | reverse complement strand
GATCTTTCCGAGGCTTAGGCATTGATCGGAGAAAATAAATCTTTCCGGTTTTCTCACGCTTTCAGGGTTTCAGGCCGGAACAGTGCCGTACTCAACACCAGAACAAACGCTGCCAGCACAATGATGGCAACAGGCAACAGGCAACAGGCAACAGGCAACAGGCAACAGGTAACAGATACCAGAGTGCAGCAACAAGGGCCTGGTAGGCCGGGCTCAAATCCATTTGTCAGGCATCCCTGTTTTGCTTCCTTCGATCAATCCGGCGTGGAACATAAATCAGTCTTTGGTTCGACGCCTTAGGATTTTGGTAACTCCCACGGATGGTAAACCGGGCCATCGTAACCGAGAAACAGCGGCTGCATGGATAATAAAAGTTTGACGTGAGTTACAATAACGGCACCAGAAAAGCTTCAATCGGACTCATCCCGGACAGCCGGGACGTTCAGATTAGAAAACAGGTCTGTCCAGATTTCCTTCAGTCTTTCGTCGGAACACGGCGTTGGGCAAATTACGCAGAAGGCTCTTCACGCCGCACCTCGAACTCATCCTTCGAAAGCCACTCAATAGTCAGCTCGTTGTTGCGAATTTGCACGACACCCTGGCTCGCATTTGGCTGGCTTTGCTGGGCACGATAAACCAGCAGGATGTTCAAAAGCTCCATTAGGTGGAATTTGAAGCCAGAACTTTTCAGAGCGTCATGGTCGGCGTCGTCCAATTGCCATCGAGCATGATCGAGGCGGTTATCTTCAGAGTCGCTCAGGAATAGCACCCGGCCTTCAACCTTGCGATTTGTAAGATACTGTTCGGCCAACTGGTCCAGCCGGGCTTGGTCAAAATTCACGTCGTAACTCATCCCTCGCTTACTCCCAAAACGTCGTTACTTTGCTGACATTCTTGATCAGCTGCTCATATTGACTGCTTTCAATTGGCCAAACACCGGCGCTAGTTCGTTGATAAGGCGGTCCATCGCTAGCGCCTGATGTTCCGTGTTCATCTCGAGGAAATTACAAGTTTCATCGTCACTGAACTGGCGCATATCTAATCCCAACCATTTATGCGTGGTCGCCAATGAATATTGACTGGTTTTGGCATCCGGGATAATGCGTAGCACTTTGTCTTGGAGGGACTTGAAGCCGCTAGGATTACAAAGTTTTTGCGCGACTGGGTCAAAAAGCTGACTCTTCACACCCAGCGTACTGAACTGATGGATACACTGAATTGTTACGATGAAATCCATTCGTTCGTAAACCCCGAGCTTAAAGGCAATTTTAGGATTACCACCTTTTTTCTGCCTCAGGAAGTTTCTATACCCATTGGCTTCGTAGTAGGTGCACGGTCGATGCAACTCGTATCCTAGATCGCAGAGCTTCCGCTCAAGTGTCTCCCAGAACCATCTGTGGACTTCTGCACGTGCAGACAGCATGGCCTGTTGAATTAACTGTGCCCTAGCGTAGTTATTGTTCTGCAATAATACCTTTGCAACGGCATCGATCTCAGCTTTCGTTCCCATAACTCCTGTCAACCGCTTAACAATGTCCTGATACTGGTTCAACGACTCTCGGATGCGAGGCTTAGAGGTCATCAGCCTAACGCACTCATCCAGCCAGGACAGAATGTGATCAGAATACTTAATTAGTTTCACATGATTTGGAAACAATCCGCTCATATCCTCTGGCTCATGGCCATCCAGAGTCAGATAGACCAAGGTAATCTTACTCTCATCGATCCCCTTGCCTAACAATGTGTCTCGATAACGTTGAAGTTGCCTCTCTTGGTCGACCGCATAGATCTTATTTTCAATGACAATGGCTTCTGACCCACTGCGTAAAAGTATGTCGATGTTGTCTTTCTCACGGTAAGCTTGAACCTTCGACAAATCACCAGATAAAGTCACACCCAATTGGCTCAGAAACGCCTCAAGGAAAACGGGACCTTGGTCGTGCTTGCCCCGGGGATCAAGCAAGTAATGCAAAAAGCTGGAGTGCAGACCAACTTCTTCGTGGGGCTTGCGCAGAACACTAAAGACGTTGAAGCGTCCGCCACTGTCACGTCGATGTTGCTCAGCTTGATAGTGGATTTCGCCAACTTGAGTCAGCAATTTTTGAAGGCCTTTATCATCCATGAGTTCCACCCCTTTTCAATGGACGGTTTCTAGACGGAGAACAGCTTCCTATCCCGAGCAGCAACTCTACGTAGCGTCCTGAGGTTGTGGAACCGCTCGATATAGGAGAAACCGCGAAAATAAATCTGCCCCGGTTT
The DNA here is from genome assembly GCA_964630895.1 of uncultured Gammaproteobacteria bacterium. Taxonomy (GTDB): domain Bacteria; phylum Pseudomonadota; class Gammaproteobacteria; order Xanthomonadales; family SZUA-38; genus CAZVYE01. The sequence goes on along the minus strand of CAZVYE010000382.1, from coordinate 124 downwards.
TCCGACGTTTGACTGGTCATAAAGAAAAATTGAGTTGTTGTTCGAGAGCCGCGCAATCCGACATAAAGCTACGCTCCGTATAGTCACGGGAAAAATAAGAAAAAGACTTCAAGAAAAAATAGTT
>CAZVYE010000381.1:0-2393 GCA_964630895.1 uncultured Gammaproteobacteria bacterium | reverse complement strand
AAAGCGTCGTCAGATGGGTGGGAAGCGGTCAGTCTTAGGCTACCGGTTAGCACGAACTCTTTGGCATCCAATCCGCAATCGAGTGGGTCCCACGCTTGGCCAAAAATGGTGTGGCGCCTTGATTCACTGTTGTGATGGTCAACAACGAACCGGTTGAGCCTTCGTCCTTATGTATCAAGCGCGTTCCGGTACAGTCGAATGTCAAAATGTCCCCCGGCGCTACCCAATTCTCATTGATGCGGTTCCCAGCGAGACTGTAGATGCGAATAAACTCACGGGTTTGATCGTCGTTATACGCAACAGCGAGCCTGGGCGACGTTTGCGCGTGTATGCCCGTGATATCGAACCATTTGCTTGTGAAGTGGGTGCCGTAATCTAGCACTGGCGCAAGCTCGCCTGTCGCAAGATCAAAGCGATAAATATGGGAGGGGCGGTTTGGGCCTATTGGGCCTCCCGAAAAATATAGAATGTCTTCCTCGTTCTCGACGGGACTCCAATGCACATCGCCCACGACGAAATTCGAAATGATCAAAGAAGGCTCGGGCATAGAGAGATCGAAAACCCACAATCTTCTTGCCTCGAAGGACGTCAAGTTGTCCGGTCTGCCCGAAGACTCTGTAAAGGCCAGCCGCTTGCTATCATTGGAGAATTGCATCCAGGCGATCCGTCCAGCCTCTTCTCCGCGACTTCCACGCGATGAGAGCAGTGTTTTCGCCCCGATTTCTACCGGAGATTTCGACCAAGAAGTTAGGTAGAGGTCGCCATAGTCAGAATAAGCTATCAGCGCAGCGGTCTCATCGGACAACGTGAAGCCATCTAGTTGCGCTTGTGCAGCACTATGGACTGTTACGTAGGGATCGCCGGTATTGTCCGTCAGGCGCAGGTCCTGCGACTTTCGACCGTTGTATTGGTAAAGTATCTCGGGTTCAAATTCGGGGGCGTCGCTCTTTTTGCCGCCACCCTTACCCTCAGGTGGTGCAGCGATCGTGGTGGTGGAAACTGCTGCGCAAAGCAGCAGGGCAGTGAACGTTCCGCGTAATGTCATGCTAAGCTCCTCCGGCTTCAACGTAAGCTTGAGTGGCCAAGGTCAGATAACTTGCCTTGTCTGTCATCATCTGTTCTGATGATGCGAAACAAAAAGGCTGAGTTACTTCGCCTTGAAAAAGTCAGGTCGCCAAAAATCGAGCGGGTCGCGGTTGTTTTCAGCAGGAGCAACGCGATGGAGATCATTGGCCAGATCTACGAAGCACTAGATGATGACGAAGTGTTCAATGCGCTTCCCAGATTCATTGCGGATCATGTGGGTGCAAGGTCATGCACCATCCAATCAATCAGCCCCCAATTTCATCTTGAAGACTTGCTCTACTGTTACTTCACTGACGAGATGAATACATTCTATGCTGAGAACAATTTTCACCACTTTGATCACTGGACTCCACCGATAGACAGCCCTGAAAACTGGGGGCAGGCTATCAGGTCGAGTGAATTTTTGGGAGAAGCCGAATTCCGCAAGGGCATATTCTACAATGAGTTCATTCGTAAGTTTGGCGATGATAGCTTTTATTGCCTAGGCTTTGCGCAGACGCTTAGCGACGGTGGACGTGTTCTTACAGGAGTTCACCATGCTGAGGGCGCGACGGATTTCGACAATGAGCAAGTAGGCAAATTGGAGTCGCTGCGACCCCACATTATGCGTTTGATGGAATTACGTCGGCGGCTTTCCGCCACGCAGACAAAAGCGATGGGCGCTCTGGTTGGAATTGATAGCATTGAGGACGGGTGTCTGGTGATTAGCTCCGACAGACGCATTATCTTCAGCAATTCGACGGCGGAGGAATTGCTTAACGATGCTAGTTTGCTGAAACCTATTGCGGGCAAGCTATTTCTCAACCGAGCGCTTGATGACGATCAACTCAAGAAAGCTATAGAAGATACCATCGCCAATAGGATTGAGGGTCGTTCGTCATTCTTGGCACGCGACCAGCATGGGCACCCGTGGCGAATGATGCTTGCACCCAAGACTTTCCATAGAGAAACGATGCTTCTGGTCTGGGTTGATCGGTGCGAAGCCAGCGCATCAGCTCCCGCAGCCATGCAACAGCTATATGGGCTAACACAAGCTGAACTGCCAATTCTTATGGCGGTCAGCCAAGGGGAGTCAGCCGCCGAAATATCTGATCGGCAGGAGATTTCGATCGCTACAGTGCGTTCCCATATCCAGCACATTTACCAGAAAACCGGTGTTCATAAGGCTAGTCAGCTCACGCAGATTGTCGCGAGCCTGCCTCGCATTAAGTAGCCAGGCTCGGGCTGCGCAACTAAGCTGCCTAATGTCCGCAATCGGGTCGTTAGCTGACCGTCCGCTTCTGGCACATCGCTAGCTCGGTCAAGCT
>CAZVYE010000380.1:0-2399 GCA_964630895.1 uncultured Gammaproteobacteria bacterium | reverse complement strand
GGTGTTGCGTTTGGCTTGTATTGCACGATAGCGGTCGCAGCCGATATTTTGCCATTCCCGAGCAGTTGTCAGGAAATTCCGTTACTGGGGTTAGGCGTGTCTGTAACGGATTCTATGCAACAGGGCGGCAACTTTTTGGTGCAGAGTGCGGACGATTTTCGCATTAAGGAAGGCGAGCTTTGGCGCATTGATGAAATTGAGGCGCATGGCACATTTGCGGGAACATCAACTGGGTCGGCGGTAAATTTCAGACTATTCGCTTCCAGCAATAATGCCCCCGGCAGCCAGCTGTGCTCTGGCGCCATGGCGACCAGCCTTTCCAATGCGTCCAGTCCAGATTTTTTGTTATCGGTTTTGCCGGGTCATGGTTGTCCTATCCTTTCTGAGGGCCGCTATTGGCTAAGTGTCTTTATTACAGCAACCAGTAGCGCGGACCCGCTGCAGTGGTACTGGCAGCAGACTTCCGACAATGTATTGGCGTCCACGATTCAGTGGCACATCCGTGACCCACAAAACGCTGTGAGTGAAATTGGTAATTCCCAAGCAAGTTGTACCAATTGGGAAAATGCCGATGTCTGTTACGAGAACAGGACCCCGCTAAGAAGTCTTTGCATGGCGGTTCGCGGTGAGTCCATACCCACAGTGGCAGAACCAATCAACGATCAATTTGCCAGCGTAGACGCCGCTTTCCTGATGAATGTGCGGGCGAATTTTGCCGACCCGGACGGAGATGCTTTGACGTTTTCCGCGCAAGGGCTGCCGCCATCGCTGTCTATGGATAGCAGCAGCGGCAGTATTGCCGGAGATGTGCTTGCATCAGAACTGGCGGGTTCACCTTACAGTGTCAACGTGACGGCCATGGATGCCGATGGATTTAGCGTGAGCGATCAGTTTGTGTTGACGCTGGTTGACGATGAAGTGGCAGATTTTCGATTTGAGCGGCAATGGCCGGTATTACAGGAAAGCTGGTATTTTGGAGACGCGGCACGACCACTATGGCTAGAAGGAGATACCTTTTATGTCGCAAACGCCCAGTTTTCCAATATCCAAAAGTTCACCTACTCAGGCGCGCTGATTTCTACGCTTCAAATCAATGGGTCACTTCCAGGCGGTATAGGCAAACCCATAGACGTTGCGGCAAATGCCGCAGGCCAGGCTTATGTGCTAGGTGTATTGGATGATGTGGTCAATATTTTTGATGCAAATGGCAATCTGAATCAGGAGTTGGTATTGCCGACGGGGCCTGGTCAGTTTGTGCGCCACGTATCCGTATCAGAATCTGGTTGTGGTGACGCCGGTTGCCTGGTAGTAGCTGACACCGGCGATCAACTGCATTTTCGAACCAGTAGCGGAGCGTCCGTCAACAGTAATCCGGTGTCAGCCTGTTCTGACGGGCTCGGAAGCGTTGCATTTGACAACATACGAGCGTTGCACATGGATGATTTTGGGCGCGTGTATGTGGCTACCGGTTCACCCGAGGAAGTTCTGGTTTGTCGTCGTGATTTTAATTTGGGATTCCGCACCATGCCGGTCTTGAGTCTGCGCTTTGGAGCGGGCGAATTATCCGGAGTAACCGACATCACCGTTGGGCCTGCCGGTGCAATTGCAGTTACCGATGCCAATGGCGTACACCTGTATAGTCGGACTGGTGTCTTGCTGGCAAACTTGAGCAACCCGGGCGGTGGCCCTGCGGTTGACTTTGACACTGAATATTTCCAGCTGGGTGTCGACGGCCGAGCGATCCTGTCGAATTCGGCAGGAGAAATAATTCCGGTGCGGGTTGATCCTGACGCAGGTAGTGCAGACACGTTTGTTGCCGCTGGCAGGCCCTACACCAGTGCCGGTAGCGATCCCGGCCAATTTAGAAATCCTGCCAGTATTGCAGTCGACTTTAGTAGCAACGTGTTTGTGGCGGACAAAGATAACTTTCGGATTCAGCGTTTTGATCCGGACGGCAATCTGACTCTGTTCTGGGGCCAGCAAGGTACTGGCAATGGTGAATTCGATGAGCTGATCGATGTTGCCGTCACAACCATCGACAGCGCTGATCGGGTGGTAGTTCTGGATCGTTTATCCAGTCAGCCAATGCCAACGGATCGACTTCAGTTATTCACGTTGACAGGCGACTTTGTTGCATCGCTAGATTTGCCAATTGGCGTTGACGAAGTAGTGGACATGGCTATTGATCGCCGTGGTAACGCGTTTGTGGTAGAAGCGACGGGCCAGGCGCACCGAGTTATTTTGGGTGATACGGACTCTACGCTGGATATTTCATTTACTCCCGATGCGGCTGGCGGCCAGTTTCGACTGGTGGATTTTGCGCCCAATGGATTGGTTTATTTTGTGCAAAGTCCCGGTGACGTAACCCAAAGCTCCATTGAGATATACACGCGCTTTGG
>CAZVYE010000379.1:0-2400 GCA_964630895.1 uncultured Gammaproteobacteria bacterium | reverse complement strand
CAATCACTAGTCTGGTAGCTACTGTGTGGTTTGTATGAGTAATCTGATCCTCGAGTCAGAAATCACCTGCCCTGGGTGCGGTAGCAAAAGGCAAGAAACTATGCCCACAGAGTCCTGCCAGTATTTTTATGAGTGCAGTCGCTGTGGCAAATTTCTAAGGCCACTTGAGGGCGATTGCTGCGTTTTTTGTTCCTATGGTTCTATGCCATGTCCGCCGATCCAGGTAGGCAATTGCTGTGACTAGAAAGCTTTATTTTCCCTGGCTGGCGTAGACAACATCTAGCACGGTTTCCATCAATCACCACGATGGGCGCGGATGCCCTAAATGGTCGGTTCTACCGCTACATCCGGAACAATTTCAACCGTGTGCAGCGTGCTGCCAACTTTTGCTGCAAGATCTGACAATTGTTTTTGCGATAGTCGCGCACATTAAAGATGACTGAGGGAGCTTGAGCTGTATCATCGATTTGTCGCTCAAAAGACATTTTGAACTTCTCCCAAATTTGGCTCGGTGATCAACTTACAAGGAGCCCAAAAGGTCCTGCGTGACTGAAGTGAGCCTTGCATTTAGCAGTTTCTAAAGCGCACTAGTCCTGCATTTTATTACCAGTTGGCAGTTATTGAGGGCGTTTCCCGTTTATAAGTGAAACACCAACAACTGGACAGCAATACTGCTGTCTTGAAACTGACTCTGGTCTATCATGTGTTAGGTGGCTCAGAGTCCACGCCTACGGGGCTAATTATGTCTATTCCCAAGTATTCCAAATTTCTGTCAATTCTGGCGCTTACCTTTTCTCTATTGGCTTGCAAAGACACTGGTGAACCACCGGCCGAATCATCCGGTGCTAGTGAAGTGTCCCAACAAACTGCCCCCGTATCTTCGGAGCCTTCTGGCCCGACAGTGGCGAAGAAGTTCACGGGTTTCGGCAACTACAAGCGCACCATTTCTACCGATAGCGAGAGCGCTCAGGATTGGTTTAACCAAGGCATCCAGTTGATGTATGGGTTTAACCATGATGAAGCGGTACGGTCCTTCCAACAGGCCGCTCTTGAAGATCCAATGGCGCCAATGCCCTGGTGGGGTATCGCTTATTGCCAGGGGATTAACATCAACGATCCAGAAATGACCGAGGAGCGCTCGCGCGTTGGCTATGAGGCGGTACAAAAAGCGATGGCGCTAGCGGAGAATGGCAGCCCAGTGGAGGCGGCGATGATCAAGGCACTGGCACTCCGCTACGAGTGGCCAGCACCTGAAGATCGGTTTCCTCTGGATGAGGCCTACGCCAACGCCATGGGCGAGGTATATGAAAGTTACAGCGACGACCCAGACATCGGCGCGCTATATGCCGAATCGCTGATGAATCTGCAGCCTTGGGATTATTGGACGCCGGATGGGCAAGCAAAGGGACGGGCTGAAGAGTTTGTGGCTGTGCTAGAGCAAACCCTGAATTCTCATCCCATGCATCCTGGGGCGAACCATTTTTACATACATGCAACAGAAGCATCTTCCGACCCGGATCGTGCGGTAGCAGCAGCGGACCGCCTCACGTCGATAGTCCCGGGTTCTGGTCATCTGGTACACATGCCCTCGCATATTTACATCCGAGTGGGGCGCTACGGTGATGCCGCGGACAGCAACCAAGACGCCATAGTCGCGGATCGAGCCTATTTATCAAAGGCACCACCGCCAGGCATGTATGCGGTTTACTATGCGCACAATCTACACTTTCTTGCTTACGCATCAATGATGTCGGGAAATTTCGAGACCGCCATAAAGGCAGCCCGAGATCTGGAAAACGAAATGCCAGTCGAGCCGCTGCGCGAATATGCCGGCCTTATTGAAGGCATCATGCCCACCAATTTCCACGTGCTGATACGGTTTGGTAAGTGGGAACAGATATTGGCAGAACCTGATTATCCGGAGTGGCGTCTGGTTTCTCGCGCCGTACGATTTTATGCACGGTCGATCGCCAATTCTGCTTTAGGAAATACGGATGCCGCAGCAGAGGAACTCGCGAAATTTGAAACTGCTGTGGAACAAGTGCCGGAGGAGTGGTACATCTTCAACAATCAGGTCCATACGGTTCTGCCGATTGCGAGAGCGATGGTTAATGGCGAGCTGCTGTTTCGCAAAGGCGAACATGATGAGGCATTCGCTTTGCTGCGAGAGGGCGTGAAGGCAGAGGAGCAATTGGTATACGATGAGCCACCCGCATGGATGGTGCCCGTGCGTCATGCGCTCGGAGCATTGCTGGTGTCGGCTGGTCGGTTTGAAGAGGCTGAAAACGTGTATCTTGAGGATCTGAAAAAGAATCGGGGCAACGGTTGGGCCCTGACCGGCTTAAAGGCCACGTTAATAGCGCAGGAACGCGTTGAGGAAGCGGAACAAATCGAAGAACA
>CAZVYE010000378.1:0-2416 GCA_964630895.1 uncultured Gammaproteobacteria bacterium | reverse complement strand
GATTTCGTTAACATCGCCCGCGGATTCATGTTTTCCTTAGGCTGTATTCAGGCCATGCAGTGCAACAAGAATACCTGTCCTACCGGAGTCACTACTCACGATAAGGACCTCCAGAAAGGTTTGGTTGTGGAAGATAAGTCGGTGCGTGTAGAGAACTACGCTAAAGGGATGTTGAAAGAGGTGTGTATGATCGCACATTCCTGTGGTGTGGATGCGCCACATCAGTTGCGCCGTCACCATGCGCGTGTCGTTATGGAAGATGGAACCAGTCGACTGGTATCCGATCTGCACCCGCTACCAGAACGAAAATAGCTTGACCTTCACAGCGCGCTTGCAAGAACTGCGAAGCGCGCGACATATCAGTCTGGATTAGTCCGCTAAGCAGTACTGTTGGCGCTCCCCCTATCGCCGCCAATTCTTCTCGAGTTTCAAAGACTATAAGCCGCCTTGATCTAGACTGTTTACGACTCTCACTGTCTCTCAAGTACGTGAAATGGGATAAGTTTACAAAAATCGTTAGTATTGATGGCGGGGTTTGGTGTGCTGGTCCGTATGTAGGAATAGGTTTATCAGAGGATAAAGTTGTGACGACACGGATAGTTCTAATTCTTTTTTGGTTTTTATGCGCAGGCAATTCTGTCAAGGCTGAATTGCCAGTTGATGGGATGTGGCAAGAACTGGGTCCCGAGATTGCTGGCCTTGGAAGTGTGGCAGTTCACCCACTTGATAGAAATCTGGTTCTGGCCGGAGATAGCCAAGAGGGCACGTTTCGGAGTACCGACGGCGGCGCAACCTGGCAACGCTCCGCCCGGATCAGATTCGGCGGCAAGCGTCGCGCGATCGCAGCAGACCCTGCTGTAGCAAACCGGTTTTTCGCTCTAAGCTCGTTTACCGGCCAGTTGTTACGCAGTGTTGACGGGGGCGTCAGCTTCGAACCCGTTACGGCTGCGTATTCAGGCGGAGGCTCTGCGCTTGCAGTGGATCCAAATAACGCAGGAACGATCTACGTCGGTACGACCAGTTCGGGTCTCATGCAAAGTCAGGATGCTGGTGCTTCATGGCAGCGCATAGACGATCCGGTCAACGTGTTCACCATACGTGTCACCAAAATAGTGATTGACCCGACAAATTCTGACAGGCTGATCATTTCCACCCAGTCACAAGACCCAGGTGTGGTTCTGGCTGAGTTCGATGGTGCCCAGTGGGCTTTCACCAGCATCAATACGGGACTGAGTAATCCTTCAAATGCTGACATCCATATTAGCGCCGATGGAACCGCCTATGCTGTAACCTCGAGCGACGTAAGGGTGTTTGACGCGATTAATATGGAATGGGACACGCTTTCTTTTCCATCGTCTTCGGGCCCACGTGTTATGACCAGTGATCCAGATGACCCCGATGTGCTGGTGGTGGCAGGCACCAGTGGCATATTTCGCACAACTACCGGTGGCGGCGCGTCCCAGTGGACGCAAGAAACCAGCGGAGAGTTCAGCGTGGCAAGTGATATTGCCTTCGCTATTGATGCTATTAGTGTGAACGAACTGTTTGGTGCGGTGCGGCGCGATTCTGGTATCTGGACATTGAGCACTAGCGGTATAGTCGGAGGAAGAATGCTCGCCATGTACGCTGATCCGGCGCAATCAGGGCGCTATTTAGTCGGCGTAAATGGCTTTAGCATGCTTGAAACCGTTAACAGTGGTGCTACCTGGGAATCTCTTGGTTCAGAATTCGAAGGGACTACTGGCGTAGGGATCGTGCTGGAATTGCCGGGTGTCCAAGGATCGTTGCTGGCCGCCCAGAGTGATGATGTGTATTTAAGTACAGATTCTGGCAACACGTGGAGCAATTTGGATCCTGGTGATCAAGTTACCCGCGATATAAGAGGCATGGTTTTGTTGGACAGTCAGACGGTGGCCATCGCTACCAGTGGTGACGGCGTGTTCATTGGAGACTTCACTGTTCCTGCAGCTGTAACGTGGACGGCGCAAAATACGGGTCTGGGCAATCTTTTCACTAATGGTTTGGTGTTGGAGCCAACGAGCAATGACCTGTTTACGGTTACATTTGGTGAAGGTGCGTGGCGAGGCGTTAGCGACAATGGCACCTACCAATGGACCCGGATTCCAGACAATGGTGGCACCAGCGTATTTGGCAATGACATAGACATTGACCAGCCTGGGGATTTTGTCTATTTCATCAATACCAGCGGAAGTATTTTTCGTTTGGAATTATCCGCCGTGAATCAGGAATTTGTGCGGCTAACCGAAAATCTGGCACCAACTTCTGGTGTGCGATTGCATACACCGACGGGTACCAATCGATTGGTTGCAAGCTCGCCAAACGACGGCAACTTTTACAGTGAGGATAATGGTCTAACCTGGCTTCCTCTGGGTTCGGCGTTTGATTTCGGAGTTGT
>CAZVYE010000377.1:0-2417 GCA_964630895.1 uncultured Gammaproteobacteria bacterium | reverse complement strand
ATACCATTGATGCATGAATTAGTCCTTTTCGTTCAAAGTGCTGTGGATCTGTTCGGTTTGACTAGCGGATAAGCCCAAGCCTTGCGCCAAGGCCTGAAAATATTCCCGCTCTTCGGGGGTATCGATCTCCACCGCGAGCAAAGCGGCGGCATAGACCTGTCCCTCAATTTGATAGTGTTGCGCAGCGGATACCAGGCTGGCCATATCCACGGGGTTATTTACTTCCGACTGCAACAGCGCGCGCTCCTCAGGGCTTAGATTGGCCTGTTTTACACGGCCTAGAATATGTTCGCGTTCTTCGTCATCGAGCATGCCATCGGCCGCTGCTGCTGCGATCATGGACTGAATCAGCAGAATCGATTTTTCGGCGTCCGTTTCGTGCTTTGCTGGCGGCGGCGGTGGCGGTGGGCCGGGCTGCTGGGCTGGTGGTGCCGCGTGAGCGCCGCTATGTAAACGACCACTACCGGACGTAGCACCGGGCCCCATTGCGTGGGCGGCAGGCTGCTGTGATTTTTTCTGCTCGGAGAAGTGTTCATAGGCTGCCATGGCAACGCCCAGCAGCCCCATGCCGGCGGCCAGTTTGCCAACGCCCCGCCGTCGCCGCCCCGAAAATCCGCCGCTAACAAGCTGCCCCAGCAGCCGCTCAGGATTCAACATAACCTCTTCCTTTTGTTGGTTTTTACTACCTATCTTAGTATAGCCGGTCCAGGACTGAGGTTGCTGGGCCATAGGTTGGGCGGGTGCCCAAGAGGAACCGTCGCACGCCCTAAGCTGGGGCTATGGATCGCATTGCCCGTCCCAGAATGGGGCTAGATGACCGCTAGTGCACTGCTTTTCACTTAGCCGCACACCGTCACAGCAAATCCGCAGGACTTTGAACGCCAATGCCCGGACGATTGAGGACGTGCGTGTAGATCATGGTTGTCGAAACATCCGCATGGCCCATAAGCTCTTGCACGGTCCGAATATCATGGCCGTTTTCGAGCAAATGCGTGGCGAAAGAGTGCCGCAGTGCATGGCTATTGACGCGTTTATTGATGTGCGCATTACTTGCCGCCTGTGCGATCGCCTTTTGCAACGCTGTCTCATGTAGGTGATGGCGACGGGATTTACCGGTTCTGGGGTCTTCAGAAATCCTGCTGGATGCAAATACGTATTGCCAAATCCAATCCTTTTCTGCATTTGGATATTTTCGAGCCAACGCGGGAGGGATAAAAACGGCCCCACGGTCCGCGTCAATGTCAGCCTCGTACTGAGCACGTCGCGAGCCCAGATGCATTCTGAGTTCTTCCGCATATCGACCCGGAAGCGGCACGATTCGGTCCTTTGATCCTTTGCCATCTCGAACGATGATTTGATTGCGGTCAAAGTCTACATCTTTAACTCTTAGCCTCACGCACTCCATAAGGCGCATTCCCGTTCCGTACATCAAACCGGCCATCAAACCGGTGGTACCCGACATGCCACCCAACAACCGTTTTACCTCGGGCAGGCTGAGCACCACCGGCAGTCGCCGCGGGCGCTTGGCCTTGGCAAATTCGAGCTCGCCTATGTGCTGGTCAAGGACCTTCCCAAATAGAAACACCAGTGCATTCAACGCCTGGGACTGAGTGCTTGCCGCCACTTTCCGCTCCAATGCGAGATACTGAAGAAACTTTTCAATATCTGCAGGTCGGGGGAGACGGTCGCCCACAAACTGAAGAAACTTTTTGGCCCAGCCCACGTATGCGCGCTCGGTACGAATGGAATACTGGCGCACGCGCAATTCAACGATGAGTTTTTCGATCAGGGGTTTAGCTGATGCGCTGGGCTTGGCGCGCCTGGTAGCGTTTACCAGCGTTTGCTCGCTAGCAAGCGTAGGGTGGTTTGGGCCGACTTGCGGCTCCGGTGCTTCCCATTGCAGCCAGTCTATGTTTTCGACAACGGCCGAACCGGCCATGGTTAGTAGAATTCTTATCGCATGAGCGCATTGCTCAAGTTGCCAACCGGCAAGCTTGTTTTGCTTACCTTGGTTTTGAATAAATTCCGTAATCTGGTCGCTGCTCAATTCCGGCACAGGGGTGCGGTTGGTATAGCGCAAAAGGGCTTCCACATGCCGAACATAGAAAGTTCTGGCCTTTTCAGGCACATTATTCTCCTGCAGCAACTCGATGTAACGCTGCCATCGCGAGTATTCAGGGGAATCAGGTTCGGATAACGACAGTGGGATTGGAGGAGAGATTGAATATTTCATTACGCGCTAATATCGTGCTAGCCAGAATTCTGTATAACACAATATTATCTGCTTTCTGTATAGTAAACTGTTGGATCGGAACCGCTTCCGCGGCTCCGATCCAAAGGGGCGGAGCTAAGCAGCCAGCTGCTTCCTCGGCTTGTCAGCCGTCGCGCAAGCGCTCCGTCCAACAACCCGCTGAAGC
>CAZVYE010000376.1:0-2432 GCA_964630895.1 uncultured Gammaproteobacteria bacterium | reverse complement strand
TGCCCGCCATCCAATTTGATCACGAATTCCACGGCCCGGTTAATACCGGTGTCAGCACAGGCGAGGATTTGAACGGCGACGGCAGCATAGCTGTGCCTCATGATGCGCACGGCTGGGGTGAATACCCGGGCAAGTATGGAATGGCCATTCTTTCCCAGTGCGAAATCTTGTATGACAAAGTGCGCACGTTCCAGAAGTTTTTGTGGAAAGACATGCCCGAGCCGCAGTGGCCATCCAATGAGGACGGCTCGCCCTTCTATTCAGACGCCGCTACGGGGGTGTTGCGCCTGTCATCCAAAAGCCATTGGGACGTACCGGTACAAACTGGAAATGGCAGTGTAGTTCACCTGTTGGCATCCCATCCGACGCCTCCAGTGTTCGACGGACCCGAAGATCGCAACGGCAAACGCAATGCGGACGAGATCTTATTTTGGCGGGACTACATCGAATCAGGTGACACAGGCTATATGGTCGATGACCAAGGCAATCGAGGGGGTCTGGGTAAATCTGCCAGCTTTGTCATTGTTGGCGATTTAAATGCGGATCCCCACGACGGGAGCGGTGATCGCAGCGCGATTCGCGCAGTACTCAATAGCCCGCGGGTCAACGATACGCACACCCCCAGTAGCCAAGGCGGACTGGAAGCGGCAGCGTTGCAAGGCGGTATCAACCTGCAGCACGCAGGCGACCCTGCCCATGATACCGGGGATTTTGGCGACGACATTCCAGGCAATATGCGCATAGATTATGCCCTACCCTCAGTCGATTTATTTATTTTGGGTAGCGGAGTGTACTGGCCCACGAAGAGCAGTCCGCACGCGCACTTGAACGACGCGTCAGATCACCATCTGGTTTGGGTAGAAATTGCCAAACCGCAACCCTGAGAATAATCAGACCGACACATCCACCTTGGCCGCAGCTTGTTTGGCCTTGTTCACGGCGCCATCCAACGTGCTAGCTCGGGCCAGGCAAACTCCTAGCCTGCGTCGTCCGAATAATTCTGGCTTGCCGAACAATCGAATTTGCGTATCTTGCTCGGCCAATGCATTGGCAACGCCTCGATATACTGGCCCTCTTCCATGGGCATTTCGCAAAATGACCGCAGACGCACAGGGTCCGTGCTGACGAATATTGCCTATGGGCAGGCCTAAAATGGCGCGGACGTGTAAAGCGAACTGCGATAAGTCCTGAGATATCAGCGTAACCAGTCCGGTGTCGTGTGGTCTTGGTGATACTTCAGAAAACCAAACCTGCTCACCCTTAACGAACAATTCCACCCCGAACAGCCCCCAGCCACCCAAGGCATCGGTAATTTTTAAGGCCACCTCCTCTGCGAGTTGCCGCGCTTTTCCAGACATAGGTTGCGGCTGCCAGCTCTCCCGATAATCCCCATCTTCTTGCCGGTGCCCTATCGGTTCACAAAAGCTGGTGCCATCTCGATGTCGAACCGTAAGTAAGGTGATCTCATAGTCAAAATCAATAAAACCTTCGACAATACAGCGACCCGCTCCGGCCCTGCCTCCTTCTTGCGCATAGCGCCATGCTTCCGCAATATCATCCTGACCGCGAATCACAGCCTGCCCCTTACCAGAAGAGCTCATCACGGGTTTGATAACGCAGGGAAATCCAATATCACCAATGGCGTCACGCAGCTGATTTTCATTGTCCACAAAGGCATAGGGCGAAGTTGGCAATTCAAGTTCTTCGCCAGCTAGCCTGCGAATACCCTCGCGATCCATGGTGAGTCGTGTAGCCCTGGCGGTAGGTACAACGTTTACGCCCCCACTCTCCAGGTCCAGCAGAGTTTCCGTGTTGATTGCTTCAATCTCGGGGACCACCCACTGTGGGTTCTCGCGTTGGATGATCTGGCGTAAAGCACTGCCATCCAACATGTCTATGACATAACTTCGATGCGCCACTTGCATCGCTGGAGCACCTGCATAACGATCCACTGCAATCGTTTCCAGACCGAGCCTCTGGGCTTCTATTACAACCTCTTTACCCAGCTCACCGGCTCCCAAGAGCAGCAGTTTTGATGCCCGAGCGGAACCTGGTGTACCAATATAGTGACGCATGAATTTTTCCCAGTTATTGTGGTCGAAACGGCGATTCTATCAATAAAGAACACTATTTTTCGCTGTCCTTGCCGCGGTCACCAATGGCTAGGTATGATCGCCACTCATTGCACGCAATCAGGAAGCTCAATGCGCTATTTAATTTTCATCGTGACTTTGGCAATCGTCGTTTCCGGCACAACCGCAACGGCCGAGACCGATCATCACGTTGAGTGGATGACCGTGCTGCTGGAGGGCCAGAAAACCGGATTTCTAAAGCTTGAGCGGCACGCGGAAGACGGCCAGATAAGGCACACCCAGACTATGCAGCTCGAATTAAATCGCAGTGGTGTAAACATTGGGATTTCTTTGGTGGAA
>CAZVYE010000375.1:0-2433 GCA_964630895.1 uncultured Gammaproteobacteria bacterium | reverse complement strand
GTGATCAACTGATGTGCGTATGAAGGGCAAACCCAGAGTGATGTTCACAGCACTACCGAAGCCAGCATGCTTCAACACGGGCAGCCCCTGATCGTGATACATGGCTACGACCGCGTCGAACCGCTCCAGATGATGTTTGGCAAAAATGGTATCAGCAGGCAGCGGCCCCGTAATATTCATGCCCTGGTCTACCAGATCCTGAACCACCGGAGCGATGATAGCGTCATCTTCGTGGCCCAGGTGTCCGCCCTCACCAGCATGGGGATTCAAACCACAAACTCCAATGCGCGGATTGGCAATCCCGAACTTCTGCTGCAAATCCGCGTGAGTAATCGAAAGCGTCTGGCGCACGCTGGTTTGGGTCACCGCCGCAGGCACCTTGGCTAAGGGCAAGTGAGTCGTCACCAATGCCACCCGCAAATTATCAGCCGCCAACATCATCACGACTTTATCTTTGCCTGCCAACTCAGCCAGCAATTCCGTATGCCCGCTGAAAGCAATGCCAGCGTCGTTTATCACCCCTTTGTGTACCGGGCATGTAACCATGGCATCGAACTCGCCGGTCAAACAACCTTGGGCAGCTCGGTTCAGGAGCGCGATTACCTGCGCCGCATTGCGGGGATCAAGCGCTCCCGGCTGCGGAGCATTTGGCAAAGGAAAGTCGTGCAGTACGACGCGGTCGGAATCTGGTGTGCCTTTGGCCAAAGCCGCAAGCTGCCTGGCATCACCCAACACATGTAGTTCGCAGGGTAATTGCCACTGGGTTGCCTGAACTGCAAGCTCTGGTCCAATACCGGCGGAATCGCCCACCGTCAATGCGATGGTGGGCAACGCTTCACTCATGTTGATTTACAGCCGATATTCTACGTAAGCTTCGTCGCGCATATTGCGCTCGAACAACAACAGCTCTTCTTGCGATTTCTGGGCAAAAAGTGCCTCTCGGGCCTGAGCCCTTTCATAATCCTCGGTTCGATCCTGGCGACGCTGGCCTGTCAGCTCCACAATATGCCAGCCAGAAGCTGTCTGGAATGGCTCACTAAGCTCACCTTCTGATAAGCGATTGAGCACAGACTGGAACCGTTCACCATGACGTCCGGGCTGGAACCAACCCAGGTCGCCGCCGATATTGGCAGATGTTGGATCATCAGAATACTGCTTGGCTAACTCTTCGAAAGATTCACCCTGCTCAATGCGCTGGCGAATGTTAGAAACAATATCCAGAGCTTCTTCGCTGGAAACCAGCTCTGAGACTACGACCATGATATGGCGAGCTCGCTGTTCGTCTACCATCGCCGGGCTAGCTTCGCGGTAATCAGCAACCTGCACAATATGAAAGCCGCTGGCGCTGCGAATGGGTCGACTGAAGCTGCCTACTTCAATGTTGCGAATGGCGTTTTCAAAAAGTGTCGGCACCTGATTGGCCGGCCGCCAGCCCAGATCGCCCCCTTGCAACGCGTTTTGTCCATCGGAGTACGTAATTGCAGTGGTAGAAAAGTTCGCGCCAGCCAGCAAATCCTGATGAATTCTCTCAGCTTTGCTGCGCGCCTCGCCAACCTGGGCTGGAGACGCCCCCTCCGGAACACTGACTAAAATGTGTCCGAGACGGTACTCACCTTCCAGGTCTTGATTCTCCAGGAACAAGTCTACTTCACTCTCGCTGATATTTACCGAACGATTGGCCACGCCGCGGCGCAATTGATCGATGGTGAGCTGATCACGCATATCTTCGAGAAACTCACTCCAACGTAACCCTTGCGCCTCCACGGTACGACGCATCTGATCAATGCTGATACGAGACTGCTGCGCCATACGCTGCACAGCTCGTTCTACGTCAGCGTCGCTGATACGAATTGAAGACGACGCCGCACGCTGCAATTGCAGTCTGATCATTATGAGGCTTTCCAGCACCTGCCGCTCTACGATGTCTCGTGAGGGCAACTGTTGTCCTGCACCCTGTGCCTGCCGCAATACGGCTTGCACCGCTGAATCCAACTCGCTGCGCAAAATCACGTCTTCTTCTACGACAGCAACAATCTCGTCAAGTGTTTCAGCCTGACCCGCCCAAGTGGCAGTAGCCAGAGCAAACACAGCTAACATCTTTACTAAATAATTCATAAATATCTCTATCAATACGGCCGATAGCCGCTGATCGCCTGTTCTAAAATTCTTGCGGGACTACGGCCTAGGGAACCTAGCCCATTGAGTTCCAACTCTAAATATAACGCTTCGCGCTTTTCGCCAGACTGGCTTCTAACATACTGTCGTCCCGCGACGCGCAGTGCCCAGCAACAGCTTCGATACTCTACGCCCAATAAAGTTTCCAACGCGGTGGAATCTTCCAGCGAGTAATTATAACGCCCTAACACATTCCAACGCTCGTTAATGGGCCAAAGGAAGGAAAGATCGAACTGATCGATGGGCTCTTCATTTCTG
>CAZVYE010000374.1:0-2443 GCA_964630895.1 uncultured Gammaproteobacteria bacterium | reverse complement strand
GCGCGGGCTCCATTGGACTATTTTCCCTACGCCATTGAGGGCACTAGCCTTAAAGTGCGCAATCGGGATCGAAGTGTGCTTGGCAATCTGCGTACCAGCGTTGCTGTAGGTGACGAGAACACACACCAGTTTGAGGCCAGAATTGAGCTGGAGCCGCGCGCATTCGCCGTTGGCCAAACGGTTCGCGTTTCCATGCCCAGCGGCGAAACACGGGAGGCCTTGGCAGTACCCAGGGATGCTTTGATTCTGCGCCGCGACGATATTGCCGTATTTGTGGTCGACGATGCCCAAGCGGCCCAGCGGCTTAGTGTAACGACAGGTGTTGCCGACGGTGAGTGGATCGAAGTAGTAGGAGACCTGAGTCCGGGAGCGACTGTGATTGTGCGCGGGGCAGAAAGACTGCGGCCCGGTCAGAAGGTGCAAATTCAAAACAGCGCTGGATCCAATGGCGCTGCCGCATCCCCATAGCTAATTTGGTTTTGGGGTGGGGGACTGGGTAAAAAAGCTGCCGCTGCGCTCGGGTGAGTGGCAGCCTTTTATCCTATCTTTTAGCTATTTCTTTTTATTGCTGTGCTGCTATTTCATAGCGCGGCCAATTCGTGAATCCATGGGGGTCGTAAGCGGCCCCGAGACCATACCTTATCTATTTACCGGCACCTTTATCGCCATGTTGGTGCTGACACCCATATTCGGTTGGCTCGTTTCCAGACTGAGCAAGCAGGTGTTTTTGCCGCTCACCTATTTCGCGTTCCTGGTGAGTTTTATTGCGTTCCACTTTGTGATGAAGTCTGGCGAGCTAAACGTCTGGGCCGCGCGTGCATTCTTTATTTGGGTGGCAGTGTTTGGCGTATACGGTGTGGCTGTTTTTTGGAGTCTGATGGCAGACGTGTTTTCCAAGGAGCAGGGTAAGCGCCTATTTGGATTTATAGCTGCGGGCGGATCCATTGGCGCGCTGGTGGGGCCGACGCTAACGGCATTGCTGGTTGGCAATATAGGAATATCTGGTCTGCTCCTGGTGATGGCTGGCCTGCTGGCACTGTTACTGGTCCTCCTGAGTCGACTGTTGGTTGCCGTGGGCATGGGCGAGGAACACCAAGATGACAAGCCTATCGGTGGGTCCGTTTGGGCTGG
Organism: uncultured Gammaproteobacteria bacterium; assembly: GCA_964630895.1. Lineage (GTDB taxonomy): Bacteria > Pseudomonadota > Gammaproteobacteria > Xanthomonadales > SZUA-38 > CAZVYE01. Next base: position 1,312 of record CAZVYE010000374.1, on the reverse strand, counting down.
TGTGACGGCAATTTTTGCCTCCAAGCGTGTTGGCTCCATCGCCATTATGGTGGGCGTACTGGTGCTGGTTCAGACGTTTTTCTACAACTACCAGGCGTACGCGGCTAAGGCGGCTTTCGGTAACGATGATGCAGCCAAGACGCAATTTTTTGCCCTGGTGGACTTGGGGGCCAACGCGACGGCATTGTTTGGGCAGGTTTTCCTGTTCTCATTTCTACAAAAGAAGATTGGAGCCGGATGGACGCTGGCAATACAGCCGGTTTTGCTCTTGGTCGCGGGAGTCGCAATTCTCATTGCACCAAACATCGTTCTGTTCGGAGTTATCCAGTCCATTCGAAGAGGGCTGGAATACGGTGTCACCAAACCATCCCGGGACTTGCTCTATACGGGCGTGGATGATGAGGCAAAGTACAAGGCGAAGAATGCCATTGATAACCTGATCTATCGCAGCGGTGATGTACTTGGTGGATACCTGTTCATGGGCGCAGCGGCGCTACTAAGCTCTGTCGGCGCTGTATTAGCAGTGCTTTCGGTCCCATTTGCTGCATTGTTAACGGTTGTCAGCTTTAAGGCAGGGCGGAGATTTGACAGCGAACAAGTAGACAAATGACGGTGGCCAGAAAAGTCGGTACTGTTTACACTTCCGGTTTCGAATTAGCAGGTAAGTCCTTGATGCGATATTTCGCTGCTCTATGTGTGTTGTTTGCTGCGCTGCAGGCTGGCGCCCAGCAAGAGGTTTCAACTGCTCCCACAGTGGCACCCTGGTATTTGGGCGTGCACGCAGGGCTGGCATCTTTAGACGATGACGCGGATGCGGTAGATGATGGTGGGTTTCTTCGCGGCACGATTGGCCGGCAGGTATCCGACGCATGGACACTAGAGCTGGAAGTGGACTCAGGGAGCTTTGATACGGAATTCGACAACGCGGTGCCTGCTGCAATGGACTTTGGCGATATCGATCAAACAACCGCGGCTATCAACTTTTTGGTGGTCAATCGTGAGCCTCGTTGGAATCCCTACTTTCTTGTTGGGCTTGGTGGGTTTAGCCACGATTCAGATCTATTTGATGATACCGGTGCCATGGCGCAAGTTGCGGTAGGCGGTTCCTGGGATTTGAACAATTTAGGGTTGATGCTGCGAGTCGATCTGCGGTATCGCTACCTGGACCTGGACCAGCCGTTCATTGATGAAGGGCAGGCTCAGTTAAGTGTGGGCCTGGAGTTTCCATTCGGGCGGTAATTGGACGCGCACTGACCGAGCCTCACCATCTGCGCCGCCTTCGGGCGACGTTATCGTCGGTAGAGCAGCCCCC
>CAZVYE010000373.1:0-2452 GCA_964630895.1 uncultured Gammaproteobacteria bacterium | reverse complement strand
CCCCTATGCGCTTCCAATACCACCAAAGCAGCACCGTTCCCAATAACATCACGCCAATATAGCTCACGACTGGGACGAGGCCATTGATCGTACCGTTTACCGCGATTTCAAAAGGAGACGGGCCGAACTTGGGTTTGTCACCGACCAGCCATGTTCCAAAGTTCCAGATCCCGTGCACCGCGATTGGCCACCAGATTCCACGTGACGCGATGGCCGCTGCGCCAAACAGCCAGGACGCGCAGAATGTGCCGACAAACATGCTCGTATTCCATCCAGACTGCATATGGTAGAGGGCGAAAGCCAATGCAATCACCAACTGGGTTAGCCAGGGGCCATACCGTTCAAGTAAGCCGAAAAATACAAACCCTCGGAACGCAATTTCTTCCATCGCGGCCAGCAGCAAAATTGTCAGGCCAATCCATGCAACAGAGGCTGCAGGCACTTCGGGCTGATGTACTAACCAGAGATCACCGGCCAGATGGATAACTACGGCAATGTGGGTCGCAACGAGGGTGCAACCCCATGCCAGACCAATGAGAATACTCTTGATGCTGAACTGTGCGGAATCCAGCCCAGCTTCGTTGGTGCTGGTCAATCCAGTACGGATGAAAACGATGCTGGTGATCAGCATGATGGCAAACCCAATTGCACCGACGACTGCGCCATTGGCTGCATTAAGGCCCGTAATTTGGCTGGATACAGCGAGAATAAATGCCTCGAACACCAGGCAATACACCAAGCAAGACAACCAGAATCGTTTTCCTGTCGCTGTTGGTTCGTTAGACATATAGGACCTGCTGTTCAAATTGGCCGCGCATTATGCCCGGAATAGATCAACGCTAAAGGTGCCAGACGTCCTGGCAGTTGGCCTGGATGGTTGTCGCTGGTGCTATAGTTGCAATTCATGAACCGCGATTACTACCAATATTTTTTGAAGCGTCGTGCGCTGCTTTGGATCGGGTTTGGTCTCATTGTAGTGCCCGTTATCTTGCTGTTTGGGAATCTCAGTTGGCGACTCAACTGGGTCAACAATTTAGGCTACATCACGCTGATGTCAATTGGGCCTGTTTTTCTGCAATTGGCAACGGATTCTTGCCCGCGCTGTTCCAAAGAATTCGGTGGCAAAAAGTATCCGTTTACCAAGTCTTGTGTTCACTTTGGACTTTCCCGTGGCCCGGGTGCGTATGATTGAGCGGGACGATGGCAACCGGTGATCAATATGGCGGCCGCAGGTAGACGTCTCAAATCCAGTATGCAGACCTACGCATTCTCGGCAGCGGCCTTCCTGGTGCAAGCCAGGTGTAAATAATAATTGTGTAGATAGTTGTCCAGCACGACGCAACAAAGCTCGTCATTTTATCCGTGGCGTTATCGTCTGGCATTCCTTTCCTCTTGATATTCTTTATGGCCGGTATGGTGCGATGAAACGGCGAAAGAAATGGATGGCAGCCTGGGCTCTGGGTAGTCGCAGATGTTGAGCGAGAGAAGCCGCGGTTTGGACCGCGTGCTAGACGGTTGTTTGGGCATGCTCTTGGCAACCGTGTTAAAGACAATAATGAGCGGCGCTAGACGGCGAAGCGCGCATACTACGGCTCAAAATTTTTAAGGAAGATTGCATGAAGTATCTCTGGATACGCTGCATCGTTTCACTTTGTGTATGGGTTCTCATCCCAGACGCTTACGCTGGCACAAAGCGCCTGATCGTAGAGATGGTCCCGGAATCTATCTCTAAGGATTGTCGTGGTGGTATTGCGAACGTTTACGATGAATGCTCCGATCAAACGCTTATTCTGCAAGATGCTTTGGCGCGCGCCAATCGGTCTGGAAAGTCGGTTCTAGTAGTCTATGGTGCGGAATGGTGTATTTGGTGTCATGTGTTCGACCAATACGTGAAAGGGGGCTTCAGGAAGTTTGAGTACAAATGGCAGTTCCACGACGGCGACAATTTGCAGTGGAAAATGATCGAAAGAGAAAGCCGAAATGCGCGCCAAGAAGCGTACGACCTCAACAAATACGTGTCCGATAACTTCGTGATTGCCCATGTAGAAGGCTATCACGCTCCCAATGGAGAGGAGGCTATGGCCCAGACCGGAGTTGATACCTCCAAGCTATTTTTTATGCCGTATATCGTCGTATTAGATAGCAAAGGCAAGTTAGCCGCAGAGATGCAACCATCCAACGCCATCGAAAAGCTGGAGGTACGCGAAGACAGCGGCGAAGAGTATCGAGGGTACAATCGGATCATTCTACTCGCTGAGCTTAAGAAGCTTCGCGAGGCTGAAATAAAAGCCAACCGCAAGATGCTCTAGTTCGAAAACTTTTTTGTGCGGAACTCGAAATTTCCTAATGTCTCGGATTACGACCAATGTGGCCAGTCATTGATCCTCAAGTTTCCCGAGCCGACTGGCAATTTCGTTGCGATACATGCCGCCTATGGGGACCTTCGATCCAT
>CAZVYE010000372.1:0-2475 GCA_964630895.1 uncultured Gammaproteobacteria bacterium | reverse complement strand
CATGGTCACAACGTCCATAACCTCGCTGGACATGACCTGAACCAGCACCGCTGGCTCACCATTCAGCGTCGCAAGAATTTCGTTTTCCTCAAAGCCGTCGATGACTTTGGCAACGTCGCCGACAGTGATCACACCACCCTTTGGCAACTGACGTACCACGATGCTCTCGAAGTCAACTTCTGTGTCAGCCAGGTTATCGGTTCTTAGCGTGTACTCGCCACCATCCGTTCGCACGTTACCCGCAGACAGGTTGATCGAATTGGCACGAATCGCATTCGCGACATCGTCAAACGTGAGTCGATAGCGACGTAAGGCACTTTCACTAACTTCGATAGAAATTTCTTCGTTCCGAGTGCCGAATATTTCGACCACAGAGACGCCTTTCAGCTGCGCGACCTCACGCCGCATGTCCTCGGCCAATCGTTTCAACTCACGTTCGCCCACATTGCCATGCACAGCCACACGCATCATTTCGTTACGCGTCACCCATTGTGTGATACGAGGTTGTTCGATGTCCGGTGGCAAACTTGAGATACTTTGCACGCGCGTGGTGACGTCATCCATCACGGACGAGAAGTCCGCCGCGTTTTCAGCCATGATATAGACACCGCCGTATCCTTCACCGGACTCAGACCGAATCCAGTCCAGGCTTTCAAGGTCTTTTAGCGATTCCTCGATTCGCGACACAATCTGCTCTTCAACATCACGTGGACTGGCGCCAGGCCAGACTACGATTACCTGCATACCAGGAAAGGCAATGGTCGGAAAAATTTCGCGTTCTAATTTATTGAAACCCATGATGCCGGCAATAATGATTGCCACCATCATCAGGTTCGCTGCTACGTGGTTATCAGCCCACCATCCGATAAGTCTTCTCATGAGATAGTCCTCGTGTTATGTGGTGCTTAACTTTGTGAGTCCGCGGTTGCTGAACTATCTGCTTCCGAGGTGTCGGGTGACACAATTTCTTCGGTCTCTTCCGCAGACTCAACAGCTGGCTCGGACGACGGCGCAGACTGTGACTCGGGCAACTTGACGGCCATGCCGTTGTGCGCCCCCGGTACCGAAGACGTAATGACCATATCACCAGCATCAAGATCCGATTGCCCGTGGTTCGCCACAATGACAAAGTCTGCTGAGGTATAGATGACTTTAACGGGTCTGAGCACCAGTTCCTCGTTCTCATAGACATACACCTGATTGCCATTACGCAGCGCAGTACGTGGAATTTCCAGGCCAGCTAATTTAGTTGGTGACGCCAATTCGACATCGACGAACAATCCTGGCACCAGAGGTACCGGTTGTGCGTCGGTGACGGCGAACGGCTTTTCGACAACAATGGTGGCGAACAGCAGTCGTGTGTCGTTGTCCACACTGGCGTCGATACTTTTCAGATAGCCCGCCCACTCATGGCGTTCAGCACCAAACACCGCCGAGACCTTCGCCGGATGACCCGCTGTACCAGCCTGATCAGACGAGTAACCTACTTTTAAGCCCAACTCTTCGATTTGGACATCGGTCATTGGGATACGTATTTCCATCGCATCCGTCGCGAATACGCGCCCGATACTGCTGCCACGACTCAAAAATTGCCCCAGCTCAGCGGACTTCGTCATGATGCGCCCTGAAAACGGCGCGGAAATCTTCGTACGTTCGTAGTTCAATTGCGCAGCCGCCAGCTCGGCCTTGGCGGCGTTGAGTCTGGCTTTAGCGCGGTCGATCTGAGGTTTGTTCAGACGCAAAGGGTTCGCTTCGTCCAACGGCTTACCTTGCAAGTCTTCCCACTCACGGGCATTGGTTGCGGCCGTCGCGAGTTCAATATCCAGATCCACCTGAGCAGAGGCAACTGCGGCTTCCGCAGATTTTAATGCAACCTGGTAATCCGCATCATCTATCTGCAACAACACTTCCCCGGGCTCGAACTGACCCCCTTCGATAAACTTATCGGATACTGACATGACCTTGCCATTGACCTGGGTCACCAACTCAATATTGGTTTTTGCTCGCACTTCGCCCTGGAAGGTCGAATACACAACTTGTTCTTTGTCGACCACCTCAAATGTGCGCACTACCAGTGGCGGTTTGGTGCTTTCTTCTTCTTCCGGTTTTGGTTTAATCGACTGCAGCACTACGATTACCGCGAAAGCGCCAGCGAGGATTCCCACTCCAATGAAGAAAGATTTGTATTTGGCTAATTTCATTTTCAATATCCTATTCCCTGCATCTCGCAAGGTTTTGACAAATTTCGGGATTGGTACGACGCAAGCCCTTGATTAGTATAGAGTGGAACAGTACCGCGTACAGTACAATTCCCGACGTTACTTGGAGTAATTAGGCCGGTAAGCCCCTACTCACACTCGTGTTTCAAAACATCTTGTAGCTTAGATGCACTTATTTGCGTATTGGATTCAAAAAAAACATTTTTTTTATCCACACAATGTCTGCCAAGTCACGTCGAGTTCACCATCTGCCGTT
>CAZVYE010000371.1:0-2480 GCA_964630895.1 uncultured Gammaproteobacteria bacterium | reverse complement strand
AGGTCATCATCGTTACGCAATACCCAAATGTTGAGTATAACAAAAAGCCAGTTTTATTAAGAAATTTAAAAGCTGAACTTTATTCCGACGGTATCGAGAATGTTATTGGAGTAGTCTTCTTCTCTGAGGATTTCTCATGGATAAAACCTTTGGAAGAAATAATTAGGGGGTCGTTTTGAAAATTTTATTGGTCGAAGACGAGGACGAGAAGGTCTCACGGATCAAGTGCGCTATTCAGGAATGTTTGGAAGACCAATCCTTTAGCGTTGCGGTCGTGGGCACAATCAATGACGCCCTAGTCGCTATGGGTCAGACTAGATTCGAGGTCATAATTGCCGACCTCGTTCTTCCCCAGATGGGAGAGTCACCATCGCAGATTGACGCAACCCCACAGTGGTGTGAACAGATCGAGAATCATTGGAGCGGAAAGCTATCTTCGTGGATCGTGATGACAGGCTTCGCGGAAATCGCCTCAGAAGCCCGTCAAAGCTTTGCACGCCATGGCGTAGCCGTTCTGCAATACGATGACAGCGATACATGGAAAGCTATCCTCAAGAGTCGTTTGAAAGAGCTCGCTGTTGAGCCCCCACTTGATTTCGTGATTGTCTGCGCACTCGAGAAGGAACGGGCGGGGCTAAGGCACTGCCCCGGAATAGCAGTCGGAGATCTCTCAGCGATCAACGGAATGGATTGCCAGGAGCTGCGGCTAGGCTCTTTTCGTGGTGTAGCGATTGTCTTGCCGTCAGCAGGTCTAATCAGCAGTGCAATCGCGACAGCCAAAGCTGCCGAGACTTTTAATCCTCGGGCCATCACAATGTGCGGCATTTGCGGAGGCATTGAAGGAGAAGTCCAACTAGGTGCGCTCGTGATTCCCGATATTAGCTGGAACTACCAATCAGGAAAAATAATTAGCGTAGAACTAAAACCCGAGCCAATTCAAACTGCAATTCCACCTAAGCTGCGCGCACATCTTCAGCAACTTGCTAGTAAAGAAGTCTCAAGAAAGCTTCGATCAGACCTTATGTGGCCTGAGCTTGAGAATGGCTCCATCCACCTGGCGCCCATGGTATCGGGTTCTCAGGTTGTAGCTGACATTGAAGTGGGACAAGGAATCACGGAGCAAAACCGAAAGGTAGTTGCTTTGGATATGGAGGTTGCGTCAGTCTATGCTGCGGCTCGTGACTTTTTCAATGGGGGTGGAATCTTCTTTGCGGCAAAGACTGTCGTCGATCTTGCGAACACAAAGAAAGATGATCGTCTGCACGAGTACGGTTGTGTCCTTTCGGCTCGCTTTGTGGTTGAGGCCCTTGGAAAAGTGCTGGAGAGCCTGAAGAATGATCCCTCGCAGCTTATTGGAGCCACTTAAATAGCTATTTTCGAAGGTCTAATGAAGCGCTCGGTCTCCCGGTTTGATCGGATCTCATCCTGCGATTTGCATCCCATTTGCTTGTTATTCGCAACCGACCCCATCGTTATCACGGTCAAGATGTGAGGCGTAGCCCGGCTCGCCGCGACGCACTGGAGCGGCGCCCGCCGCTCGTGCGGCGGTACAGTTGGCATAATAGACATCTCCGGAGCGAGCAGGTTGAGATGTCTGACCAACTTTGGGGCCACGATGGCAATGCCTGCCGCCGTTCTTCCGGTCGTTATGGCAACCGTCAGCAGCCAGACCTCCGGGGTGGGCGTCAACGGGTTGGGGAGAAATGAGCATCACTATGAGGGCTACCATGGCCGCAATTTGAAGTAGCCCAAGAGCAATCGCCTCGACGTATAGCCAGGGGTTCGGCTTACTAACCTTGTCCGACCATTCTTTCATCATCGGTTTCCCCTGTCCCCGCTATACAGCGGATCATACCTAGGTTTTCAGCTAACCTGACGATGATTGCAATTGCCGAGGTTTCATGCAGTCAGCACCATGGTTCGCGCCGACCGGACCAGGTTCGAGCCAAGCCTTCTGTGACAAGCTGGTCACCAATCGATCGTCCTGAGCGGTGCAGGACAGCCAGCGTGCGGCCATAGCGATCCGTGCCGGAGCGGCTGATAGTGATTGGACCAGCGTTTAACAGCTGAACCAGCCGATCACGTGCACGAAGCGCCAAGTTCCGCTCATTGGTGCACTCTCCGTTCAACTCCGGCGTATCGATGTCGGCAATGCGGATTTTTCGCCTTCGATCCAAACTGTGTCGCCATCATGGACGCAGTGGTCGCGAGGGCCGGGTGCACAAACGGCGAGGGCAGCAGCAGCAGCGAGGATCAACATCTTATTGGCGTAGCCTCGAAATGATCATTTTCCTACTCGGAACAACTATGGAACACGATCCTGGTCGATTCGGAGAATATCATGATCGTTTTGGATGCACCCATGGTCGCGGCCTTTGCTTCGCTTCTTACCGCCTGCTCAGCGTTAATCTGGTCGCTCAGGCGGAAGCCGTGAGCAGCAAGCGCCTGGATGATGTCGGCGACTTTCGACGGCACGGATA
>CAZVYE010000370.1:0-2490 GCA_964630895.1 uncultured Gammaproteobacteria bacterium | reverse complement strand
CCAGCCGGTGCTCTATGAGTTTCCAGATGTGGCTGTGCCGACCCTGCTGATCATCGGTACCCGCGATCGCACCGCCATCGGTCGCGACCGCGCGCCCGCCGCGATCAGGGAAAAGCTGGGCCGCTATGATCAGCTGGGCAGGCAGGCGGCAGCGGCAATTCCCGATGCCAAGCTGGTGGAGCTCGAAGGCATAGGCCATGTGCCGCAGTTCGAGGCCTTCGATCTCTATAGTTCCGCGCTGATCAGATTCCTGCAGAACTAGTGGTCGCGAAGGTACCCCGAAATTAGGGCATCCGCTGCCGTCAAATCACTGCTGACGAGAAACGACCTGGTCAGGCTATCGCTGGCACAGTGAAGCCAGAGTTACACGGCGGCGAAAGCACCGGCGAACAGCATCATTGCGACGATCATAATCAGCCCCTGCAGCAGGGCTATGACGATGCCTTTCAGGAAGCCCGTTCCGAGCACCAGCATATAGGCCAGAGCGGCAAGCGGAATAGTCAGCAGTATGCCGAGGTTCTCGCTGACGCCAGGGATCATGCCGCCGACAATTCGCTGCACAATCACCGCCAGCAGCAGCGCAAACAGGCAGTGAAATACACCCGTATTTCTGGCGCCCATCATCGCCGCGGCCATCTTCAGCGGCAAAACCAGCACGGCAACAATGATGATTACGAATATGATCAATTCCATTTTCAACATCCCTACTCGCGAATTCAGTCACGCACACCGATTAAAGCGTATAAAGCAGCCTGAAACCAGTGGTCAAGCTGAGGCAGTAGCAACCTAAAAATCACTGGACGGCGTCCGGAATCACGACCAAAGCAGCCAGTAAGCGAGGAGCAGCCCGCAATCAATAAACACCCGGGCAATTGTAAGCCCTAGCAGAACCAAAGACATAACTACCGCCATCAACATGGCTCCAAGACGCCCTCTACGCTCAACTGCCATGTTGATAAATTTAAGGACTTTTGGTTCGACATTATCTTTCTATGATTCAGAGATAGCTGAAATTAAGCTGAAATAAGTGACGAAACGAACATAAACCAATGGGGACAACAACTTTATTCATTTCGGTAAACGGCTACACAATCGGCAGCCAAAGCGTAGCGCCGACAGGTGCGAAACTCATGACCTTGTTGAGTCTTTTTTAAATCTTCTAATATCTCGAACTAAGTATGATTTACCCTGACCACGCTTTAACTCAAATAGATCAATTGCTCGAAACAGGCTGCTTAGATTTTTGAATCCATAGTTTCTACAGTCAAATGATGTCCTGTTTGATATATTGGAACCGATCGCTCCAAGGTCAGCCCAACCATCATCGTCTTCCGTTGCCTCGATTGCATGTCGCAAAAGATCAATCAACTTCGTATCTGATTTTATATTTTTTGGCTTTTCGCCATTTTTAGCTTTTACAGTTTCACGCTGATCCAAGAAGAGAAACTTGGAACAAGCATTTACGAAAGGTGGAGGGGTCTTGCGCTCACCGAAACCTAATACCACCTTACCTTCGGCCAGAGCTCTTGTAACCATCGGTGTAAAATCGCAATCAGATGAAATGAAGCACATGACGTCAATGTCTTTTGTATACATTACATCCATTGCATCGATAACCAAGGCGATGTCGGAAGCATTTTTTCCCTTGGTCAAATCGTATTGTTGCACTGGCTGAATTGCGTGCTCATGAAGCAATTCTTCCCAAGCCCTAAGCGTTGGAGACTTCCAGTTGCCATAAGCTTTGCGAATTGTAACTACGCCGTATTTCGCCACCTCACTCAGGACATCTTCAAATTTACTGGCAGGCGCATTATCTGCATCAATGAATAGCGCTATTTTTTGCTTTATCTCGTCCATTTTGTATCCATGGCTGTCCTGGTCAGACTTAACGTTGCCAGCAGAGGTGGGCGTAGCGCTTTATGCGCGAAGCGCATTGCGTAGGCCGTCCTGCGGAGGCGCACAGCGCCGGAGCGTACTGCCTGGCCTGGTTATACGGGCCTACTACTTGCACTTAACCTCACCAACAAGCACTGGAAATGTGTGATTGCTTACCCCTGCGCCACCAGAAAAGTAGTAATTGCTATGTTGCGTAGTAGTTCTTTCCCAAGAGCGCTCATATTCGCGTCCTTCGCAAAGCTCTGCTGCCCTTCTTTTGAAGTAATCTTCAAGCGTGACGTAATCTGTAAACCCATTTCCTTCGACTTCTATTGCAAAGTGGCTCTCTCCAAGCCTCTTATCTTGATACCCGCCCTTAAATCCTTGCGTTCCTTTTTCTGCATAAGGAACAGCACAACCGGCCAGTAGAATCGCGATAGACAATACATTAACTGTGATTATTTTCACTTATTCCTCCTCGTATAACGCCGTGCGCAGCGGCGGCTTACTTTGTGGATTTTTTGCGCAAAAATTGCACAGAGTAAGACGTCGGTCTGCCGCACCTTGTTATGTGCGGGCTACCAGTACGCTCTTTTGTCTATATATGCTATTAAT
>CAZVYE010000369.1:2048-2506 GCA_964630895.1 uncultured Gammaproteobacteria bacterium | reverse complement strand
TGGACGCTTTCTTACAGGCGCTGGGCGAGCACACCATTATGGAAGTGGTTCGCTCCGGTGTTTCGGGGATCGCCCGCGGCGAAAAAATCCTCAGTGTTTGAGCGCTGTCTGAATGAATCAATGCTGAGAAATCAGCGAGTAAATGACTTTTAAAGTACGAAAAGCAGGAAGTAAGTTATGCAAGTTTATTACGATAAAGATTGTGACCTCTCTCTGATCAAGTCCAAGACTGTTGCAATCATAGGTTACGGTTCCCAGGGGCACGCGCACGCCAACAACCTGAAAGACTCCGGTGTGAGCAATGTTGTTGTCGGTCTGCGCAAGGGGTCTGCTTCCTGGGCAAAGGCCGAGAAAGCCGGACTGCGTGTAGCGGAAGTTGCCGACGCGGTTAAAGATGCAGATGTGGTGATGATCCTGACTCCGGACGAGTACCAGGCAGCGGTTTACCGCGAGCAGGT
>CAZVYE010000369.1:0-2038 GCA_964630895.1 uncultured Gammaproteobacteria bacterium | reverse complement strand
TGCTGCACTGGCATTTGCCCACGGCTTCAACGTCCACTTCGAGCTGATTGAGCCGCCGAAGGATGTCGACGTCATCATGATCGCGCCGAAAGGCCCGGGCCACACCGTACGTTCTACCTACCTGGAAGGGGGCGGTGTTCCGACCCTGATCGCGATCTACCAGAACGCTTCCGGCAACGCGAAAGAGCTGGCGCTGTCCTACGCATCTGCCAATGGTGGTGGCCGCTCAGGCATCATCGAAACCAACTTCCGCGAAGAAACCGAAACCGATCTGTTTGGTGAGCAGGCGGTTCTGTGTGGTGGTGTATCTGCACTGGTCCAGGCTGGCTTCGAAACCCTGACCGAAGCGGGCTATGCACCGGAAATGGCCTACTTCGAATGCCTGCACGAGCTGAAGCTGATTGTCGACCTGATGTATCAGGGCGGCATCGCCGATATGCGCTACTCTATCTCCAATACTGCAGAGTACGGCGACTACGTTACCGGTCCGCGCATCGTTACCGAAGAGACCAAGGCGGAAATGAAGCGAGTTCTGAAAGATATTCAGACTGGCAAATTCGCCAAAGACTTCATGCTGGAGTCCCTGGCTGGTCAGCCGCGCCTGAAAGCCGAGCGTCGTATCGGTGGTGAGCACCAGATCGAAGAGGTTGGTGCCAAGCTGCGTTCGATGATGCCCTGGATCAAGGCCAACAAAATCATCGATAAGACCGAAGGCAACAGCTAAATAGCGGCTTTCGATCAAAAAGCGGCGGGACTTGGCGGTCCCGCCGCTTTTTTTTTGCCGGTTCGCCACTGTACACTCCACCTTGTGTCACCAAGTCGTGGTTTTTAAGGAAGCTTGTATGAGCGAGAAACAGGACGATCGGGCAGAGAGCCTGCGGTCCGAAGAGGAGATCCGCTTACCAGTGGATGAACATGTGGAAGAAGAAGTTTCCGCGAACGGTAAGAAGGTGCGGGCAAAAGGGGTATACCTGCTGCCAAACCTGATTACCACGGGTGCTCTATTCAGTGGCTTCTACGCCATCATTGCGGGTATGGGTGGGAACTTCGAGGCTGCTGCCATCGCAATCTTTGCCGCTATGATCCTCGATGGCCTGGATGGGCGGGTTGCGAGACTGACTGATACTCAGAGCGCGTTCGGGGTTCAGTACGACTCCCTCTCCGATATGGTGTCCTTTGGTTTGGCGCCGGCTTTGGTGGTGTTCAGCTGGGGACTGGGACCGCTAGGCAAGCTGGGGTGGGCGGCTGCATTCCTCTATGCTGCCTGTGCTGCGCTGCGACTGGCCCGCTTCAATACCCAGGTTGATACCGTCGACAAGGGGGTGTTTATCGGGCTCGCCAGTCCGACCGCGGCGGCTATCGTGGCCAGTATGGTATGGGCCGGTCACGACGCTGATGTGGGTGGTGGCCTTGCGTTTGTCGCCGCTCTGGTTACCACCGCTGCGGGCCTGCTGATGGTGTCTAACTTCCATTACAGCAGCTTCAAAAAGCTCGATTTCAAGGGGCGTGTGCCGTTTGTGATGATGCTCGCGATCATCCTGGTGTTCAGCCTTGTGACTATCGACCCGCCCCGCGTATTGCTGGTGATTGCTGTGATCTACACTTTTTCCGGCCCGGTGGCTTGGGTATGGAAGATGTTGCGTGAGCGGCGACCTGCTGCTGTGGCAGCCGGACATGAAGGTGAGGGAGCTGAGAGCAAGAAGGAAGCGGGTGGCGAGACCGAAGAGTCTGCGACTAAGTCCTCTGACCACAAGTAGTTGCTACTACCTCCCCGTTTAATGTCGGCTGGACCTCTCAGTGGGTTGGCCGACATTTCCACCCGGTATTTTTGGCATTCCTCTCTCACCACACTATTCTGAAAAGATCCCCCGAGAGAAACCCAAGGGCTGCGCTTGTGGCCCGGGTCTTTGTCGGTCGGAATTCCTCCCTCGGGAGGGCTTTTAAACTTTTTCGAAAAAGTGCTTGCGAAGCCCATTAGGGGCTCGTATAGTTCGCGCCCTCGCTGCTTGAGCGGCAACGCAAAGCGCGGCGAGACGGC
>CAZVYE010000368.1:0-2523 GCA_964630895.1 uncultured Gammaproteobacteria bacterium | reverse complement strand
TTGGCACTCACAATAAGCCGTAAGTGCGGTTGTTCAACCTAGAAGGATATGTCCACTTCAAACTCAGTACCTCAAATGTCGACCGACACGTCTTTTTGGACAAAAAGACGTGTGACCGTTACCGGCGGTGCTGGCTTTCTCGGCTCCTTCGTTGTTGAGAAGCTTCAACAGCGAGGGTGCCGCGACATCTTCGTGCCACGCAGTTGGCAGTACGATCTGGTCGAGATGGATGCCGTTAAACGGCTTTACCGGGATACCCGGCCCGACATTGTCCTTCACCTGGCCGCGCGTGTTGGGGGCATCGGCGCCAACCGGACGAACGCCGGAAAATTCTTTTACGAGAACGCAATGATGGGAATCCAACTCATGGAGCAAGCGCGACTCGGCGGACTGGAAAAGTTCGTGGCGCTCGGGACGGTTTGCGCCTATCCAAAATTTGCTCCAGTGCCGTTTAAGGAAGAAGCGCTTTGGGATGGATATCCAGAGGAAACCAACGCTCCCTATGGGCTGGCAAAGAAGATGATTCTTGTGCAAGCACAGGCATACCGACAACAATACGGGTTCAATTCTATTTATCTCTTACCGGTGAATCTTTACGGACCCCGCGATAATTTCAACCTGGAAACCTCGCATGTGATCCCTGCTCTGATCAGAAAATGTCTAGAAGCAAAGGAGTGCGGCGAGCCGGAGATTATCTGCTGGGGGGATGGTAGCCCCACACGCGAATTCCTTTATGTCGAGGATTGCGCGGAAGCGATCCTTCTCGCTACCGAACGGTACAATGAATGCGAAGCCGTAAACATCGGCACCGGGCAGGAAATTTCAATCAGGGATTTGATCAAGCTGATCGCACAGCTAACCGAGTACCACGGCCGGATTGTATGGGACACAACGAAACCTAACGGGCAGCCCCGTAGATGCCTCGATACTGAACGTGCAAGAAAACTATTTGGCTTTAGCGCCAACACAGACCTTCGCGAAGGTTTGCGCCGAACCATTGAGTGGTACTTGTCTGTCTACGAAGCTGATTCTACTCACGCAAGAGCAATAGGCTAGTCAGGTTCTTCCACATAATTTACATCCTCAGCTGTATACTAATGCGAAGGATCTCACGGGTACGGCCGCAACGAAAGAAGGAGAAGATATCAGCACCACCAAGGAGAGTGCGAAGCACACGAAGCCAAAAAGCGACCGCAGGAGGCAAAGCACTCAAAGTAAGGGGCCGGAGTCTGCGGCACAGATCAGCATAAAAGGCGTTCAGTTCAAGTAGGTATACCCCAATTAGGTCGTGATAGAAACTCCAGATGTCTTAAGACAAATCGAGCCTCAAGGTATTCTTGCCCGATATCTCCCAGTTCGAGTTTCACCCTCGAAATAAAAAGCAGCCTTTTATCAATACCCTAGGATATTGCAGCAATTGGCCTTTAAGTTGCTCTTCGCCTAAACGATTCCCCCAAACGCGAGGACGGACTTTGACAGTCGTGTCCGCAGACCCTTTATTCCCGCACTAGCGCGGTGAAGTGTGCTTGGCACAGTAGATATTTAACGACGCGTCATCTAGTGGCGGAGCCACGTTCACGAGACACTGACCAGAACCAAGTTAAGACTAAGGGTTCGGTTGAAGCGGGGGATGACCTTTGCGGTACGAGGTTTAGAGTTCCAAAAGGTACACTAAAACGGAACACGTCGAGTGAATTGTAAAACTCATGCAAAGAGCGCTAGGCAGAAAAGAAAATCTTTTATGCCGTTTCTGCAATTTCAGACTGTGAACGCCGACAAGTTTGAAACCGCATTATCAAATCGAAACCTCATTTCACATGGTTTTGAAACCGACCGGCATCGGGCTAAAAATCCGTTCCAGAGCATAAAAACCACCAAGGTTAAGAGATCCTACAGTGTAAGTTCTGAGACTTCCGCTACGAGGTTAGGAAGATGAAAATCAGTGTGTTTGGTCTGGGATATGTTGGTTCTGTCACGGCAGCATGCCTGGCGCAAATCGGTCATGATGTGATCGGTGTGGACGTCAATGATCTAAAGGTGGCCAGCATCAACGATGGGAAAGGCCCGATTATTGAAGAACAGATCAACAGCATTATAGGAAACGCAGTAAGACGCGGGAAACTCAGGGCGACGACTTCTGCCGAAAGAGCGATTGCCAATTCACAGGTCTCGCTGATCTGTGTAGGAACGCCCAGTAAAGGTAACGGCAGCCTGGATCTGAGACACATTGAAGCTTGTTGTCAGCAAATTGGGAAAGGCCTCGCGATGAAGGAGGGTTTTCACACGGTGGCGGTCCGAAGTACCGTACTTGCGGGAACTACCAAAAGTTTTGTTGCACCCATACTGGAGCGCTTTTCCGAAAAAAAAGCAGGAGTCGACTTTGCCATTTGTTCGAATCCCGAGTTCTTGCGGGAAGCGACCGCTGTTCAAGATTTTATGAACCCACCTTTTACGCTAGTCGGTTCTGTCGACAAAAGAGCCGTTGCGGCCATTACGGAAATATATCGCGAAATTAATTCTCCC
>CAZVYE010000367.1:0-2531 GCA_964630895.1 uncultured Gammaproteobacteria bacterium | reverse complement strand
GACGGCACAGTTATGCCGATGTCCAACGTCTTGTGGTTCAACGAAGGACGTCAAAAAGTGATGACGATGTCTCGGGATTACAACGATAACGAACCCTGGGTAGATGCTTCTTTGGCCCCATTGGTGAATGGGCGATCTCTATTGAACAGCGAAAGGGCCTGGTTTAGCGAAGTGGGTTCTGGGGAAGTGCTGGCTCTGGTGCCCTCGGTGGATGGAGCTATTCGAATCGAACGTGAGGTGTATGTGCCGGACAGTGGCAACTACCTACGATTGCTCGACGTTGTTGAGAATGTTGGCACAGAATCGATAACTGTTGATCTGACAATGGCTGGTATCACGCGGGGCAACCCCACACTTACCGAGATGACAAGCGCTCAAGGTAGTTATATCGCCCAGTTCATGCCTTAAGATGACACGGACTACTTTGCACCGGCTAAAACGGCATTGGTACTCACTGGAGATGGCGCTGGGGTTTCACCGATTGAGAGTCTAGTCGACGGAAATGCAGAGTTTTCATGGCAATGGCAATTGGAGATACCTGCCGGTGAGACTCGTGCGGTACTTACATATGTGGTTGCCATGGGCCCGGACGAGTCTGCCGCTGATGTTGCGGCGCTTGCCGCTGCGATAGCCGATGGAAGCCGGGCGGATATGTTTATCGAACTTGACGCTTCAGTTAGGAGCCAAATCATTAACTTTGTTGTGCCAGCACCATGAAAATACTTATCGGACTGACTATGTTGGTTACCTGCAATCACTCATTTGCAGGCGAGAAAGGCGTGGATTGGCTGGCAGCGGCGGCAGCCGGAAATGAGCCAAGCGTGCTACATATGCTAGACAACGGAATAGACGCCAATACTAAAGTGCCGCCTTTTGACGCCACGGCCTTGCACAATGCTGCAGCCAATAATCAAGTTAAGATTATTGAAATTCTGCTAGCTGCTGGTGCTGACGCTAACATTAAAGACAAACGCGGTTACTCTGCGCTTGATTGGGCTCGCTACCACGATAAGACAGACGCGTTTGCGAGACTGAAAGCGGTTTCAGAAGCAAAGAATCCGGAAAGACCTATAGTCTCTTCTGACCTCCCCGAAGAATGCCCCGATGTGGGGTCCATTCGAGTCGCGTACGCGCCGGAGTCAAACGAAAAGTTAGCGGTAGAAAAGGATTCGTTGCGACCAAAGTCAGGTTATTCAAAATCTGCAAACTCAGTGGAATTACCCGCTTTTCAAACTCTTGAGCAGCGTCTCGAACACCACACAAACTTGATGCGGAATCGTTGGGAAAAGGGTGCGGCGCTACCCATCCCTTGGACCGAGTTACAGCTCCATTTGTTTGTAAAACACAAACAAGCACCTAGCCGAGGTGCCCGCGCTCTCGCGCTGGTACATGTGGCAATGGCCGATGCATATCACAGCGCGAGGAAGTCTGACAAAGATGTAAATATTGCCGTGCACCAGTCTGCAAGCCAGGTCCTGGCGCATCTGTTTCCAAGCGAAGAGGATTTTTTTCAGAAACTCTACGCCAGACTAACGAGCAACTTTCCAAAGGATATTTCTGCCAGTGCGGTAATTGGTGCACAAGCTGCGGATCGCGCAATCGAGCGCGCGTTGAACGATGGTGCGCAAAGAGGTTGGGATGGCAATCGTCTTCAGTGGTATGGAGAAGGCCGCTTTTACGGGCCAGGAAGCTGGGAACCTACTGCGCCTTATTTTTACTACCCTCCTGAGGAACCGTTTGCTCCTACTTGGAAACCATGGGCTCTGAACTCGGCGAGTCAATTCCGTCCGGAGCCGCCGCCAGCTTATGGTTCCGATGAGTTCCTGTCGGCACTGCGGGAAGTGCTGGACGTCACAAGGACATTGACACCGGAGCAGTTTGGCCAGGCTAAGTTTTGGGTAGATGGGAATGGCAGCGTAACGCCGGCTGGTCATTGGAACCAAATAGCCATCGAGGCACTAATTGGCTTCGATGCAGACGACGAAAGTGCCATAGACCTCTTAGCCGCATTGAATGTCGCAATGGCTGATACGTTTATCGCGGCATGGGAGTCGAAGTACCACTACTGGTTTATCAGGCCATCCACAGCAGCAAGAAAGATGCTCAATATCCAATTTGAGCCTCCCATTTTGACTCCGCCTTTTCCATCCTATGTCTCAGGACATGCTGCCACCAGTGGTGCCGCTGCAAAGGTGCTTTCAAAGGCGTTTCCCAATCGGGCAGGTGAATTTAAAGGGCTTGGGGAGCAGGCCGCCATGTCCAGGTTGTATGGCGGAATTCATTTTAGATTCGACAACGATGAAGGGCTAAAACTTGGGCGCAAGGTTGCGACGCATGTCATGGGAATATGGGAAGTTGGCGCCATTGAGAAGCGAGTCAAGGAAAAATTATGAGGGCATTTGTCGTAGCTATGCCCTGGATCCTGTTTATGTGCATGCTGGGCATGCCCAATGCACATTCGGGTGATTTGGTTTTTGCCGATTCGTTCGAGAACTCTGCTATCCCAGGCGAGCCTCCAGTTGCTTTGGATG
>CAZVYE010000366.1:0-2533 GCA_964630895.1 uncultured Gammaproteobacteria bacterium | reverse complement strand
TATGTGGATAGTGCCTCTGCAGAAGAGATTCGGGAGCGCCGAGGTACGTTAACGGAACCGGGCGTAGACAGTCCGGACCGAAATCGTACGGTAGAAGAAAACCTTGATTTGCTTGCGCGAATGCGTGCCGGAGAGTTCGCTGACGGCAGTCAGGTTCTGCGTGCAAAGATTGATATGGCTTCTCCTAATATTAATATGCGCGATCCGGTCATGTATCGAGTCAAGCGCGCCCATCATCATCGGACTGGGGACGCCTGGTGCATTTACCCCATGTACGATTTCACCCACGGTATATCGGACGGCCTTGAAGGTATTACGCACTCCTTGTGTACGCTGGAATTTGAAGATCATCGTCCACTGTACGATTGGTTTCTGGACAACATCTCCATTGACTGTCATCCGCAGCAAATAGAATTTAGCCGTCTGGAATTGCTTTACACCGTCACGTCGAAACGCAAGCTGAGCCAATTGGTCAGCGAAGGCCACGTGTCAGGTTGGGATGACCCAAGAATGCCAACAATTTCAGGTATGCGCCGTCGCGGATATCCGCCCGAGGCGATTCGTGAATTTTGCAAACGTATTGGCGTAAGTAAGGCTGAAAACAAGATTGAGCTTGGTGTGCTGGAGGGAACCGTGCGCGACGCACTGGGCCCAGCCGTGCCGCGGGTGATGTCGGTCATTGATCCCATCAAGATCGTGATTACCAACTGGCCCGAAGATAAGGTGGAAATGCAGGAGTGTCCTCTGCATCAACAGAAGCCCGAACTGGGTACCCGAGAAATGCCATTTACTCGAGAAATCTTCATCGAGCGTGACGATTTCATGGAAGAGCCTGTTAAAAAGTATTTTCGATTGAAGCCAGATGGCTGCGTGCGCCTGCGCTACGGTTACGTCATCGACTTTCAGGAACTGGTCAAGGACGACGATGGCAACATCATCGAAATCCGATGTACCTATGATCCTCAAACACGTAGCGGGCAGGATACCAGCGGACGGAAAGTGAAGGGCACCATACATTGGGTTAGTGCTTCTCGCGGGGTGGAAGTACCCGTTCGTTTGTATGATCGTCTTTTTACCGTGGCAAAGCCAGGCGCCAGTAAGGATCAGGATTTTCTGGATTTTATGAATCCAGACTCATTAGTAGAAACTGTCGCGGTTGCTGAGCCTTACGTTGCACAAGTTGCTCCGGGTGAAGTGGTTCAGTTCGAGCGGATTGGCTATTTTATTGCAGACGTTGAAGACAGTGTTGCTGGAAAGCCGGTTTTCAATCGCACGGTTACATTGCGCGATGGCTGGGCCAAGATCGAAGCTGAGCAACGCCAGCAGAGTTAATGATGAACAAACCTCAAAAGCTTGTGATTGACACCGATCCGGGTGTGGATGATGCGCTAGCTATTTTGCTCGCTGCTGCCCATCCACAGGTAGATCTACTGGGCCTGACGGTGGTGGCGGGAAACGTCGGTATCGACAACACGGTTCGCAATGCATTGAAGGTTGCCGAGGTTACGGGTATCGACATCCCGGTTTTCGCAGGCGCGCACAGGGCCCTGGTGTATCCACCCCAGGAAGATGCTGCATTTGTCCATGGCCAAGATGGGCTTGGCGATATCGGCTTCGATGCACCGAGCCAGCAAGTTGAAGCCGAGCACGCCGTTCAAGCCTTGCTGCGCATGAGCCAAGAGCACGCAGGTGAGTTGACGCTTGCGGCGATCGGTCCATTGACCAACGTGGCCTTGGCTATGCGGCTGGACCCGGGGTTCGCCAGCAGGGTTGATCGATTTGTCATCATGGGTGGGGCGGTAACGGCAAAGGGAAATGTGCACAACATTGGTGCGGAATTTAATATCTATTCGGACCCGGAAGCGGCCCATATTGTCTTTTCCGAATGGCCTGATTTTGAGCTTGTGGACTGGGAGCTCACCTTGGACAACAGTTACCCGGCATCTCTGATAGATGAGTGGCGTGACATGGGAACACCCAAATCCGAGTTCTACTGGCAAATATCCCGCAAGGTGATTGAATTCGCGGCGCAGCACGGCCGAGACGGACTTATGCGCGCCGCAGATGCGCTGGCGCTTTCTATAGTGTGTGAACCGGACATCGTTAGGCGTTCCAGTAAGCACCATGTGGGCGTGGAAACGGGTGGACGCATTAGCCGTGGTGAGACATTGGTTGACTGGCAAGATAGAAGTGGTCGGGTGCCAAATGCCACAGTGGTAGAAGAAGTAGATCACGATCGGTTTCTGCATTTGATGCAAATGGCTTTGGCCTGAGTCCCTTGAGTAACTATTTCTGAAGCGACCGGAGCATCTTCGGCTTGGTGGGACGATTACAAATTGCCGGCCCAATAATATTAGCTACGCAATTTTTTTGAATAATTTCGGGGCTCAAATTAAGCCCTAATAGTGGGCTAGCCCGCGCCCTTAAACGGCTGCATGGAAAGCGCATGTTCTACCCACTTTGAAATCACGAAAATTATTTTCAAAAAGACTGTTGACAGGTTTTCTTAAGTGCCTATAATGCGCGCCTCGCT
>CAZVYE010000365.1:0-2548 GCA_964630895.1 uncultured Gammaproteobacteria bacterium | reverse complement strand
GCAGGTTGAATCTTGCGATGTGAAAACCATCAAGCAGATGATGCCTTACAGCTAGGAGAGTGGATCATGGCTAGAGTCAAAAGAGGCGTTATCGCACGCCGTCGTCATAAAAAAGTTTTAAAGCAGGCGAAGGGTTATTACAACGCTCGTCGTAAGGTATTTCGCGTTGCCAAGCAGGCCGTTATTAAGGCGGGTCAGTACGCATATCGCGATCGCCGCGTTAAGAAGCGCGAGTTTCGTCGCTTATGGATTACCCGCATCAATGCAGCAGCGCGCATGCACGGGTTGTCCTACAGCCGATTTATGAACGGGTTGAAGAAAGCAAACATCGACCTGGATCGTAAAGTGCTTGCCGATATTGCCGTGCATGACAGCAATGCGTTTGCTGCCATCGCCGAAAAAGCAAAGGCCGGCCTAAGCGCGTAACACCAATCATTCCGCAGTCTTGGCGGGATGATGCATTTGCAAAGGGAAGTGGGTCGTAGGGCGCGCTTCCCTTTTTTTGTGACAGAAAACTATCTCTGATCGTATGCGCCGCATGCACAAAGGATTTGAGGTTTGGGAAACACAGTGAACGAATACAAGCAACTGCTCGATGATGCCGTGGCCATGATTGAGGCTGCAGCCGATGTGCGCTCGTTAGAAGATGTGCGCGTCGAAATGCTGGGTAGAAAAGGCAAAGTAACCGCATTGCTAAAAACGCTGGGCCAGATGACGGCGGAAGAGCGCAAGACAGCCGGGCAGGCGATCAACCAGTTGAAGAGCCAGATCATTGCTCAGATGGAGCAGAAAAAGACCGCGCTCGCCGATGCCGAATTAAATGCCAAGCTCGCCAGCGAAACGGTGGACGTAACGCTGCCAGGCAGACGCACGGAAGCTGGATGTCTGCATCCGGTTACGCGTACCTGGAATCGCATTGTGCGCATCTTCGAGCGCATGGGCTTTGCGGTGGCGGAAGGCCCCGAAGTTGAAACCGATTATTACAACTTCGAATCGCTTAATTTTCCGCCGCATCACCCAGCCCGAGCCATGCATGACACGTTCTACTTTGGCGATGGCCGATTGTTGCGCACCCATACTTCGCCGGTGCAAATCCGGGTGATGGAGCAAGTAGATGCTCCCATACGAATCATCGCGCCTGGCCGCGTATATAGAAGCGATTCAGACCAGACTCATACGCCAATGTTTCATCAGGTCGAAGGCCTGTTAATTGGTGAAGACGTGAATTTTGCAGACCTCAAGGGGGTGTTGCATCAGTTTGTGAACTTGTTTTTTGAGGCCGACCTGGCCATGCGTCTGCGCCCGTCTTATTTCCCTTTTACTGAGCCTTCTGCAGAAGTAGACGTCCAGTGGGACAAAGGTGATGGCAGTGAACCCGGCTGGCTCGAAGTGCTGGGCTGCGGCATGGTTCACCCAAATGTGCTCAGGGCTGGCGGAATCGATCCGGAACGCTACAGCGGCTATGCCTTCGGCATGGGCATCGAACGGTTCGCGATGCTGCGCTATGGGGTGCAGGACTTGCGCATGTTTTTTGAGAACGATTTACGGTTCTTGCGCCAGTTTGCGTAGTTCATACAAAGAAAATTTCTTGCCTTACTACAGACGAAAAAGAATTTAAATATGCGATTCAGTGAAGCATGGTTGCGCGAGTGGGTGCAGCCAAAGATCAGCACGAATGAATTGGCCCAGCAGCTTACCATGGCGGGCCTGGAAGTTGACGAAGTGGCCCCGGTGGCGGGTGAGTTCAGCGACGTTGTAGTGGCCAAGATCGTGGCTATTGAACCACACCCGGATGCTGACAAGCTGCGCATTTGCAAGGTCGATGCTGGCGATAACGAGCTGATTCAGATTGTGTGTGGAGCCCCCAATGCTCGTGCAGACCTGATTGCGCCTCTGGCCAAAGTTGGCGCTGTGCTGCCAGGCGATTTCAAAATCAAACCCGCCAAGCTTAGGGGCGTGGAATCATTCGGTATGCTGTGTTCGTCAAAGGAGCTGGGCCTGTTGGACGATCATGCAGGCTTAATGGAACTCCCAGAGGATGCACCAATTGGGCAGTCGCTACGGGAATTTTTAGACCTTGACGACGTAGCGATTGAAGTAGACCTAACGCCCAATCGTGCAGATTGTTTTGGCCTGCGAGGTATTGCCCGGGATATTGCTGCGGTTAACGGTTTGCCTGTCAATGAACCCAATTGTGATGCGCAACCTGTAGCCATAGACGACACGTTTGAGGTGGGTTCATCGGCACCAGAAGACTGTCCACGCTATCTGGGTCGCGTCATTAAGGGCATAGATCCAGGTGCGACCTCACCGATATGGATGACCGAAAAGCTTCGTCGCAGCGGTCTACGACCGATTCATCCGGTAGTGGATGTAACCAACTATGTTTTGCTGGAGCTAGGGCAGCCCATGCATGGTTTCGACGCTGATAAGCTGATTGGACCGGTTGGCGTGCGGCGAGCCCAACAGGGCGAACAATTGGAGCTGCTCGACGGCAAGCAGGTCGACCTGAACGAAGAGTTTTTGCTAATCACCGACGCAGACAAGC
>CAZVYE010000364.1:0-2550 GCA_964630895.1 uncultured Gammaproteobacteria bacterium | reverse complement strand
TTTGAATCTCCTTGCGCAATGTTTCCGCTTCTTTGTTATTTATCCCGGCAGATTTCCCTGCCGGTGTTTTCCTGCTTACCGTGTCCTTCAACGCACACGGCAAAATGAAATTACTGATACAGCGGGAAGCGGCCGCATAGTTTCTGAACTTGCTGCTTCACGCGTTGTTCGGTGTCACTGTTGTCTTCCGGATTGGCTGCCAGGCCATCCAGGACATCGCCGATCCACTCGCCGATTTGTCTGAATTCTGCTTCGCCGAAGCCTCTGCTGGTGCCCGCCGGTGTGCCCAAACGGATTCCTGAGGTGACCATTGGTTTTTCAGGGTCGAACGGGATTCCGTTCTTGTTACAAGTGATACCGGCGCGCTCCAGCGCTTCTTCAACCTGATTGCCTTTCAGTCCTTTCGGACGCAGGTCAACCAACATCAGGTGAGTATCTGTACCACCTGTGACAATGTCACAACCACGGGTTTGCAGGGTTTCAGCCATCACCTTCGCATTGTTGATCACATTTTTGATATACAGCTTGAATTCTGGCTCCAGCGCTTCGCCTAACGCGACGGCTTTACCTGCGATGACATGCATCAGCGGACCGCCTTGCAGACCCGGGAAGACCGCAGAGTTAATCTTCTTGTTGATGTCTTCGTGGTTGGTCAGAATCATGCCGCCTCGCGGACCACGCAGGGTTTTGTGCGTTGTCGTTGTCACGACATGCGCATGCGGCAGCGGTGACGGATGTTCACCTGCGGCAATCAGACCGGCAATGTGGGCCATATCAACCATCAGGTATGCACCGACTTCGTATGCGATCGCACGGAATTTTTCGAAATCCACCTGACGGGGAATGGCGGAACCCCCGGCAATAATCATTTTTGGCTGATGTTCGATAGCCAGCTCGCGCACTTGATCATAGTCGATGTCGCAACTGCCTTGTCTGACACCATACTGAACTGCGTTAAACCATTTACCGGAGAGGGCAGGACGCGCACCGTGTGTCAGGTGACCACCGGCATCCAGAGACATCCCGAGAATCGTATCGCCCGGTTGCAGCATCGCCAGCATCACAGCACCGTTTGCCTGAGCACCGGAGTGCGGCTGAACGTTGACGTATTCACACTGGAACAGCTGTTTGGCGCGTGCAATGGCAATACGCTCAACTTCATCCACATGTTCACAACCGCCGTAATAACGACGACCGGCATAACCTTCCGCATATTTGTTGGGCAGACAGGAACCTTGTGCCTGCATGACGGCTTTGGAAACGATATTCTCTGATGCAATCAGCTCAATTTGCTGATTCTGGCGGTTCAGCTCGGCAGCAATCCCAGCGTTCACAGCACCATCCACCTCAGAGAGGTTGGTTGAGAAGAACATCTCCAGGTCATGGTTTTGGTATGAAGTTTTCATTTCACGTTATCCTCACTTCGCGCCCTGAACCGATTCCCTGTCACGGCAGGCAGAGCGGTATCTCTTGTGATGTCTCGTTATTGTCGCTTCCTTGTCTTGGGAGGTATGCGTCTGATTGCGCCTGCCTAACAAGTGCGTAACATACGCCTCTATTGATAACGGATCAAATCAAAATTTCCAATAGTGGATAATCGTTCACTTTAGTGGTCGCAATCTTACGCAAACGTTTGCTTCTTGTCATGTTAATTTCTATGATAGGCACGAAATTTTCAGTATCTGCTTATCAGAAATGTGTGCTGACTCTAATTATAGTCAGTCATCAATGCCAGGGCTGGCAAGGATTGAGGGCGGAAATGGCTGCGGCTTGCTTTCTGATTTCGGGATGGCCTTTACGTCTTGAGACGCGATTTTTCGGCGGGCAGGTTGCTTTCATTTTCGACGAGTTTCCAATAGGAAACTTTATTTCAAATATGATGCCTTGGTCATAGTTTTGTTACTGGCTCGCTTTCCTGTTGTGAACAGCCTGTGCCAGAATGAGGTCAGAAGTCGCCTTGGAGGGCAAAGATGACAAGTGATGAAAACCACGTGGATCCGTATCCATCATTGACTGTGGCCAGGGACCAGGAACCTGATAAAGAAAGTATTGAGCCGATGCAGCTCGGAAAGCGGCTGAAAGACATCAGGATGGCTCATGGCCTGACGTTGGAAGAAGCCAGTAAGCGAACCGGGCTGGCCCGCTCAACTTTATCTAAAATTGAAAACGAGCAGATTTCTCCGACTTTTCAGGCGATGCAGAAACTGGCCAGCGGTTTACAGATCGATATTCCGCAACTCTTTGCGCCACCGAAACAAATTATGGCGACCGGTCGTCGGGATATTACCCGGAAAGACGAAGGTAAGCCGCATCCGACCACGACTTACGAGCATGAGTTACTGGCAACGCAACTGCGAAACAAAAAGATGATGCCGTTTAAATCTCGTGTGCGTGCCCGGCGGTTTGAGGACTATCCCGATTGGATTCGTCATGACGGTGAAGAGTTTCTGCTGGTTCTGTCCGGAACTATTCTGTTTTTTTCTGAATTCTACGAGCCCGTTCAACTCAATGAAGGGGATTCGGTTTATTACGATGCCACCATGGGACATA
>CAZVYE010000363.1:0-2559 GCA_964630895.1 uncultured Gammaproteobacteria bacterium | reverse complement strand
ACTTTGCCTGAATCGAACTCAAAGATTTCCCAGCCTGCTGCAAATCCCTGGGCATTTGGACACCCGTGAAACACTTCTCTGGAACAGTTAATCACTGGCGCAGCAGACGAGTCGCTGACCAGCTCAAACCTGCGGTCGTCGCTGGGCGCGTTCTCAACAACACCTATCAGAAAATTTGCGTAATCGACTAGAGTCGTAAAGAGCTCGTCGGCCGCGGACCAGGATTTCCTGCAATAGCTTTGGTCTTCATTGCAATAAGGCTTTAAGAAAGCCCCTTCCCCACTTACAGGATGCACTCGCAAAGACTCCGGCGTGGTCGCTGGTAATACGGACAAGTGTTTGAGGTTGTAAGGCTCAAGAACATATTTCGCCACCAAGTCTGGGTATTCAATTCCAGTAGACGATTCCATGAGTTTGGCCAGGTAATCGTAGCCTTCGCCTGAATACTGATACTGAGTACCGGGCTCAAACTCAAAGGCCAGACGCTGGTCCTTTTGATTGAAACGCCAATTGGGAAACCCTGATTGGTGGGCTAGCAAGTGCATGGGAGTGAGCTTCTTTGCCAGTGGATCCCCTGCAACATCCTTGTCTACATAGACCGGATACATGGGTTTGCTAAGGTCGATTAAGTTTTGCCTTGCCAAAGCGTGTGCAACTTCCGCGGCGATGGGTTTGGCCATGGATGCTACGTTGAACATGCTCTGCTCCGTCACTGGCACTCCATCGGTTTGCTCCCCGAAGTAAGCGACCTGTGTCAGCTCAAGGTTTTGTAGCCTGCCAACAGCGGCGCTCGCGATGTCGTGCGACTCTAGAGCCGACGCAATCGCAGCTCTTTCTTGTGTTGTAAAAGGTTCGGTTTCGGCTGCGACATCACGGTGGCAAGCGACGGTAAACAGAGATGCCACAACCGCAATGGCTGGGAATAGTTTTAATAGATGGTGCATTGGTAGCCTCGATTTCGCTATTCGGTAGAATGAGGCAGCCAGTTTGCTGGGCCGTACTTTCCGCGACAACGCACAAATGATGAATAGCCAATATAAATGACGAATCGAACCTGGGTGCAGATTTCTATCGGTGGGTTTATCACTTTGGCGATTTGGACGATATTGTTTTTAAGCTATCGGCTCGATCGGCCCAGTCAGGGCGCATTTATCGGTGCCTCCATGAATGTTCTGCTCGTAGTGCCACCATTGCTGAGTTACTACGCAGTAATGGCGTGGTTTAGGCGATATGGTCTTCTTTGGCTGCAGATTGTTGCTGTTTATGGAGTTGCCATAGCCTGGTTAATGGTACAGCGCACGCTGATCTATCCCATCTTTGGTCTACAGGCAGAACTGGGGGAAAATCTTGGCAACTTCATCATCCTGCCCGCATTTGGTATTGCAACCTGGATGGGGGTACATAGCCTGCGTCTGCGCAGACAGTTGGCGGAAGCGCGACAGCTAGAAGAGCTATCGCAACTTCGATTGTTGGAAGCACAATTGGCACCGCACTGGCTGTTCAATCAGTTCAATACCGTTTACGCGACCATGCTGGAAGAGCCGGAAAAAGCACCACCTTTGCTTTTGGCAATGACACAGCTGATGCGACACCTGGTTGAACAGACCCGTCGCGATCACGTGCCAGTTCAGAGAGAGCTGGATTTTATGCAGAACATGGCCCTGCTCGAGCGAGCTCGACATTTGGATAAAGCCGATATTCAGATCGAGGCGTTAGGAGACCTTGACGCGCCCGTCCCCCCTATGCTCTTTGCAACGCTGTTTGAGAACGCAATTAAACACGGGCAATTGGAAGAGGGTGGCTACCAGGTGCGTGTACAGCTTCACTCCGAAGAGCAGCACATATCCTGCGAAATATCGAATCGATTCACCCCCGGCGTAACGAATAAATCCAGCTTAGGCGTCGGCCTTGAGAATGTGCGACGCAGGCTCGCCATGCTGTATCCGGACAGCCATGAGTTCGCCACATCGGTGGCAGAAGACATCTACCAAGCCAAGCTCATACTGCGCTCATGAATCCATACCGAGCAATCTGCGTCGACGACGAACCCAAAGCAAACGTGGTGCTGAAAAGGCTGATCAAGCCACACCCAGAAATCACTTTAGAGCAGAGCTTCACAGATCCTGCTTTGGCAAAACAACATATTGTTCATTCGCCACCTGAGTTGCTGTTCCTGGACGTTAACATGCCCCGCTTAAGTGGCTTGGAGTTGCTTGAGCAATTGGCGCGTCCCCCAATCACCATTCTGCTGACAGCGCACCCAGGTTATGCCGTGCGCGCATTCGAGCTTGGGGTGCGAGACTATCTACTGAAGCCCATCGCTCCTGATCGACTAAAGGTTGCGATAGAACGCGTGTTGCCACTGCTGGCAATTGCACAATCAGGTCAGTCGCTGAATAAGAGACTGGCTATCTCTGTAGGCCACGATTCGGAGTTGATAAATCCAGGAGATATTTTGCACGTTGAAGCCCAGGGCAACTTTTCCAGAATAGTCCTGACCGACAGGTCGTTTTTGGCCTCAGAATCGCTGCGCCAATTAGAAGAACGGTTACTGCCCCT
>CAZVYE010000362.1:0-2581 GCA_964630895.1 uncultured Gammaproteobacteria bacterium | reverse complement strand
TTTTATCTTGGGAGTTCTCTTATTTGCGGTAGGTATTCTTGGGGAATATATCGGACGTATTTATGTGCAGGTACGCAACCGGCCCAGGTTCCAAATTAGAGCCATACTGCAGCAGCATTCGCAAGATGGAGTAACTCAGGAGTCCTGCCAAAAGGATCTCAGTTGATGCCGCCACAGCAAAGTGCGGTAGTATTTGCCTATCACAATGTTGGCGTGCGAGGCTTGTCTGCACTTTTGTCTTGCGGCATTAATGTTAGGCTGGTGGTTACTCACGAAGACAGCGCGGCGGAAACCATCTGGTTTGAAAGCGTTGAAGCGCTGGCCCAGAAAAACGATATTCCAGTAATTAAGCCGTCAGATCCGAACGCGAAAGAAGTAGTCGAGCAGGTTACATATCTGGCGCCCGACTGGCTGTTTTCTTTTTATTACCGCCATATGCTGGATGCTCCATTATTGGCAACCCCCGCTAATGGCGCTTTTAATCTTCACGGATCACTGTTACCAAAATACCGCGGCCGGGTGCCGGTGAATTGGGCCATTATTCATGGGGAAACATTAACCGGCGCCAGTCTGCACCGCATGACATTAAAGCCGGACGCCGGCCATTTGCTGGATCAGCAGGCGGTGCCGATTCTCCCTAACGATACTGCCGCCGAGGTTTTTCAGAAAATCACCTGTGCGGCGGAAATCGTACTTATGCGTACATTACCCAAAATGATGAATGGCAGTGCAGAGGAAATTCCTTTGCAGCTTGAACGGGGCAGTTATTTTGGTGGCCGCAAACCGGCTGACGGGCTTATTGATTGGTCCCTTTCAGCACAGCAAATTCATAACCTGATCAGAGCATTGGCACCGCCTTATCCAGGAGCCTTTGCTGAAATCGATGACAAGCGGTTGATGTTATTCGGCAGCTATTTCCGCGAGGATTTAGCCGTCGTTCCAAGTACCCGCCTCTACTGGGAAAACAGGCGCCTTTGGGCAGATTGCAGTGACGGCAAGCGCCTGCTGATTACCCAGGCGGAATGGGAGGGGCAGCCGCTAACGGAGGAGCATTTTCAACAAGTGTTCGGCGCGGAATACTGCTTTCGCTACAGCTATAAGTGCCTATGATAATAATTAAAAAATAATAATTATTAATCGTTTGGTGGTGTCGGCAAGGGAAGTAGCGCAGTTATGAACGTACTGATCTTAGGGGTTAACGGCTTTATTGGACACCATTTGTGTCAGCGTATTCTGGATGTCACGGATTGGAAGATATGGGGCATGGACACGCAGTCGGATCGGCTGCGCGACATTCTCGACAATCCAAGATTTCACTTTTTCGAAGGTGATATCACGATCAATCACGAGTGGATTGAATATCACATTAAAAAATGTGACGTGGTCTTACCCCTGATCGCGATTGCCACTCCGGTAACTTATGTAAAAGACCCGCTGGGTGTATTTGAGTTAGACTTTGAAGCCAACCTGCCTATTATTCGTGGCTGCGTAAAATATAGAAAACGTGTGGTATTTCCTTCGACTTCCGAAGTTTACGGCATGTGTGACGACGCCGAATTTCACCCTTACGAATCCAATCTGGTCTTGGGCCCCTTAACCAAGCCCCGTTGGATCTATTCCTGCTCCAAACAACTCTTAGATCGGGTAATTGTCGCCTATGGCCAACAATATGGCCTGGATTACACGCTGTTCCGTCCGTTTAACTGGATAGGATGCGGCCTGGATAACATGCATACCCCGAAAGAAGGCAGTTCACGGGTAATGACCCAATTTCTCGGCCATATCGCCCGGGGTGAGGAAATCAAGTTGGTTGACGGTGGTTACCAGCGCCGCAGCTTCACCGATGTCAGCGACGGCGTTTCCGCCCTTATGAAAATTATTGCAAACAAAGAGGGGGTCGCTACCGGCAAGATCTACAACCTGGGCAACCCGAAGAATGACATTTCCATTCGCGATTTGGCACAATTAATGCTGCAAGTGGCCATGGAGTTTCCAGAATATCGTCCCGGTGCCGAGCAGGTGAAATTGGTGGAAGTCCATTCTGACGACTACTACGGCAAGGGCTATCAGGATATTCAATGTCGAGTACCCTTTATAGGAAATACACAGGAAGAGCTTAACTGGGAACCTAAAGTGGCGATCAGCGATTCCCTGGTAAATATTTTTAATGAATATAGACACGAAATTGCGGACGCCTGTGCGTTACTGGAAACTGAGTAACCGATGAAAATCGCGCTGAAGGTTGATGTTGATACTTACCGCGGCACCCTGGAAGGTGTCCCTGCCCTGTTGGAGTTGTTTTCCCGTTTTCAGGTGTCGGCTACCTTTCTGTTCAGCCTTGGTCCGGATCATACAGGTCGAGCCATTCGGCGAGTATTTCGCCCCGGGTTTATGCGCAAGGTTAGGCGAACTTCAGTGACCAGCCACTATGGCTACAAAACCCTAATGTACGGCGTGCTATTGCCGGGTCCCCATATTGCCTGTAAGGCGGGAGCCATTCTCCGCCAAACGCGGGCCGCGGGACACGAAATCGGCATACATTGTTACGATCATGTGCGCTGGTAGGATTTTGTTGCGAAAA
>CAZVYE010000361.1:0-2586 GCA_964630895.1 uncultured Gammaproteobacteria bacterium | reverse complement strand
GGTT
Organism: uncultured Gammaproteobacteria bacterium; assembly: GCA_964630895.1. GTDB lineage: Bacteria > Pseudomonadota > Gammaproteobacteria > Xanthomonadales > SZUA-38 > CAZVYE01. The sequence goes on along the minus strand of CAZVYE010000361.1, from coordinate 2,582 downwards.
GACCTGAAGGTCACGCTGGTTGACGGTGCGTTCCACGCGGTTGACTCCTCTGCAGTAGCGTTTGAAATCGCTGCCAAGGCCGCGTACCGCCAGTCTATTCCAAAGGCCAGCCCCCAGTTGATGGAGCCGGTTATGAAAGTAGACGTGTTCACCCCAGATGATCACGTGGGTGACGTTATTGGTGACCTTAACCGTCGCCGTGGCATGATTAAGTCGCAGGACCCAGGTGCCACTGGCGTTCGAGTTAAGGCAGATGTACCGCTGTCCGAGATGTTCGGTTACATTGGCGACCTGCGTACCATGACTTCAGGACGTGGCCAGTTCTCCATGGAGTTCTCCCACTACGCACCGTGCCCACGCAACGTTGCTGAAGAAGTTATTGAAGCTGCACGCGCTCGCGACGTAGCTTAAATCACAGTAGTCCTTGCGACTTTTGCGTCGCAAACGCTGGAACTAGACGCTGCCCGGTATCGAAAGATGCCGGGCAGTTTCGTTTCTGGGGATAAGTCGTACCGATTTTTGCTGCTAACTAAGGCGTCTGGCCACTACAAAGCCCACCAGCATTGCCACAGTGAACAACCCTGACGAAGCGGGGGCCACGAGGAAAGTGGAAATCGCCGGGCCAGGGCAAAGGCCATAAATACCCCAGCCAATGCCAAATAGCATTGCTCCAATGATTAGTCGCTTGTCCAGATCGCTGCGTGTTGGGAGATGAAATTTATCTTCGAATAATGGCGCGGAGCGCCTGGCCGCAAGTCGAAAGCCAATACCGAATACGACCAATGCTGCGCCCATCACCAACGCTAAACTGGGATCCCAGCCGTCAATCGGATTTAAGAAGCTAATGACCTTCAATGGATTAGTCATGCCCGAAATGGCGAGCCCCAATCCGAAAAGGATGCCAGATATTGCTGCGATAAGTACTGGCATGGTTTAGCTCCCAACCAAGGCTTGCGCGAGCATGGCCGTTGCAAATCCAAAGATCATAAATACACCAGTTGCTACCAGGGAGCGTGTCGATAGCCGGGATACGCCACAAACGCCATGCCCGGAAGTGCAGCCCGACCCTATGGCAGTTCCAATACCTACCAATAGCCCAGCCACTATCGCCAGTTCAACCGGTACAACCAGGTTGTAGCCATGATCCCATTTGATCCACCAGTGAACGCCTGTGGCAGCGGCCAGCATGGCGACGATGAATGCCAGTCGCCAACCCCGCCCTTGAGTACTGAATAGGATGCTTTGGGTAATTCCGCTGATACCCGCGATCCGGCCAAGCCCAATCCAGAGAATCAAAGCGGACAGCCCAATTAGCGCGCCGCCAGCCAGGGCTGAGTAAGGTGTAAATGCGGTTGTCATGCTGCTGGAGCCCTTAGTGAAATAAATAAGATGTCTGATCCTAGTTTATCGATTTTCTGCGGGGCTGGCTTGTGCAGGTTAACCGGCTAGCGACCGATCGATAGACTTGCAAAATCAAATTGTGCGGCACCCTATGCAACAGATGGCGCCACTTACACAGCATCCAAGGGAAGCACCAAATATCGAATTCCGTTATCCGCAGGATCAGGCAGTTCGCCTGCTTTGATGTTGACCTGGACAGAGGGCAAGATCAACTTAGGCATGTTCAACGTCGAATCTCGTTTGGTGCGCATGGCGACAAACTCATCTTCGGAGATGCCTTCATGGAGATGGATATTATTTGCCTTCTCTTCGGCAACGGTAGTTTGGTTTAAATACCGGGAACGGCCTTGGGGGAGATAGTCGTGACACATAAAGAGGCGAGTATCTGCTGGAAGTGCAAATAACTTTTGTACGGACTGATACAAAATGCGCGCATCGCCACCCGGAAAGTCACACCGTGCGCTGCCATAGTCGGGCATAAAAAGCGTATCGCCTACAAACGCGGCGTCACCGATAACATAGGTCACGCAAGCTGGTGTGTGGCCTGGTGTATGTATGACGCTGACCTGGAGATTGCCGATTTGGAAGGTGTCGCCGTCTCGAAACAAATGATCAAACTGAGATCCGTCGGTTGACATGGTGTCAAGGTGAAAAATGGGCTTGAAGATTTGCTGCACATCCTGGATATGTTCTCCAATAGCGATTTTTCCACCAAGCTTTTGTTTTACATATGGTGCTGCGCTTAAGTGGTCTGCATGGGCGTGCGTTTCAAGTATCCATTGCACGGATAGGGCTTCTTTGGCTACGCATTCCAAAACCCGATCTATGCTTATAGTGTCGGTGCGCCCGGACGCGTGATCAAAATCCAGAACTGGATCGATAATCGCGGCTTTATCTGATGCAGGGTCTGTGACGAGATAGGTAAAGGTGTTGCTGACCTCATCAAAGAATTCGCGGACGTCTGGTTGCATCAATGGAAATCCTCGGTATTTCTCGGTTACTGAAACTGCGTTACTGCATCGCATTTCGACGAAGTGCAGCGGGACACGTTTGCTGCCCAGGCAAACTGATTTGGGCGGGTCTTAGTTTACTAGAACCAGAGTTAAATGTGGTTTAAGAGCCCCTGTATTAATGTTTGACCGGACCGGGGATCGTAGTTTGCGACAGCGTTTAGGGGTATC
>CAZVYE010000360.1:0-2602 GCA_964630895.1 uncultured Gammaproteobacteria bacterium | reverse complement strand
AGACCGGCGTCTCACAGCAGGACCTGGATTGGATTGAGCTAAATGAAGCCTTTGCTGCCCAGTCTCTGGCGGTCATGCGTCAGTTAGGTCTAGACCAGGACAAGGTGAACCCCTTGGGTGGCGCTATTGCGCTGGGTCATCCCCTGGGCGCAACCGGCGCTATCCGCGCTGCTACCATGGTCCACGGCCTGCAACGTACCGGAGGCCGCTATGGCATGGTAACCATGTGTATCGGCACAGGGATGGGTGCTGCCGGCTTGTTTGAGCGGGTTTAGGCAAATTAGAAGATTTGTGGGGCGTGCAAACGCCCCACTTTGCTGCAACCACTACTTGCCACAATTTTTCTGCCCCACCCTATTCAAACCCATTCACAAATACTAAATCCGGGTCGAAAATAATGGAGTCTTGCAGTGCGGTTGAGTAGTTGCCCTGGCCATCTTCGATCAAAAATGTAAATACGTATTCGCCCGCCACATCAAAGGCTGTAAAGACGCCTTCCCAGTTATTTGTATTTGGTACTTGGTTGAGCGGGAACTCCATTTGAACGCCATCACACGCGAATGTGGGCGGAGATACGATCACGAAGACGCGCTCAACACCCAGGCTGGTTTGGACATTCTCCACCACCAGGTTTGCGGGCTCGCTGTTGTTCAGTCTGGGCTGAATGAACGCCGCGCTGGCAAATGGTCGAGTCTCACCGGTTGCGAAACTTCCGCCAAAGTATCGGCTTCTAGCAAATCCCAAGTCGATAAATGTGTTAGGTGTGCCGAAGCCATTGCTGTCTAACGAAGCGTCTTGACTGTCGATTTGCGCATTCTGATTGCCGCCAGTCAAGCCTAACAGTATGGTGCGAGCCTGATTGAATGCGAATCCTAGCGTTTCTCCGTTCTCGATTTGAGATAAGAACAATCGGGAAAAGCTTGTTACGCCCTGATTGTCCAACGCGTTGCATGCCCCTGGTTCGGTACTGCTAATAACAATACGTTCGCGATCAGCGGGAGCAACACCCTTCGATACGAAGTCTCCGGCGCCGGGATAATCAAGTATGACGTTCAGCGGCCGATCTTCAGTTTGGAATTCGTCCAGCCATGCATCTAGGGTAGCGTGCTCAATCGCAGTATCTTGATCAATATCAAACCGATCCAATCCCGTTGCAGACACCAGGTAAACGCTGAGACGATCTGCATCGGCGGCCCATGTTGACACTGCGCTCTCAAGGGATAACTGAGTCAGCGCTTCATCACGGTAACTGGCTCCATCTACCCCCAGCACCCGAACATTATTTCTCGCGTAGTCCCGCGTGAGCGCCGCGTTAAGCACAAACTCACCCACATTAATCGCTGACCCAAGGCGAGGACTGCTCGCATTTCCACCAACTCCGATGATCAGTTTATCGACGATCCCTGATTGGACCACGCTGGTTTGTTTCGGGAACGAAATACTGCCCCAAAAGTCTTGCGCAAAGCAGCTTATCGAATAGGTTCCGTTGGCGGTGAAGGCGTCAAAGATTGCCTCGTAACGCTGCGTTTGATCGTTAAACGCCAAATCGAATTCGGGCACATCAACTACTGGTTCGCCGGTGATGAGATCCGGTTGAAACCCGGGAATGGTCATGGCGCACCACACACGCGTGATCGGGTGTACAGATGAAATATCGTCAACCCAGATCAGGCTTTCTGTGCTTCCATTTAGGTCCTGCGGAGGCACAATGGATTCCAGCACCGGAATGTCCTGCCCGATGGCAAACGAAGCACCAACAACTTTTGTCGCGGCAATTGGTCCGTCATTGACGTCAAAAACGCCTGATTTATTATCGTCCAAGGTGGGGTTTTGCGGGTAGCCCCGCATAATCTCATCTCCCAGACCGAAAGCAGTCTCCAGATCGAAACCCTGGGCGATTGAACTAAGCACCGCGTCAGAAAAGCTGACCTGCCCCTGGCTGACAAAGTATGCCAACTCATCGTTACGTGTTGAGGCGAGCACTACGCGATCTGCCGTGCCAGAATAGGTAAGTTCATCCAAGAAGCTGCCTGCAAAGCAAAAGTCCAGCACCACTGAGACATCGGTTTGCGAGTTGTCTTGTAGCTGATCCAACCAACCATCCAACCGTGTTGCCGCAATACGAGTATCCGGAGTCAGCCGGAACTCTCCTTCATTGCTATCCGTATTGGTGCCGTGATCTACCAAATAGACAAATAATTTGTCTGCGCCCGCCGCCCATTGGGTCAGTGATTCCTCCAGGTTGTCTTCAGTGGTAAGCAGATCAATATCGTCAAAAGCCCCGTTCCCATCAACGTCCTGCTCAGGCTGTAGGCTTAGAAAACGTATGTTCTCGCGAGAAAAGCCTCTCTGACGCAGCACGTTAAACGCCTTGCGGGATAAGAAGTTAGTAGCGGGCCAAATTGCATCATCTATGCCTTTGCCTGCTGCCACTACCAGCGCCTTGCCTGCTGCCGTAACGTCCAACTCGTCAATTACATTGACGTAAGCTCTCCCGTAAACCCCATCATCACTGCGTGCCTCGATTACATCGATAACGCTTCCAGTCGCACCCGACTGATAGTTGCCGGATTGATCGATAGAGCCTCCGGATCGGTTGGTA
>CAZVYE010000359.1:0-2629 GCA_964630895.1 uncultured Gammaproteobacteria bacterium | reverse complement strand
AACCGGCTTTGCCGTACGCGTAGGTGAACTCGGCAAAACGCTCGTCGGTGAGCATGGGACAATGCCCGAAAATCTCATGGAAGATGTCCGGCTCTTGCAGATAGTCGAATTCTTCCCGGCTGCGAATAAATGACGCCGCTGGGAATTTCTTGTCGGACAGCAATTCAAAAAAGCGGGTAAATGGGATCAATGCAGGCACGGGCTCTACCGACCACCCGGTATGCTTTTGGAGTACCTCGGACACCTCGGTGCACTGGGGAACGCGATCTTTGGGCAAATCCAATCGTTCCAGTGCAGCTATCCATTCTGGGTGAACCCGACCAGGTAGATACTCAAGCTGCCGTGCATACAAATCTCTCCATACCGCATCTTCATCCGGTGTGTACTGGATAAACCCGTTCTCGTCGGGTTGTTTGGCAACATACTTGGTCTGTTTTCCCATGACTTCCTTACACAATGGTTATTCTCACCTAATTTTACCTAGGTCCGCGCAAAATCTTTTTGCCAAATTGCCGACTTTGCGTAATATTAGAGAAAATAATTCCTATTAAACTCAATAATAGAGGAAATTTTTCCAATGGCGCTGGATGAGACCGATCGAAATATCTTAAGGGCTTTGCAACGGGATGGTCAGCTCAGCACGCAAGAGCTTGCAGAACTGGTCAACCTCAGCAACTCACCCTGCTGGCGCCGGGTTAAGCGACTCGAAGACTCAGGATACATCAGTGGCTATGTAGCGCTCGTGAATCCCGATAAGGTGGCGCTGCCAGTTTTGGCCTTTACCCAAATATCCTTAGACGACCACCACCCAGACACCATTAATGCCTTCGACCGGTTTGTACTGGAAAGACCGGAAATTCTGGAGTGCTGTGCCTGCAGCGGCGAATATGATTATCTACTAAAGGTTCGGGTTCAAAGCATGGGGCATTATGAAGACTTCCTGCTCAATGGTCTGTTGCAAACGGTTTCCGCCCAATCTGTAAATACCAGCTTCGTGATGAGCCAGCGAAAATACACCACGGCCTTACCCGTACGTCACGCATAAGGAGTTGAAATGAAGGGCAGTTGTTTATGTGGATCGGTAGTATTTTCCAGCACGGAAAAGTCACTATGGTGTGCCCACTGCCATTGCTCGCTTTGTCAGCGCGCCCACGGCGCGGGGGTCGTTACCTGGATGGGTTTTAACAAGCAGATGGTGCAAGTTGAAAGCACAGAAAACACCTTGCACTGGTATGAATCCAGTCCCGGCGCGGAACGCGGTTTTTGCGCTCGTTGCGGCAGCACGCTCTTTTTCCGCTCTGAAAAATGGCCTGGCGAACTACATATCGTAAGGGCAAACATTGCAGAGGGCGCGACCCGAACTCCCCAGGCACACGTCTTTGTGGATACTGCTGTGGACTGGTTGCAGCTAGGGGATAGTCTGCCTAGAAAGCATCCCAAATAAAATAACTGTTAAAAATAAACAGCTGTTTGGGACACGGGTGTTTACCGATGATAAGTAGGAACAATTTCGACTAGAGGCAGGACCCTATTCGACTACTCGTCTTCGTCAAAAGTAATTTCGTTCCTGGCCGCCTCGATCTGCTCGTCCGTAATTGCAGGCATTTCTATGGACACCGAGTCCACGGTCACCTCATCTGCCGAAGCGTCGTCTTCGTTTTCCAGAAGAACGGGCTCCCCCTTGTCGTCAAATTGAATGTTAAACGTGCCCATATCTCAATAAATATTAACAATTGTTTACGATATAGGCAATGTACCTGGATGCCGTCGACAAAGGGTGAATTGGCGCTAAGCGGCACTTTCCAGGGGATAAACGACACCAACTAGGTGTCTGAATCAAATTTTTGTAATCGCATCAGCAAACTGGAGGTGTCCCACCGCCCTCCGCCCATTTGCTGCACTTCGGCATAAAATTGATCAACTAGTGCGGCCACTGGAATGTTTGCACCCAGCCCACGTGCTGCCTCCAGCGCGATTCGCAGGTCCTTACGCATCCAATCCACGGCAAATCCATGCTCATATGCACCTTCTCGCATGGTTTTCGAACGATTATCCATTTGCCATGATTGCGCCGCCCCTCCGCCTATGGCGGCAATCAACTGGTCGCCGTCCAAACCTGCCAGTTCAGCAAATCGAAGCCCCTCGGCGAGCCCCTGAACCACACCGGCGATACAAATTTGATTGACCATTTTTGCCAGTTGACCGTGGCCAGAAGGGCCAATGTGGGTCACCTTGGCCGCGTAAGTTTTCAGCACCGGCATAACATGGGGTATCACGCTTGCATCACCGCCTAGCATAACGCTCAAAGCACCCTGCTCAGCCCCAGCTTGTCCACCCGATACTGGCGCGTCTATAAAATGTAAACCCAATGCCTGCGCCTGCTGTGCCATTTGTTGCGCTAGCTGGGCAGAGGCCGTGGTGTGATCAACCACCACGCAACCCTCAGGTACGTTGGCAAACACGCCGGACTCGCCAGTTAATACTTCTTCAACATCCGGATCATCGCCTACACACAGCAACACAATGTTTGCGTCAGCAACACACTGAGCAATGGTTGCACAGGCCTTGCCTTGATGTTGCTGCGCCCATTGGCTGGACTTCGCAGCAGTCCGGTTGAACACACGAACAT
>CAZVYE010000358.1:0-2630 GCA_964630895.1 uncultured Gammaproteobacteria bacterium | reverse complement strand
TCGGATCAGGAGGAAGTCATGATTAGACCGCTAGCTATAGCAATCAGTATTGCCGTCGCAACCAGCGTCAGCGCAAACCCGGCAGAACACAAACTTTCTATCCCAGGAGAGTCGAACGTTGACCAGGTGCGCGCAAAGGCGTTTGGACCGAAAATGATGGCAAAAGCCGCCCTCGACGAGGACCTCGTCGGCGACGCCGACTCCTTTGGTCGCGAGAAAACGTACTTAGGTGTGGAGCAGACCACGACGCTGTTTATTCAGTCGGATTGTAGCGGACTCGATCCAGAATTTAGTCGCTGTATCGAGCCGAACCCAGCACCAGCCAATACCTTTGTGGATGAGCTCGACCTGGGCAGTATTGAACTGCCGGCGAAGGCAACCAACTAGCTGCTGTGTTTCACGTTCACCCAGTTTTCTACATACATTTTCAATAACCCTACCGCTGCGCAAGCCACGGGCGAAATGGCCTTGAGCATCACGGTACAAATTGAAAACGATGCGCTGCTGGGACTGAACGATATCAATGGCAATCCGTTCAATGGGACCGTGTTTCCGGCACCTGCACCTATCGTAGTTTCAACTCAGCAGGAAACGCTGCCGCCCGGAGCTTTTGAGCTGGAGCGTGAGCGAGTCACCCGAAGTTGCACCGGCGGTTTGGTCAACGCACGTAATCTCCGCGCACAGGGTTTGACCGATGCGCAAGTCAAAGACTTCTTTAAGGAGCCAATGCGAATTACGTTTGGCGTGAGTGGCAATGTAGCTCTGGTGGATACTGCGTTATTCTCAGGCGGTATTCGCATCTACGGCGACTAGCGCACCATATCAAGCAGGGAGGCGCGTTTCGCGTCTCCCTACTGCGCCACATAACTCTATTCCTCAAAGCCATCAGCAAAAATCACCGAGATGACTGAACCTAACTCATATGCGCCTGCGTCATAGCCGCTACGTTGCGGGCGAGAGGCAAGTTCGATGTCGTCAGACGGGGCATCCTCGCCAGCCAGCATGCTCACACCAAAGTCTATGGCGTTACTGGTTTCACTCAGAGAAAAGTTGTTTCCGGCATAGTTAGCAAACAGCGCCTGCATTTCGGTTAAGTTGATTGCCTGAGAGTTCAGATCAAACCCCAAGCCCTGCCATGTTGCCAGATCGAACGCTGCCGCCTCTTGGGTTTGAAATCGAGAATCCACCAGATTGAAGTCACTCATCAAACCGACTTCACTACCCTCCAAAGCCGTAATTGCACCTCGGAAAGTTGACGTGTTCAGGTTATATAGAATGTTATTGAAGATGGTTGTGCCAGTCGCGCCATTGCGTAAATTGATAACCCAGCGTGCGTCCGATGCATTAATGATGGTGTTGTTGACGATGGTATTGCCCGTGGCTGCTCCGCCACCATCAATCTGGTAAAGCGATATACCGCTGGCATGATTGTCGTACAGCAAGTTGTTTGCGATGTAAGAGTCTTGCAGCCCATCGCCGTTGATTCCCGAACCTCCCGCGTCACCGTTGCCATAAATGGTATTGCCGATGATCATCGCCTCCGAAATGATTCCGTCGACTTCAGGCAATGCGTCGTTGCCCGTGAAGATGTCACCATTCAGGTGGATGCCATTGGCGTTGTTATTGGAGATCGTGTTGTAACGTATCGTGGGGCGGTCGCCGCTATTGCTGACGTAAATACCGTGCTCGTCGATGGAACCCGAAGTAACGTTGTTTTCAATGAGCAGGTCGTCTGCAAAACCTGTGAGAATACCCCAGCGCCCCCAGTTGCTCGCAATATTGTCGCGAATTATGACGCCCTGGCTGAAATCCGCGCTGCCACTAAAACCATCACCAACGACACGAATTCCAGCGCGGCTCGTGGCGTCATTGCCGGTGCCTTGTAGCTCAAAGCCCTCGATGGTGACATAAGAGACCAGCTCCAGATTAATGCCGTCCAAAGTGACGCCGTTGACCTGGTTGATGATGGCGCCCGATTCGCCAGAAAAGGTGATTTGATTGCCCGCTGTGCCTGAGGTGGTCATATGAAAACCCTGGTAGGTGCCAGCCCGAACGATCACATTGTCACCAGGCGCAACATTGTCGGCAGCATGCTGCAGTGTGGCCCACGGTTGACCGGCCGTTCCCGGATTGGCGTTGTTAGCTCCAGCACCGCCGACGTAGAAAGTCTCGGCGGCAACCATTGGGCTGAGGAAAATAATGCAAAGTGCGACTTTGGGCAAAGACGCATTGACGTTGCGTAGCAGCGTAGAAAACATGACCAAACTCCCTGATAGTTTGTCCGGTTAGTATGCTACGTGCTTGGTTAAAGGACTGCTAACCACTGCTCAGACGGAGATATTTATCATCCAAGAATGATATAGCGCTCTATGGAGTAGCGTCAGTGCGCCACAATCTCTGCCATCAGTTTGCCACGCATGACCAAAATGGGTTTGTGCTGGTTGGATAGTACGAATACGCCATAGCCGTTGGAAAACAGAATGTTGCCTTCGTCGTCCAGGTCGTAGGAAGCCACATTGGTAGCAAGCACGTGATCTTGCCCGCGGTTATCCCGGCGAATCAGTTGCCAGCTTTTTGGTACCAACGAGGGGACGCCACCCACCAGATTGCCCCTTCGCAAAGCGGTTTCG
>CAZVYE010000357.1:1531-2631 GCA_964630895.1 uncultured Gammaproteobacteria bacterium | reverse complement strand
AGGTGCTACACACCGTCGTTCATGGCTTGTCCGTACCGCTGACACAGGTTGGCGCTGAGCTTTCGGCTGTTGGCATGTTGGTTATCCAAAGCATCCTGAATTTCTTCATTCCGTCTGGCTCTGGCCAGGCATATGTGACCATGCCTCTGATGGCACCGATCTCAGACTTGGTCGGTGTTTCGCGACAAGTCGCCGTGTTGGCTTACCAAATGGGCGACGGATTCATGAATATGATCGTACCCACCAACGCCGTTCTAATGGGAATCCTGGGCATGTGCGGCAGACCTTATGATCGCTGGTTCAAGTTTATCTGGCCGCTGATTTTGAAGTTGGTAATTGCCGGTTCGATATCGCTGGTGATTGCAGTGTTGATGGGGATTGGATAATCGCCGAAATGGCGTATGGTGAGGCCTGGGCGTCGTTTTGGATCCAATAGATGGTTCAGTTATGAAGAAATTTACTGCTAGCTCGCTGTGTATTGTTGCTTTGAGTCTTGGCTTTAATTTTGCCGCATCAGGACAAAGCGATGGGCTGAACTCAGAACACTTGCAGGCGCTGGTCGCGGAGCACGTACGAGCAGGGTACGAAATACTTTTTGACCTGTTGGCCATTCCCAACGATTCACAAAAAGGCGCTTCCCATCTTGATGCCAATTTGGCCTGGTCAGAGGCTGCATTTTCAGCACGCGGATTTGCCACAGAGCGCCTTGAATCAGCGGGCTATCCTTTACTCCTCGCGTCGCGACAGTCTCCGGGTGCAGAGAAGACTGTTCTGATCTATTTGCAGCTAGATGGCCAGCCGGTGGATCCTTCCGAGTGGCATCAGGAAGATCCTTTTCAACCAGTGCTCAAAGAACTGAAAGGTGACCATTGGAGCATCATTCCACGGGATAGTTTAAATAGCCGGGTTGATCCTGACTGGCGTGTCTTTGCGCGATCCGCATCGGATGCAAAAGGGCCGGTAGCGGCTTTTCTGGCGGCACTGGACATTGCAAACGCTGAATCGCTCAAAGCCAGCCATAACATTAAAGTGATCATGGACTTTGAGGAAGAGCTTGGTTCGCCCAATCTTCCCGCGGCCGTAGAACAGCACCGGGACAA
>CAZVYE010000357.1:0-1431 GCA_964630895.1 uncultured Gammaproteobacteria bacterium | reverse complement strand
GAGCCGGATCACGTCGCAGACTCACTGCAGGAAGCTATTCAATATCCCTCGCTCAATGTCCGTGGTCTTCGCAGTGCATGGGTAGGAGATTCCGTGCGTACGATTATTCCAGCAACTGCCGTCGCCGAGTTTGATTTTCGACTGGTGCCAGAGGTAACTGCAGAGGATATTCTGCGGGCTTTTGCGCAACATATTGAGGACCAGGGCTTCTACCTGGTGGATAGCAAACCCACCCAGGCTGAGCGCGAATCCCACTCCAAACTAGCATCGCTAAATTCCCACATTGCGTATACGGCGTTTCGCACCGATTTGGACTCTTCAGTAGGCGATTGGCTGCGCAGCGCATTAACGAATGCGTTTGATGAGCCTCCAATCCAGATTCGCATGTTTGGCGGCTCAGTCCCAATCTCTCCATTTGTTACTACACTCGATATCCCTGCAGTGATCGTCCCCACGGTCAATCCTGATAATAATCAGCACAGTCCTAACGAAAACATACGACTGGGCAATTTCGACAATGCGATTAGAAGCTTCCTGGCCATATTGGTAGAACCCATTCCTGAATAGAATCAGAATGAATCGTGTTATACGGGGCGTAGGCACCAGGTTGATTGACCGTCACTAACGGCCTTAGGCAGGTATTGCCTCGACGTTTTTCCACCCGGTGGGTTTGAGCCCTTGAGATGTGGCAGGGCGAACGGAAGCAGCGCACCAGATTCCCAAATACTCTCCCCAATCTGCTTCAACTACCACAGTCACTGGCCAGCACCAAATCCGTTCGGTTTTCTCCTTTGCGGCATTCCACTTGATAGATTACGGCAAACAGGGAATGGCCATGTTCAAAAAAGTCCATATAACCATGATTATCACTCTTGCCAGCCTCGCGTTCTCCTCGGCGAACGCGGGCCGGCTAAATCTGACCGTGGAGCGGTTTGAACCCACGACACCCGATCAGCAGACTTTGTATGTCGCCCGAGAGGTTGGGCATGCCCCTGGCGACCCGGATCATTTCCGGTTGAAGGGAGACATTTGGGTACGGAACAACGAGTCAGTGGATTTGGTCCTGTCTGCCATACAAATTTCCTTTAGCGATGGTTCGCAACCTATCTATACGGAGTCAAAAGGAAACCCAGAAGATGACACCTTCGAGGCTGGTCAACTGAAGCGTGTACCCTTTGAATACAGCCCAACAACGGACCTAACATTACCGCTTCCACCGTCTTTCACGCTTAGATTTTCTTTTGTCGACAGGCCAGAAGTACAGACTTTTACCTATCCGTTGGAAATCTACACGAACCGTACTCCGAGCGGCAGCCATTTTTTCCCCATGATTCGAGGGGACTTACCACCTGGTCAATACTATCGTTATTCCAATCGTCACCTTGATGGATCTACGCGAAGAGATCGTTACGCATATGACTTTGATGTAGT
>CAZVYE010000356.1:0-2631 GCA_964630895.1 uncultured Gammaproteobacteria bacterium | reverse complement strand
GACTACCTGCAGCTCGGAAACACGCGGTAGCTCGGCGCGTTTTTTACGCCGAAACGCATCAGGTATCTGCGCCTTGGAGATATCGAAGTTAGGGCACTGGGCGTCGGCTTTACGGCCGCCGCTAGACTGCTGGAATATCAACATGGGCTACTTATCCAATCGGGATTCGCAAAGCGCGTAATGATCGCAGAAGCCCGGGTCTGACTCAATGATAGCGTGTCTAATAAATACCCCGGATTTCGCTCTGACCGGCAAAGGCATACGAATTATCTGGCTTTACGTGTGTTCTTTGACGGACTATTTGATCAAACTAGAAAAATTCGATCCATTGTAATGATAGAATTGATGGGAATTAAAGAAGGCGCTCGTGGTGGGATCAGTATTTGAAGCGCTAGATGTCAGAAGCTTATTCTTTGCGACCAGTATTGTGTCCGCATTGATGGCAACGGGGCTCTTGGTATTTCGATTCAGTCGGAATACTTACCCAGGTTTTGGGTTCTGGGTTCTGGGGGTCTTTGCTATGGCAGCTGGATTGATGCTTATCGCACTGCGCGAAGTGTTGCCGCTGTGGCTAGCCGTTCCGTTTGGGAATGGATCACTGTTACTTGGCCCCTTGTGCCTCAACGCGGGTTTTCGTCGTTACGGAGGTAAATCGTGGTTGTCCATTCCGTCTATCGCGATTTACCTCGTTACCATGTTCTTTATACTGTATTTTTGGCTTTATGATCCCAGTTTGTTGCGCAGAATTCAGGTGGCATCTCTGGGATTGGGGTTCTTGTGGGCAGAGAGCATAATCTTATTGATCGATACCCGCCGCTACCATCAACCTCAGTTAGCAACTTTCATGATTGTGGGACTCGCACTCCTGGTGATTGGTCTGCTTTATCGTACGATACTTGCCACGGAAAGCGGCGAAGCGCTAGACGTCTTTGATACCGAATTGGGATCTATCATCACCATTCTCAGCGGATTGGTCGCCGTGGTCTGTTTACCCATGGGAGTCATCATGCTCAGTGCACAACGTTCATTCGCCGACCTGGCCAGGGTCAAAGACGAACTGGAAAAACTGAGTCGGACGGATTTTCTCACCAACACCCTGAACCGTAGGGCATTTTTTTCGTTCTTATCAGCAGACGATGACATTGCCATTTTGGTTCTGGATTTAGATCACTTTAAGTCCATTAATGACCGTTTTGGCCATATTGCTGGCGACGAAGCGTTGCGCCAGTTTACCCAGTGCGTAGAAAAAGCATTACCTGACGAGTCTTTGTTTGCTCGTCTTGGCGGAGAGGAGTTTGCTGTGGCATTCCCCTGGCAAGGCGTTGATAAGGCGCGTGGGGTCTGTGAGACCATCAGAGAGCAGGTGGAAGCTCTAAGTCTCAATCTGCCAGGCGATGTGCAGACGCAAGTCACAGTGAGCGTAGGCTTTACCAGAAAGCCTCGCAATATGACTGTAGAGCAGGGGGTTGGCCGCGCTGACCGTGCCCTATATCAGGCTAAGGAAGCCGGTAGAAATCGTTGCGAAGTGGCGGCTTAACAGTGGCGGCAGTGCGGGTGACAATCGCCACCCGCGGATTGAAAATGATCTAGAAATTATCTCCATCCAGTAAGTTACCAAGCCCGCCCAGCACAGAGCCTTCTCCCTTACTGCCACCACGTTGTGGTGCAGCCGCAAGCATACGACCAGCCATTCTTGAGAACGGTAGCGATTGTAGCCAGACTTTACCGGGGCCGCGTACGGTGGCAAAGAATATACCCTCACCGCCAAACAGCATGGTTTTTACACCGCCCACCTTTTCAATGTCATAGTCGACGGAGTCGGTAAGGGCAACCAGGCATCCTGTGTCTACATGCAGTGTTTCCCCTGCAGCAAGGTCACGCTCTACGATGGTGCCACCGGCGTGCAAGAACACCTGACCGTCGCCCTCCAGCTTCTGCATGATAAATCCTTCGCCACCAAACAAGCCGGTGAGAATCTTCCGCTGGAAGTGAATTCCAATGGACACGCCGCGAGCAGCGGCCAGGAAGCTATCTTTCTGACAAATGATGCGATTGCCGAAATTGCTCAGCGTCAGCGGCACAATGGTGCCGGGATAAGGCGCGCCAAACGCTACTCTCGCTTTACCGCTAGGACCGGTATGGTTGAATACCGTGATAAAAAGGCTCTCGCCAGTGACCAATCGTTTACCCGCGCCGACCAGCTTGTCCATAAAGCCACTTTGCTCTTCGCCACGCTTGCCATCGCCAAATACCGTATCCATACCGATGATTGGGTCTTTGTACATCATGGCACCGGCTTCGGCGACAGCGCTTTCACCCGGGTCCAGTTCCACTTCGACGAATTGCATATCTTCGCCGAAAATTTGATAGTCGATCTCATCAGAACCGTGGGTAGCGATTGCTGGAGGGCCGGCTGGTGCTGCAACAGAAGTACGTCCAGAAAGTTCAGATACCTGTTTAATGGGAAGCCATTCTGCAAACCCTTGGCGCCAGCAGTAGCCGCTCTGATCGGCCCTGGCCCTGGCGATGGCGTCCGCTTCACTCAAAGGGCCTTCCTGGTTGCCGTCATAACTCAAATACCATTGATGCATGAATTAGTCCTTTTCGTTCAAAGTGCTGTGGATCTGTTCG
>CAZVYE010000355.1:0-2662 GCA_964630895.1 uncultured Gammaproteobacteria bacterium | reverse complement strand
GTTCCTTGGACGCTGGCGTCAGTACGCCGCGAATGGTCACGGTGGGAACCGAGAGTTGATGAGGCTTGACCACGATCTACGCGACTACCAAGTCGCTATTCTTGAAGTCGCCTCCCCCGAGATGTCAACCGCGGACATCATTGCAAAGGAAGGTGCGTGGAAAGAAAAGCTCGGTGCCAGGGCACATGGACTAAATGCGAATTAAGGCTCCTGGCCCAAAGCCGACTTTCATGCTTTGCATAGCAAAGGTCAGCTTTGAGCCCAGAGTGACCGCGCTGATGGCAGACTGCTTCGCGTTTGCAGCATGGGTGGGCTAGTCATGATCGGCCCAAAGCTGCCGTTCAACACGATTTCACATTGCTGCGGTGCGGCCCGTCGAACCGGCCTCTCGTCACATCGTGCAGCATGGATCGACAGGCCAAGGTCCGCAGCTCAGACGAAGCGGACTATCTATTTTCGCCCTCTCAGGGTCAGGCACTCCGCGGGGACGGCGAGGCCGTCATCGTCATAGAAGTCCGCGAGTTCTTCGACGATCTCGCGGATCAGCCGGTCGCCTCGGCCGCGGGAAGCCCTTCCATCGTCCCCGCGACCGGAGAGCCCGCGATGGCGCCGGTGATGAAGGCCTCTGGATCGGGATGGCGGGCGAATTTTACGTCGAAAGTGACATGGGCATCTCGCAGGCCTGCGCCCGCGGCCAGATCGTGCAGGCGGTCGCGGTCACCGAGCGAGTGGGCCATGTCCCACGGCGTGGTCGTGCCGTCACCGAATTCCCGGTCCAGCACTTTCGAGAAGGCCGCGCCAATCGGCGACCGGCTCTTCCAGACGCTCAGGGCCAGACGACCGCCGGGCTTCATGACACGCGCCATTTCCGCCATTGCGCCGGGTTTGTCGGGCATGAACTGGAGGCTTTGCTGACAGAGTGCCACGTCGAAGGCTGCGTCCGGTAGCGGTATTGTGGTGGCATCACATTTCAGCCAGGTGATGTCCGGGTAGCCGACCGCGGCGGCGAACTGCGACGCGGCCTCGACCATTTCGACGCAGAACTACCTTATCTTACGCCAACAAGGGAGGCATAGATTGGCCGCGCCGCACAGATATTTCCTTAGCGATTTTGAACAAATCTTAGGGAAATTTAGGTTTCAGAGCCGGCTCCGAGCGTATCTTCAATAAACTCTCGCAATCCCTCTGGCATTTGGGAAACTCCTGCCCATTCTACAAAGTTGAGTGCTGAAAACTTAAAATTCGCTGGAGGTTTGGTGCTGGGAAATAGCTGCCTCTTTTCCTGATCCCTTTCGTCCTGAAGGGATTGGTAGAAGAAAAGTAGAAACGCCTTGTGGTATTTTCCTCTCGCTCTCTCCAAGAATGGGAGCTCATTATATTCATGAACTAGAGATTCAATCACATTTGAGCCCTCATCTTCGACCAAAGAGACTTTCACTCTGTCGGGGTCCAGCTCACCAGTTTGATATGGGGCTTCAATCTTCGCGATATCCTTTATTTTTGCTGGAAGTGGCTTTTGATCATTATGTCCCAATCGCCTCAAGACATAGGTCCTCACCTGCGTTTCCCTTGATGCCTCGCGATACTGCTCGAAAGATATATGGAACATATCATGGATAGGTTTCTTTTCAGCGGGGTTGCCTGCGCATGAGAAATTATTATTAAGAACGTGATCAAGGACACGAGAGCAGACAAAATAGTTCTCGATAGCGTATCTGTCCGTCATGAAGATATCATCTTCCGGTGGGTGGCCGGCCCAGTCATCATAATCGCGATCAACAATATATATAACATTGTCAGCACGATTTTTCTTATTTCTCTTTAAGATTTCCCGCAGCTTAAAAACCTTTTTCTTCCCGCTGCACGGCAATAGCTCAATATGATCGTCGAAGCCGCATCGAACGAACCAGACCTTCCAAACTCCCACATCTTCCCTCCCCTCGACCGCTGCGATTGGAACGTCTGGAGCTGCCGAACGCAGATCAAGAAATTTTGCAAAGGCTACGGAAGGCGCGTCTTTCTTAGCTTTTGCGTGCGCTACAGCATCCATCATTAGAAAAGAGAACCCTTAGTACTTTCGTCTTCATCAAAAATGTCGTCATCTAAAGTCTCAAAGAGACCCAGATCGGTTTCTGGATCGGAAAAGATCTCCACACCAAGGTTCCCAGCGTAAGCATCAAGCTCGTTGTCAAAAATGAAGGGTGAATGGGTGATTGCAATTAGTTGGGAGAAGCTTGGTGAACGACAAAGGTCAGGCAAAAGCTTCGCTTGCCACCCGATAGATAGCGAAAGCTCAGGCTCGTCAAAGAGGATAATCTTCTTCTTGTCGTAAAGATATAAACGCGCAAAAAGTGATACTACTTGCTTCTCGCCTGAGGATAGAGCTTCGATTCGAATACTGCTCTTTTTAGTGCCACTTGTGAAATATGGTCGAAAGTTCGATCTGTTCACCTTTATGATTTTGCTGTCAAATGACCGATCAACACCCGAAGAATGCTTAAAGGCACTATTATCTTGGTCTGATAGATAGTTGTTGCAAGCGACCAGAAATCCATTCACCTTGTCCTCAAGCGGCTTGGTGGACTTTATTGCCTCATTTAGATTGCTCAAAAAGTATAAAAGGAATGGCTTTACGCCAGGATCAAGATCCTCATTGTAAATT
>CAZVYE010000354.1:0-2675 GCA_964630895.1 uncultured Gammaproteobacteria bacterium | reverse complement strand
ACCGCTCTGGCACCTCTCCTAAATCTTCTGTATCGCAGTGTGGCGGCGGTACAGGGGGTGCGTAGCTTAAGGATTGGGGGGGCAGAAGGCAAGGGGTTTGGGGCAGATTTGGCCGGTAATGGGCTGGAGATAAGTCGGAAATGGACCAGAAATCGTCGCATAAGCACGGGATTGGCTATCGCCCTTATTAAAAATGTACAGGGCATAGCTTTAGGCTCACCACCTTGGCACAATAGCTGCTGCATTCATCAATCCAATCTATTTCATGACATATCAGGTTCTCGCCCGAAAGTGGCGACCCCATAATTTTTCCGAACTCGTTGGTCAAGAACACGTCGTACGCGCGCTTACCAATGCTTTGGATAACGATCGTGTCCACCATGCCTTCTTATTCACGGGCACGCGCGGAGTTGGCAAAACAACCATTGCCCGAATCTTTGCGAAGTCGCTCAACTGTGAGAAGGGCGTCAGTTCTACGCCTTGTGGCGAATGTAATGCTTGTCAGGACGTCGATGGGGGTCGATTTGTTGATCTGATTGAAGTGGATGCTGCGTCCCGTACCAAGGTTGATGACACACGGGAACTACTGGAAAACGTTCAGTACGCGCCTACCAGAGGCCGATATAAAGTCTATCTGGTGGATGAGGTTCACATGCTTTCCACCCATAGTTTCAATGCCTTATTGAAGACTCTTGAGGAACCACCTGAACATGTAAAGTTCCTTCTCGCTACCACGGATCCACAAAAGCTTCCCGTTACCATTCTGTCTCGTTGTTTGCAGTTCAACCTCAAACGCATGGATCAACAGCAGATCGTTTCACATCTACAAAAGGTATTGGAGTCGGAAGAAATTTCGTTCGAGGTTCCAGCACTAGAGCAAATTGCTGTCGCTGGTGATGGCAGCATGCGAGACTCGCTCAGTTTATTAGATCAGGCTATTGGATTTGGCGGGGGGAGCGTCAATGCCGATGAAGTTCGCAGCATGTTGGGCACCGTAGAACGTGACCATCTGGAAGCGCTGCTTAGGTCTATCGCTGAGGGCGACGGCGCAGGTTTGTATGCCAAGCTTCAGGAAGTAGGGCAGCTGGCACCGAATTTTCATGCCATTTTGCGTGACATGGTCAATTTGCTGCACCGAATCGCAGTAGTACAGACATTACCAGACAGTGCGGCTGAAGAAGAGCCGCTAGTGACGGAATTGGCAGGGCAGTTGGCCGCTACCCAGGTTCAGCTTTATTTTGATATCGCGAGTCGTGGGTTTAAAGACCTGGATTGGGCACCGGACCAGCGCGTCGGATTCGAAATGACCTTGTTACGTATGTTTGCTTTTCGAGCTAAGGACCCGAAAGATTTTGCGGGCACGCCCCAGTCAGGTGCTGGAGTCCAAAATCAACCTGCGTCTACACCGCAACAAACTCGCACTGTAGAGGCTTCGGCCGCCGTTGACTCTAAACGAGCAACAGAATCCTCGCCAGGACGGCAAACAGAGTCTCTGCCCGAAGGTGCGATCAATGGATCCGAATGGACCAGTCTTATTGCCCGACTCAATTTACCAGGGGCAGCCAGATTGCTAGCCGAAAACTGTGTGCTTCGACAGGACGCTGATGGAAACTACGAACTGGCCTTGCCCAAGGACAGCGAGCATTTGCGTATTGCAACCGCTGAAAACAAAATTATCGGCGCACTACAGCAGCTACTAGGGCAGGATGCGCGTATTAGCTTCACCGTTTGCGAGGCAGCAACGGACACACCGGCACAGCAGGCGCAACAAGCGTCAGACGATCGCCAACGGTCTGCGGAAGCTGCTATTCAAAGCGATCAGACTGTCGCGGCATTGAAGGCGGACTTCGACGCCCACATACTTCCTGATTCAATAAAACCTCACTAACGTTGTCTTAGAATAACGACCTAACAAAACATCAGGTAAGAGCATGAAAGGACCACTAGCAGGGCTGATGCAACAGGCCCAAAAAATGCAGGACGATATGAAGAAGGCGCAGGAAGAACTGGCGCTGAAAGAAGTCCAGGGTGAATCCGGCGGGGGCATGGTAAAAGTAACCATGACGGGTCGGCACGAAGTACGGAAAATAGATATTGACCGGAGCATTATGTCTGATGATCCGGAAATGGCCGAAGACCTGGTGGCAGCTGCCGTCAATGATGCGGTTAACAAAGTGCAAAAGCTCATGGAAGACAGCATGAAAGGCATGGCAGGCGGTATGAAACTGCCCATGGGAATGAAGCTTCCGTTTTGAGCGGATCACCGTTAATTGCTGAGCTTATTGAAGCACTTAAATGTCTGCCAGGTGTAGGCCAGAAAACGGCGCAGCGGATGGCGTTTCATCTGTTAGAGCGCGATCGGGTAGGCGGACTCCAGATATCCAAAGCCCTGGCAGATGCCATGGAGAATATTGGTAACTGTTCTCGCTGTCGTACCTTTACCGAGCAGTCGATTTGTCGAATTTGTAGTTCCTCCAAGCGCGACAACAGCCAGATTTGTGTGGTGGAGTCGCCCGCTGACCTGGAAGTTATCGAGCAGGCAACTGGCTACACTGGCGGCTACTTTGTTCTCATGGGACGTTTATCGCCGCTGGATGGAATCGGGCCGGACGAGCTCAAATTGGAGCTGCTTGCCAAGCGCCTGGATGAAGAAGTCAGTGAACTCATCATTGCAA
>CAZVYE010000353.1:0-2676 GCA_964630895.1 uncultured Gammaproteobacteria bacterium | reverse complement strand
TGCAAGCTGCCCGATCAGAAGGGCAAGGGCGTGGTGGAATTGACCCGAGAGGACGGCGACTGGAAAGTAGGGAAGATGGACTGGACCGCCACCGCCGAGTCCTGAGGATTAATCTTCAATACGCGGCCAATGGCTGGCACGAACCGCCAGCCATTGTCACCGCGGGATTTTAAATTACTGGCATGATGCGATGGGGCCGCAGACCCCACTGGCTATGGTTCAGGCTTTTCTGACAACCCAAACGGTGTCAGATCAATAAACTCACTTCGCGCATCCGATTGGATGCTTCTCAGACTCTCCTCTAGCATCGACTGATCAATCGACTCACCCAATCGCATGCGCGCATTAGCAAGTACAACGCGAGCCAGGGCAGCCTCAAAATCACTGGCAGCACTTTCAGCAAAAACCTCCAAAGCCTTTTTGGCGGAAATCGCAGCGTCGCTCCACCGACCTTGTGCAAATGCGACCCGAGCGGAAATCAGCATGGACGCTGCTGGCGTTCGGTGACCTTCAGGCCAGGCAGAAAGATTGATCTCCAGCGCATTGGCAATGGCTACGCGTGCCCGTTCCAGTTCGCCCTGGCGCAGGACGGATTCGGCCACGCCGTTTAGCACCACACCAACGCGCCGGTCCCCCGCCCCTGCAGTCGAGCGCATGGTGGAGAGCGCCGTTTCAAAATGCGAGTCCGCTTCCGAGTATCGTCCTAAATCACGCAGCGCACTGGCTACCTGATAAGTGGTTACTGCCACCTCCATATGATTATCTCCGTAGGCTTGGCGCCGGCTTGAAAGGGCTTTTTCCAGCAAGCCAAGCGCCTGATCCGGTTGTCCAAGCCGCAGGTACATCGCGCCCAGATTGTTCTGTAATACCGCGACATTGGGATGATCAGCCGCAAAATTGGCTTCCTGGACTGCCAGTGAAGCCTGATAGTTTTCAGCCGCTTTGGCCAGGCTGCCCATACGGTAGTGCAATACCGCAATGTTGTTGTGGATGGTCCCAGCATCCGGATGCGTTGCGCCCTTTTCGGCAAGTACAAAACGTCGCGCCTGCTGGTATAAGGCCAGTGCGTCCTCGTAACGCCCCTGGATGCTATACAAACTGGCTAGCCGCTGATTAATAATAGAAACGCTTTCGTGCATAGGTCCCAGCGCTTCGTATAGTTGTTCTTGCGCACTGGTCAGCGCTGTCTCCGCCTGAGCATACTCGCCTTTTTTGAGCAACGCATATCCGCGCACGCCCTGGACTCTTGCCGCATCCAGCGCCCCACCTTTTTGCTCAGAATAGATTGCATATGCAGCATCACTTGCTGCCAACATCGCATCGTAGTCGGCCCGGGTTTCAGCCAGCATGGCGCTAGCCTCGTGAGCCTCAGCAAGCAGCGCATCATTGCTGGCAAGCCGCGCTTGCTGGATTGCCATGTCTACCGCGTTACCAGACGCGCTGAGTTCGCCTAACCGTCGCTGTGAGTTGGCCATAGTAAGGTACAAACTGGCCTTCACCTGCGGCGGTGCATCAAAGCCCTCAATCTGCGCCATGCCACGGTTCAGCAGATCCTGCGCGCTCAAGTCCTGGTCCGTTTCCTCAAATGGATCAGAGCTTGCGAATATCTCACCCATAAAATCAGCAAGCTGTTGCGCCTTCTTCCGCTCGACCTCGCTTTGCTCCAAGGCGCGCTCCAATCGAACATTGAAGGACAAGAGCGCAATGACCATCACCACCAGCCCGATCGCCACCAGGGCCGTCAAACTCACGCCCAGCGGGTGTCGCCGTACAAACCGGTTCAGTAGATAACCGGGGGTTTGTCTGCGTGCCCGCAGCGGTCGACCAGCCAGCGCGTTGCGCAGGTCTTCTGCCATCTCTGCCGCTGACGCATAACGATCATCCCGGTCAGCAGCGGTGGCCCGTGCCACAATCCATCGCGCTTCGTTGGGACCATTTTCAAAAAGAGACTTTAGAATGCAGCCCAGCGCATAGACGTCAGACCGCGTGTCAATCTTGGCAACATCCCCGGCTGCCTGCTCTGGACTCATATACTCGGGGGTGCCCATAATCTGGCCCTGGCGAGTCACGTTGGTTACCGAATCGTCCAGCACCTTCGCGATGCCAAAATCGATCAAAGCTGGCCGTCCAGAGGGTTCAACCAAAATGTTTGAGGGCTTCAGATCTCGGTGGATCACACCTCGCTGGTGGCAGTAGTGGACCACATCGCAAACTTTTGCCATCAGCAAAAGCTTGGCTCGCTGATCCAGCGCCTTCACTGCTGTGTCCAACGGCTCGCCAGAGATATATTGCATGGCGAAATAGGGGCGGCCATCGTCGGTCACACCGGCGCGATGGATGGCCGCAATTGCTGGGTGATCCAGTCTTGCCAGCAGCGCCTGCTCGGCGCGAAAGCGGCTCAGAATACGGTCCGTATCCAAACCTCGCCGCACCACCTTGATGGCAACCGGCCGGCTGAGCGCGCCCGTTTCACGCGCCAGATAGACCGTGCCCATCCCGCCCTCACCAAGTATCCCCTCAAGCTTGAATGGGCCTAGCTCTTGTCCCAATAGGGGATCACCTTCCTGCTCTGAATCCTCTTCGGATTCGAGAAAGTTTTCTGGGATAGTAAGCTCCAGCAGGCGACGCACTTCTGCCACCACCGCGGCATCCACAGCGGCATCCTGAAACAGCTTT
>CAZVYE010000352.1:0-2687 GCA_964630895.1 uncultured Gammaproteobacteria bacterium | reverse complement strand
TAGGAGGTGCCGCCAAGGAACTTATCGCCATTTACTATCTGGCATATTTTCCACTGCTGGCAGTCCCCTATGGTATCGGCTGGTTATTAAGGCTAGTAGTTGCCAAGATTAGATCGTAATCCTGGCCCTTTCTAACCAGCGGGCGCATTCCGTCCATTTAGTGAGTTCACTAACTACTTCTTCTTGAGAAGACTTTCAGGCCGACGTTCCTGGGCCGTCTTAAACAAGGACAGCGTCTTGTTGACGTAATTTGTGACTTCTTCAATGCCACGCACGTAATCTTCAAGTTCCGGCGTCCACTGCGCCTGCATCATGCGCGTATTCATTGCGGGATCGCGTCCCTCAAAGCGCAAATAGAACCACGGCTCTCCTCGCTTAAGCACTAACGGCGCACTCGTGTCATGCCACTCAAATGCCCACATGAGTTTGCGGGGCCATACGTCCAATTGAAATCTTCCGCCAATCACCGTACCGGGCCAGCGCACGCCCTTGTAGTCGTGAAACGGGGGAAATTTGTTGATATAGCAGTAGTCGTCCGCGACGAATCGATATGGCGTATGGATTTGCACCACCGGCCGCTTTGGATGGCGCCATTGATCTTCTGGCATCAGCACCAGCATGTTTTGCAGGTATTCGGTATTGATAGCCGAATCCTTGCCCATGTCGTTGCTAAACATCCAGCGATCGCCCTGGCGATGCAGTGAAAGCTGCACATCAATAGGACAGGCAATTTCAAATAGACGTGCTTCATGCTGCAACACTGCAGGACAGGCGGTGACTGCCTTAGCCGATGCGTGCTCCAACGTGGGCAGATCAACCGCTTTTGGAGCGGCCCAGATCATTTCAGCCTTTACGGGGTCCAACAGCCAGCCGACGTCCAGCACTCTTGAAGATTTTGATTCAGACATAATTAAGAACAGCCAAGTGAAACTATTGACTCGGCTCAACCAAATTGGGAAACGCGCATTCTAAATTATTCTGGGCAGTAACGATATGGATCGGCCGGGGACAAACAACCTAAGAAACCGTCCTTTGCCCTATCTTATCTAAACGCAGCCAGAAAATTCACTTCAATGTTACGTTCGATTCGAAACCGCCCTCGAAAATTAGATTGGCCAAGCCTTCGCTGTCGAATGAGCCGGTATCGCAAAACCCATCCAGTGCCCGCAATAGGCCGCGCTGGTCCAGTTCCAGACAATCCGCAGCTGGAACCGCATTTATCGCGGGCGATGTAGGCAACAGATCAAACGATCTGGTCAGCCCAGCATGAAAGTCAAACGTACCGAGGTCTGCGTCCGAAACACTGGCCTGATCGCAGCTTCCGTCGGTGCTAATAACGTCCGAATTTGCCACCAACGTCACCACGCCCTCGTAGCCGGTAGTAATACTACAGGCAGGTGCGCTGTCACCGTTCTGACTCACGATGGAATTCGTAATGGTTAGGCTGGCTGGAGACGGGCCAGATCCTTTTGCGATTGAAAGCGGATTCGGTACGCCCGGAACCAACCCAATCGATACCTGGCTTGGGCCATTGGAATTACCCGCAATGGTGCTAAACTGAAAATCTACGGAAGCCTGACTGATATGGACCCCGCCCTGCAGGCTATTGCCCCGATTCTGGACAATCGAAGAGTTAACGACTAAATCATTGCCATTATTGCGACTTCCTCCTAAGAAGATACCCGGATTACCCTGGCTATAGCCATTGTTGTGAATCGATGAAGATTCAATGACTACGGGATCGTCTGCGGTGCCACCTACCCAAACGCCATAGGAAGAATTATTGTTCACACTGGAGCGACGCATTTCCAAGCTAGCATCCGAAATCTCAATGCCAGCGCCTACGTTGCTCGATACGACGCTGTCTATCAGTTCCAATGAGCCGGGGAGCCTTTGGGAAATTGCGGCTATCCTATCAACGTCTGAGCCGAAGTTATCAAATACTCGACAGTTCGCTATTGTCAACGCGGCTCGACTGAGAACCGCAGAGGCGCAACATGTGGAACCAGCTGCGAGGCCATTGGCTATGGAGAGATCGACCATCTCCACCGTAGGAACCGGTAGCTGGTAGCTGTTGGGAGCAATCGTGAATGGTCGAAACTGGTCGTTTCCGCTGATGGTAACTTCCGATCCAGAAACATTGCGGATTCGCATACTGCTGTTAATTACGAGATCACCCTGTAACAGCTGCAACATCCCCGATGAGACAATTTGTATGTCATCCACGCCCTGGCCAGCCGCGCAGTCAATGGAGTTACTCTGACTGTCCGAATCGGCGTTTGCTATCGCCTCGCGCAGGGTACACTCGCCGTCGCCACTAACGCTGGTATCCAGTAGAGAGTTTACCGAAATTGTTCCGGCAGCCACTGATGTACATAGCCCGTGCGCGATCGCTAGCGCAACCAGATTTCTTCTAATCCGAATCTCCCCAAACTGCATGCTCACCCCCAAATGATGTGATTTCCAAAGCGTAAAAGTTTCTTCTTAGCTGAAACGAACGACGCCGCCTTATCCCCCAAATAAAATTTTAGCCAGCTTCAATTCGCACTATACGGTAAATGCTGACATGTTTTTCAGCTATCGCTGACGGTGATTCCCAGTAAAGATTCGTATGCTCTTCTTCCTCAATACGATCAAAGGACTGATCATGCGAGTTGCCACTGTATTTTGTCGTGCCCAGGAAGGCA
>CAZVYE010000351.1:0-2706 GCA_964630895.1 uncultured Gammaproteobacteria bacterium | reverse complement strand
GAAGCCGAAGAAGTGCTTTTGACAGCACTCGAACTGCGCCAACAACTGGACCTGCCGCTACAAGTCGCGCTGACTCTTAGCGTACTCGCAGACATTGAGATGGCGCGGGGCAATTGGCCGGAGGCACTCAATTACCAGCAGCGTGTTTTTGCAACAGCGCAGGAGCACAATCATCCCATTCTCCAGGCCAGATCCAGTGCTGATCTGGCGCGCGCCCAAAGGCGCTTAGGGCAGCTTGAGGCTGCCCGCGATAGCGCCGCACGAGCCCTGACCATTGCTACCGAAATCGCCCATCCGACTAATCAAGCCTTTGCGCTGCTGCAACTGGGGCTCTCCGAGCAGGCCATGGGCCACGCCAGCCGGGCTGAAGAATTATTGGCTGAAGCCATTACAATTTATGCCGATATTGAGGAGCCGCTAGGTGAAGCAATGAGTGCGATCGCTCTGTTGCAATTGCTAGTGCAAAACCAGTCCTACGAGGATGCCGCCGCACAAATCAGCCATGCTGAAAGCGTCATCGAACAAGGAAACGTAGAGCGACTGTGGCCGTCTTTTTATCGCGCCAGAGCGTTATATGCCAAAGCACAAGGCGACCTTTCTGCTGCAATTGAATTTCAAACCAAGGCACTAGAATTAGCGCGTCAGGGCCAATCTGTAATAGATGTGCTCGACTTCGGTGGCCAATTGGGGATGATGCTGCTTGAAAGTGATGCGAACGATTCGCGAGTTGTCGAGTTGGCAGAAGCGGTCGGGCCACGCGCGGAAGTCAGCGCAGACGCGCTGGCATTTCTTTCCCGCTTCCATCGCGACGGTAACCCGCACAAGGCACTTGCACTGGCCGAACAGCGCAAACGCTTAATGGGTGAAGGCTGGACTTCACGAGACGAAGTAGAGGTGTTGACTTTGCGTCGTCGGCTAGGAGCTAGCGAATCCTAATACGTGATCCCAGGATCGAGACGTCCTGGGACCTGACGAACTCCTTGGTCTGCAGTATGGCAAACCTTTTAGCAAGCAACTAAGGCCTGACCTCAGCCCCCCCGGCTCGCAGTAAACAGTCAATGTGGCCGTCATGCCTATAACCACTCGTGCCATTTCGCGTTCCGCGACCTCTTTACGATACTGCGCCACTGACAACTCCCGTGAACGTTCGTCTTCAAGCGTGTTCAAGCAAACGAGCGTTCTGGTTTTAGCTTGATTCCGCAGAGCATGGATTCACTTGATCGCTCTATTCAAACCCGTCTGCATGGACAACGTCAGGGTCTTCGAGCAGCGCAATGTTCAGATTCATGCTGGCGCGAAAATCGAAGCCACCGCCACGATCGAAGGCACCTCCTACCCACAGCCCACTGGTGTCCGGCAAAATTGCGCGCACCGATCGATTAGTGGCACCAGCTTTATTATCCAGCCCACCGGCCAGGGGTTGCCATTGGATCCCGTCAAACCAGCCAATTTGTGTGAGACGGTCGCCGTCACCGCGATCCAGAAAGTCGCCACCCGCGATGATTTGTTCCCGATATGTGCCGATACTGGTGACTTCGGCAAAGGAACTGCTGCCCAGACCCGTGCCCATAGGCATCCACATGGTGCCGTCCCACTCGGCAATATGATTTGCCGCAATGCCATCAACCGAAGTAAAACGCCCTCCCGCATAGAGCCGACCGTTACTGCTGTGGAGCACGCTGACCTGACCCTGGTTGCCAGGAAAACCTCCGCCCAGCTGAACAAAGCCGGAGGCTTCCAATCGCCCAGCTGAATCCGATGCAAAACTGCCAAGCGGAATGTTGCCAGCGGCGTGCAGGTTGCCATCAAATGATGCCATGGATATCACTGCACCAAAGTCTGTTGTGTCCAGCACCTTTACCCACTGACTCCCCGTCCAGCGCAGCAGAAACTCGCCGTTGGCCACGGCACCGCCTGAAGACGAGACACCGCCAGCGTAGAGCTGACCTGCATGCACGTGAAGCGCGCGCAGCCGCAGTCCTGCAGGCAGGCCAGTTGTGGGCGTATCCCAGGTGCCACCCTGATATCGGGCTAAAGTGCTGGTCGTGATTCCCCCCGCGCTCACCAGGTCGCCCGCCACCCATAATGCGTTGGCAAAGCTCACCAGGGCATACACCTCTCCCTCGAAGTCTCCCAGAGGTGCCCAATTTGCGTCAGGTGTATTTGGATCTCTGGCGTACAGGCCGCAGCAGCTAATGTCTATGCCAGCAAAGTTCAGCCGGCCTCCGGCAACGAGATTTCCGTCATGGAATGCAAGCGCGCGCACCTCTCCGCCAGCGAAGTTGGTTGTTTCGACAAAGCCCAGCCCCTGTCCGGCTGGCTCGAAAGTCCGAGTCATGCGATTAAACACTGCTGATCCGGAAGCCACCAGGGTGTCGTTGCGCACTGTATTGAATCGCGTTGCGTTGTTGCGAGTAATGAAAAGTCGCTGGGTTCCAAACGCATGCAGGTCGTTGGGCAGCGGCAGCTGGTTGTCACCCAACGGAGTCCAGAACCCGGTCCACTCAGCCAGGTTTGGTCCGGAGCCGAAGCTGCCGTCACCCAAGTCTTGATCGAAATTTCCGGCTGCTACAAACACCCCACCGCTGTCGCCGCCAATCTGTACTACGCTGCCGCGGGGATCATTGGCCAGGAAGCCAAATCCACCGCTCCCGCCAGCGGCGACTTTCGACGGCTGATCCTCAGCAGGAAGGGCTGGGAAATTCC
>CAZVYE010000350.1:0-2709 GCA_964630895.1 uncultured Gammaproteobacteria bacterium | reverse complement strand
ACAGGCCTTCCCTTACCATCTCTCCAAAGTACTCGTGCTCTGGCAGCTCTTTTTCAATGTAGTCCTGGTAGGCAAGCTCTGACTGATAACGTACACCGTGCGTGAGGATTATCTGATCAAAGCGCTCGTAGACACTCGGATCTTTGATGATACTCATAAAGGGCGCCAGCCCCGTGCCAGTGGAGAGGAGCCACAGGCGCTTACCCGGCAACAAGTGATCGGCGACCAGAGTTCCGGTAGGCTTGCGACTCACAAAGATCTCATCACCGGGCTTGATTTTCTGTAGCTGCGAGGTCAGGGGGCCATCAGGCACTTTGATGCTGAAGAACTCCAACTCGTCTTCATAATTAGCACTGGCTATCGAATAGGCACGCAACAGCGGTCGCCCATTTGGCTGCTCCAGGCCAATCATGGTGAAGTGCCCATTTTCAAAACGAAATCCAGGGTCGCGGCTTGTTTTGAAGCTGAACAGCGTGTCGTTCCAGTGGTGGACTTCAAGAACGGTTTCTTTATTCAGATTTGACATAACAATATGACCACTTATTCCGGAATTACTCTGTTGGCCTGAATCTTAGCGCCGGGATAACTATAGGGAAAGCCGAATATTTTGATATTAGTTATCAGTTTTTTAGATGCATAACCTACTGATAAGAGCCAGTCGCTGAAACAGCTGATATGGCTCTTTGTCTGGCACACTGGCAGACCCTTAGCCATGCGGTGCGCGGTGGCCTGCAAATGTCAGCCAACCCCCGCTAAAGCGCTAGTAAAGATTGAGCAGCGGTTCCGCTTACAAGTCACAGGAAGACGATTCCGACCGTAGGATTTGGCACGGCAAAGCTGGTTGCAGCTAAGGAAAACTGTGACTAAGGGAAGATCAACTTCTGGATCGAGGGCGGGATCCAGAGCGACTGAGGGGTGCACAGGAACCTGACTCTCACCCAAGTTGGATTTCTCGAGACGATACCCTGGCGACGTCCACGGCCAGATGCGTGACTGTGAACGTATCCATGCACATGTACTACATCATTATTTCAACAAGCTGCGATCAATCGCATTTGTTCTGTGTTTGACATGCTCCACCCACTGGCGAATGCCGGTACGACGAGCAAGTACATGCTGAAGCCAAAGGAAGAGGCCCCATTTCCTTATGTTGAAATGCATTATATAGACGCGACTCTGAAGGTTCAGCCAGGTTTTTTCAGATAACGAGAGGGGACGCGTATCAACTGAACACGGCTTATAGCCCTGTTTCAACATTTTTTCGCTCGCCAGTAATTCTATCCATCGGATTTCACGCGGCGATAATTTGGACTTCCACTGCTGTGCATATTTTTTCGATGGGCAGCTATACGTGGTATCGCGATCCAGTTCGAGCATTGTCGCGTTGAACGGCTGAGATAAAAACTCACACAGTCGCGATAGCTCCTGTACCGGGTTCTCAACAAGTTGCTCGTAGGAAACTCCAATCGCCTTGCCAGGTCGCTCCTGTGACCGCAAACGTTCACGCCGCTCTTCGAAATCGCACCAAATTTTCGTGCCCTTGTAGACATTTCCTACCCAGCCCATCCCAATACACGAACGGGCAACATCTCTGGGGTCTCGATAAAGATGTATATAGCGGGCATTGGGCCAAAGTTTAGGTAGCATATCTACACGGGAATGTATCGACGCACCGACCACAGGTTGCGGGTTTCGTGCATAAAGCTGCCGAAGGAAATCTCTAACCAGATCCGGGTAGTCCAATGCGTGGTTTATCGCCAGATGCATTGCACTAGTTTGCCGATCAGTTGTTACAAAGCGCCGATAACTTTCAAGATCTGGCCATTGGTCACCACGAGCCTGTGACACAGCACCCTCAAATTCACCGAACATATGGATATTGGGGTGGTGGTCCAAAAGCAGTCGAAGAAGTGTCGACCCGGAGCGCAGTGGGCCAATGATAAATACTGGCGACTCCAGCGCGAGGCTCGCCTGTTGCTCAAGATCTGGTGTGGGCTGGTGAGACATATCCCTTTTCTCTCACTTGAAGTTCTCCAGTGACTGGTGAACCCGGTTCAGTAAATCCATTTACTTTGCTCATTGCGCCTTATGGCCATGGAGAGCTATGTAGTCTGGTGTTGCCTAGGATGGAAGCGCGCACTATCTCGATTTCTATACCTAAAGACCCGACATTCGATAGTGCGCTCAACACTAAAAAGACGTCCGCAGTGCGACAAGCTTCACACTTTACCAAGTTACTTGGATAAAATAAAAGAATGTCACTCCGCCAGCGGAACTGGCATCAAATTCATTCTGAAAGGCAAGTGTTCAGTTTTTTAGCACTCCTGTATTTATTGCTGCACAAACTGTGCCCAAGATAGTCGGGTACAAAGGCATATCGTGTTGACTGTTTTTTCAAGCCAAACATCGCAATATGATGTGGCGTACCGGCATTTGCTGTTGAGTGGTATTCAATGGAAAATGCCCCCAAACGCAGCGCTTAGCCTGTGGTCAACATCATTTCGAGTATTTCCATGCGCTATTCCCTGCGTCAGCTAGAAGTTTTCCTCGCTTGCGCGCACTACCAGAACGTCAGCCGCGCAGCAGAAAGCCTCAATATGTCACAGTCTGCGGCGTCCACCGCGTTAAAAGAATTCGAGCAACAGTTTGACCTGCGGCTTTTTGAGCGCACGGGCAAGCGCCTGCGCCTGAATGAACTAGGGCGGCAAC
>CAZVYE010000349.1:0-2711 GCA_964630895.1 uncultured Gammaproteobacteria bacterium | reverse complement strand
GGCATGACGTATGCCCCGCCATTCATCACCACCTTCTGACCACCCACGCCAGTTCGTACGAAAGATATTTCCTTCGACGCCCGGGTGTACAACTTTGCCATGATGGATACTAGTGCGAGCAGTAATATTACTCCCGCAATCGTCAATACCATCCAAATTTCTAGTCCAAACATAGGTTCCTCCATTGGCCCTCTGGCCAGTCACTGATCCCTGATTTAAAGATGCGCGGTGGATCGCCCGCATCACCCCTTTGATGAAAACTTACGATTCGTTTCCCAGCCGTAAGTTAGAAATATTCTTTGCGAGAAATATGGAATTATGCTGCGCGCAAATTTCAATTGTGCTGCCAGATTCCAATTGATCATGGTCGTCTTCCGGTTCCACCATGACGTAAATCCAGTCGCCCTTCGCATTCTTCACTTTGGCCTGAGCCGCAGAGCCTCGGGTCGCGACCCCGGTCAAGATCGTCCCTTTAGAGCCCACGAGCGAATCCAGTCCCAGTGCGTCCGTTTCATCGCTTGGTAGGATTTTGGCGATGCCTTTGAGTGCGAATCGCATTACCGGCAGTGTCGCAGGAAGTACGAGTACGCTTGCCACGATGCTGGACAATGGCTCGCCGGCTGCGCTGGAGACCAGGCTTTGTAGCCCGATGCCCAAGGCGCTAAACGCGGAGAGGAAGACCAGCAGAATGATTAAGAACGGAACCTGATCGGCTTTGAGCCAAATCATGAGTCCGGATAGTCCACCGGCTGTATCCATGTCGGTATCCAGATCCGCGTCGAGGTCTACGTCTACGTCAAAATCTGGGAGAAAGTTGTCTATAAGCGACGAAAACGGACCACCCAACATAAAGCTCACAATTTCAATGGCAGCCAATACCAGCATGATGAGCAGGGCTGCAGTAAACGGAAAGTAGGGAGTTGTTAGCAGGATGTCTGTGACGTTATTTTCCATTATGTGTTGCTCCCTCAAGTAATTTTGCAAGTTTCAATGTAGGTGTCAGTCGTGCGCCAATTACGTCTTCCGAATAGCATGGGTTTGGTTCTTCCAGTCCCAGGCGCAAGCAGGCGTGAATGAGCCGAAACACTCGTTCGGCCACTCCGTCCTCCAGGTCTTTGAGTCCAATGGGCTCACCGCCATGGGCCTCTTGTTCCAGGCTGGCAAGGACAAATGCCATCATGTCTGGCAGCCATTCATAAGTGCGGCTAATGAGCTCGCTATGGCGACCCTCTCGTCGCTCCTGATCCAGAATCTGCGTACGCACTGGATCCAACAACGTATCAATCATTTTCAAACTCGATACGTAATCGTGCTTTCCGGCATCGTGCTCGCGTGCCTGATGAATGATGGCGCGCAGCTTCTCACTTAACGTGTCGGCATCCCCGATATCCAGACGCTGTAAAAACCTTGCGTCGTCTTGATCGAGTCGCACACTCACCGTGACATTTTTGTTCGGCATACAATTGATTCCGTTTGTATGCAAATAGTATACATATGTATTACGTTGTTTGCAGTGCCTGAAGTCATAAAGGAGCGCCGCAGCAGGTGATGGGCATCTCTGCTATGATCCGGCGGCTTCCAATAATGAAAAGAGGTCGTCAGTGTTTCGGGTCATTTCACTCAATGCCAACGGTATTCGCGCAGCTTCTAGAAAAGGCTTTTTTGACTGGTTGCCTAAGCAGGATGCAGATGTGATTTGCATTCAAGAAACCAAAGCCCAGGTTCATCAGCTGGAAGGCAAGCCGGAATTTTTTCCAGAGGGTTATCACTGCTTTTATCACGATGCGCAAAAGCCGGGTTATAGTGGAGTTGCGATTTACTCCAAGGAAGAACCCCTGTCAGTCACCGAAGGCATCGACGATGAAATGTTTGACTCGGAAGGTCGCTGGATCGAAGCGCACTTTGAGAAGGTGAGTGTGGCATCCCTGTATTTGCCGTCCGGTTCATCCAAAGAAGAGCGTCAAAACTATAAGTTTGAAGTGATGGATTGGTTTATGCAGCGCTTGCAGCAAATGCGCGATTCAGACCGAGAGTGGATTATCTGTGGCGACTGGAATATTGCGCATAAAAAAATTGACATAAAAAACTGGCGCGGTAATCAAAAGAATTCTGGCTTCTTGCCGGAAGAGCGCGCCTGGTTAGATGACCTGTTCGGCGAGCAACGATGGGTAGACGCATTTCGCGAAGTTGACGATCGCGAGCATCAGTACACCTGGTGGTCGAATCGCGGCCGCGCATGGGATAACAACACTGGGTGGCGTATAGATTATCAGGTCGTCACACCAGGGCTAAAGGATCAGGTTCGAGCGGCATCAATTTATAAAGATGAGCGTTTCTCGGATCACGCACCGCTCACTCTTGACTATGCGCTGTAATCGAAGTTGGTAACACCAAAGAAAACTTGGAAGGAAGCCTTTGCGGTCTTTGCCGATCGGCGTGCCTTGTTGCTGCTGTTTCTGGGGTTCTCTGCAGGGGTACCCTTTTTGCTCGTGTTCTCTACGCTGACGGGCTGGCTGCGCGACTACGGTGTAGAAAAAACGCAGATTGGCTATTTTACCTGGATTGGCACGCTTTACGCTTTTAAGGTCCTCTGGGCACCCGTTGTAGATCGCGTGCAATTGCCTATGATAAGCCACATTTTTGGCAAGCGCAGAAGCTGGATGTTTCTAGCCCAGTGCATCATCGCAGTGGGCCTGGTTGCCATGTCTGAG
>CAZVYE010000348.1:0-2725 GCA_964630895.1 uncultured Gammaproteobacteria bacterium | reverse complement strand
GATTCGACCGGTGTAGTAAACGGAAGGCGCTGTTTCGCTGGAAGATTTGGAGTAAACCATTGCGATATTGCCCGCCTGGTCCATCGCAGCGGATGGCATCCATCGGCTGTCACCATCGCCGGGGGCGAAGATACCCTCTTGGATTACGGTTGCAGTGGCGCCAGCGCCAACGGAAAGTTCCGCCCACTGCAAACCGCCGATGTCACCGCCCGTATCTACCGAGCTGGTTAGTACCAGTCTCAGCTCACCCGGAGCAGACAGTGGTGAATAAACGAAGTTTGCCTGGAACATGGTGAACTGGGTTAGCGTATCCAGTGTTTGGGCTGTGTTCGGCTGAGGTATGCAGTTACCAAAATCACAAAGCGAATTATCCCAGTCTGTTGATGCGGCAACAAAGTTGGGTCCGGTCAAAGCAGGCGGATCCATGTTGTCAAAGTTGGCGCAAATCTCGCTGAGCTGAAATCCGTCGACTGCATTCGAGGCGTCGCCCCAAACCTCATCGTCAAACACCTGTGCAAACGGTACGCAGGTGCCATTGGGTGGAATGTTCGCACCTTCCAGGTTGCCCGGCATGGTGGCAAAGAACGTATCCGTTGCCGTCGGAGTTAGATCAAACCGTCCAATGGTTGCGGGGGTGCCGGCAAGTGCCGCATCCCGATCGATAACCGCAATTGTGGTAGCGGAATAGTTGCCGCCGTCAGGGAAGTTGTTGGTAATGAGCGTATAAGCGCTGTTACCAGCCCCGTCCGTCCATACGCCCATTTTGGGATAGTCAATCCCGTTAATGGCGTATTCATAACGGTTATAAGGGCCAAGAGGGTCTGATGTAGTGGAAACCGCTAAGCATTGTAGGCCGGCAGTATCGGCGGGATTTGCGAACTGAGCAAAAACCCAGCGCTGGGCGAAGCGATCGTAAAGAACAATGGGGTCACCATCATTAGTTGTTGCACAGTCGCTACCGGTGAAGCCATTCCAGAACGTGTTGCCTGCAAACGGCCCGTTGGCCACCGTTCCATCCTTATTAAAAATCTTCCAGCCGATGTTGTTGTAATGAATATAAAAACTTGCGCCTACATCACCGTTGGTGTCAGGCGGTGCTGGGTTGCCTCCAAAAAGGGTAACGTTGTCAGCACCAGTGTATCCGTCAAAGCTGACGCCGGTATCCGGAACTTTCTTGTCGGTGGGCATAACCCGCTGGACCGGGGCGTCCCCGCGAGCTGGTTTACTGGGAATGTTTTGCAGTTTTCCTGGCATGAGTCGGTTGGGGATTTCCCCGAATTTGAACTCTACCGTGTCATATCTGCGCTGACGTCGCTCCTGCTCTGCCAGAATGTCCCGAAGTGGGCGTGATGTATCGAATCTTACTGGTTCGTACATCTGAGGTGACTGGCTACTGTCCCCCGATTGTGCCGAAATAGCGGGGCTCAGTAGCAGGGCGGCTACTGTTGCCCCAAGAAAAAATCTTGTTTTCATAAATATATCCTTTTACCGATGGCTTACCTCCCTGGTAATGGCCGATCGGTCCTCCGAGGTTTGGTATCAGGGCTGTTCTCCCAACGCCCCCTGAATTACTGCGATCAGCCAGCGCCGTCCCGTGCACGGCGCAGGCGAACCCGCAGCATTTTTCTTACATTTGCATGCATGAACGAGTGGTCCATAGCACCTGTCGCCACTGCGATGGCATTATCTGGTGGTGCGCGAAACAGCAGCTCTACGGCCTTCTCTGCTACCCCTTGGTGACTTACAGTCAACCAGGGCGCAAGCAATTCTGCGTCGTCGAAATCGGTGCGCTGCAACAACTCTATTGCTGTTTCCACCAGCGCCGGCATGTACCCGCCAGGTAGTGGCCGCGTAGGGGTGTCGCGCAAAATGTCTTTTGCAACATTCTTGGCCCAGCCTGTGGGGATGGGGCCTTGTCCGACGCCTAGAACTAGTCGGCGAGCGACCGGATCGTTGTGCTGGTCAACTGCGTATTGGGCTAGCAATTTTCCAGCATTATTTGCGGCATAGTCTCTGAGTGCTCGGTCTCCATAGAGTTCTGCTGCGATAAATCGCTGGAGACGCGGTCCTTGATCGTCCAGCGCCTCAACTAGCGCGTTTACATACGCCTCAGCGGAGCCCGACTCCTTTGCCATGGCACCTGTAAGCAGGCGGTGAGCAAAGTCGCTATTGGGAATGATCGCCTCGCCCGCAACATTTAGCCGCGCAAGATAGGGTGTAACCGGCACTAGTTGCTTAGTGGCTGGTTGCCGCTGTTTGCGCAGATTGGAAAACACTATGATGAATTGGTCATCAGGATCGATTAGTTCGGCTGTCATTGGCTCCAACGCCAGAACCACCGTCTCCTCAGTCCATTCTCCGAGAATCATTTCGTCGATGGAAAAGCGGAATTTATCTTGATCCAGCGTATCGTCTATTGAAACAACGCCTACAAGGTAATGTGGGTTAGCGGCCAATTCTGCCACTGGGCCACGAGAGTCAGTTGCCGCATGAATGCTGATCGAAAAGAATAGAAAAAGAGAGGCCGTAAGGACTCGAAGCTGAAACATAGTTGCGTGTTACCCCTTTGCCGAGCGCCGGATCATAACAGCATGTAAATATCTAGATCAATTATCGGCATTTAACAATTGTTTACAGTTTATGGGTCACGCTCGACAAAAAGTAGCGTGCAAAAAAAAGGCCGCTACTGCGGCCTAGTTAATTACGGGGGGAGAGAGTGTCGTGC
>CAZVYE010000347.1:0-2754 GCA_964630895.1 uncultured Gammaproteobacteria bacterium | reverse complement strand
CCAGTCGTTGATCGTAGCGATGCGTATGTAGGGTCGGCAGATGCAACTGACATTCCGGCTAGCAC
This sequence comes from uncultured Gammaproteobacteria bacterium, assembly GCA_964630895.1. Taxonomy (GTDB): domain Bacteria; phylum Pseudomonadota; class Gammaproteobacteria; order Xanthomonadales; family SZUA-38; genus CAZVYE01. Next base: position 2,689 of record CAZVYE010000347.1, on the reverse strand, counting down.
CGTGACGCCCGTGCAGGCTACGGTACTCGCTCCAAACGTCAACGGTTTGCGCTATTTAGGCGGCTGTGTTTCATCTGGGCAGGGTTCTGCTGAGGTGGTCGAGCCGTGTTTTCCTGGATCGGGCGCTGCGTTTTTAGTCATTACCGATCCTGATGTCATTTTTGAAGGAAACTTTGAATCTGGCGTCTCGATTAAACGGTCGTCATCAGCGCTAGGCAGAACAGCTGGAAATGTCTGTACGTTGCTTTGATGGTGCCCTTTTCTTAAAAGTTTGTCAGAAAATGCCGACGCATGTCGGAAAGCGCTTGTAGATTGCTGCATATCCAGCGACCATGCGCCCGTCGCGGTGTAGGTTTGTGGAATTTTTGTGTCAAAGTGGTTTGCAATTAGCCTACTGTTGGTGGGCACTTCAGCATTTGGGATGGGGTTCGTATGCAATAGCGATCCTGTTGCCGTTGTCGACGACGGTGGTTGGTACGAATCTACCATCCACATAGGTGGTGGTTCGGAACTTATTCACGATGTTGACGTATCGGTAGATGTTGAATTTCCCGAAATGGAGCGGTTACAGATCCGCCTGAGAGGCCCGGGTGGTAAAGAGGTCCTGTTGGTAGATGAGCCCGAAGTTGGGGTGAGTTTGGGTGGAGCAGGTGGCTGTGGACAGCAGTTCGTTGGCATATTGGATGACAGTGGATTTCCAGCAGTTGAGAACGCATGTCAACAGCTCGCAAATCCCACTGGAATGCTGCACTTTTCTCCCAATGAGCGCTTGCTGGCTTACCGAAACGAAATCAATACATCTGGTGACTGGCGCTTGGGTGTTCGCGCAGCCCCCATCAATACTGACTCGAAAGGCCGTGGTGGCAGTGGTCCATCGGTCCTGAATGAATGGTGCCTAAGAATTGCGGCACCATCCGATCAACCAACTCAGTACTTCCGGGATGCACCGCATGGCGGCTTGTTCTCTGGTATTCGCCCTCAGACGGGGCTGGACTGTGATGTAGGGCAGCCACTCACCGCGACCATTGACAAGAATTTTGCACGACCATTTGATGTGGATTGGGTTGCGTTTCCAGCCCAATATACGAATGACGACCCTACCATGCCTGTTTTGCAACACGATGTGCAAATGCGATTCCCAGACACGGGTACGGCAGTCAAGAACCTCAACTTTGCGCTCTATACGTCTGACATTTTGACCGACCCGACCGCGCCGCCGTTCGCGCAGATTAATGGCTGTGAATCAGGCGTATTAGTGCCAGCTTCTTTAGGGCCCAGCACAGTAGAAGGCGATATATTTGTTCGCGCGCAGTCCTGCGCATTGAATAGTTTGGGCGATTATCATTTAGACGTAAGCCCCGCCAACAGCGAATGCAGCTGCGATGCGGGCAAGGTAGTGTGTGTGCCACCCGGTGGAAATGGTCGCGATTTGGTGGGACTGGTTAGCGGCAATGTTCGCATCGTAAATTCTGGTGACCCAGTACCTGGGGCGTTTTTGATTAGCAATCAGTTTGAAACGACGTTTTCTGATCCAGCCAATGGCTACTTTGAATTTTTGGCCGACCCTGGTCCGGTGAGCGTAACGGTTTATACCAATGATTATGAGGTGGAGACGTTTGCTCTTGGCGATATGGTGGCTGGTAGTCAGATCGAAGATGTCGAAATCTTTGTGCAGCCGTTTGATTATGCTGATGATCCCGAGGATGAGCCCGCGGTGCCCGCAATAGAGAGTTTTGAAACTTCGACGGTCGATGTCGATTCGGCAACTCTTGAAGTTATATTCAGCTCCGAGCTGCCGGGGATCGTTGACTACCGGATTCGCCCCGCTGGAGGAAGCTTTTCAGCATTCTTTGAGGTGCTGGATTTCCCAGAACCTGCCGTTCAAAAACTTGCAGCATTTGATGTGTCGGCGCTGGACTGTGAGTCGAGCTACGACGTCGAGGTTCGAGTGCAAAATGATGCTGGAGAGGTCACCGACGAAGTGACTTTTTTGACATCCACTTGTCCCCAGGCACCACCTACCATCAGCGGCTTTGTGGTAAGTAACATAACGGCCAACTCGGCAAATGTTGGTGCCTTGGTAGACCCACAGGGTGACCTGACGCAGGTCATGTATCGGATTAGAGTTGTGGGGGACGAATACGGCAGTGATTTGTTCGTCCAGAGCTTGGCAAGTGCAGATGAGGTCAGCGTCGCATTGTCTGATCTCCAATGCGGGACGAATTACAACTACCAATTTTCCGCCAGTAACTCAGGCGGCGTAACAGTTGGCACAGAACAAAGTTTTGCTACCTTGGATTGTCCAGCTGATTTCCCAGACGTAAACAATCTTTCATCCGAAAACATCACGCAAAGCAGTGCAGAGTTAACGGCGGATATAGATCCCAAACAAAGTGACACCAGTGTTTCATTTATGTACGGGATTTCTGCAGTTACCGAGAATCAGCATGTGTTTGCCGATCCAGTTATGGCCAATACGCCAGAAACTTTAAATCTAGTGGTAGAGAACTTGCGATGCAGTACCACTTATCAGTTCCGAGTTTCAGCGACTAACGCTGCCGGTACCGCTTTCGGTGCAACTGTACACACATTTGATACTTTGCCATGCCAATCAATTTTGTTGGTAGATGATGATGCGAATATGCCGGATGTAGCCCACGTTTACACAGATGCGTTGGATGCAATGGGC
>CAZVYE010000346.1:0-2756 GCA_964630895.1 uncultured Gammaproteobacteria bacterium | reverse complement strand
CCAGTCACCAACATCCAGCACATCTATTTCCAATGCGCCATCCAGGATTGGGATTGTGGTCGCGCTCAGCAGCGAAAATTCATCGGCTGCTAGAATAAATCTTGTATCCACTGGTCCGATCGGCAACTTATAGAACACGCCAGACTGCCATTCGATTTGCGAGTCGAGCGAATTGCCTCCCCGGTCATAGTCTAAGAGGCCATCCAGACCCGTTACCCGCAGTTCTTTACGAAGATCTCGGACAGATACATTGCGCATGTCCAGAGTCAGGTGATCAATTTGAGAGTTGGCGATCCGCACGTCTCCACGCAGCAGACCGGTTGCGTCAAATTCCCCAACACCTGCGTTTTTGAGCAGCTCGCGAAAGTAGCGCGGCATAGCCGTATCCAGTGGCAGCTCGGTAATTTTCGCTTCTAGCCCGACGCCCAGTTCATCAACTTGTAGTATGGGTATGGAAGCATGTAGTCCAGAAGCATCCCGCAGCTCCACCGCTGCAAGACTTATGTCGTCCCCTGCAACAGAAAATTGCCCTTTGGAATGAAACCGCTGGTCATCTGTAAATTCAAGGTAAAGAGGACCTGATAAGAAAGCACCTCCCAGCCATTGAATGTCAAACTCCCCCGAGATACGGTCAGAGAACTCAATAGCCAACTGTCCTGCTCCCGCCAGATCGGCTGCGGCCAGTGTTCCTTCAGGGGTATCAAAACCGGCGCCCGATATTTGACCATCAAACTCAATTCGCAACGCCTCGTCAGTGGATACGGCCAGCGCACCAGTTGCAATCAAACTCGGTGTAGTTAACTGAGTAATTGCCTCCGCCAAAAAAGGACTCAGATCAAATTCGTTTAGCTTTGCGGTAAGCAATAGCGAATCCGCATACTCAATTCCCCACGCAACCGCTTGATCACCCAGTTCCAAGGTACCTGAAGCGACAATTTCTTGTGTCTCGAAGTCGAACTCGAAGGCCTCAATTGTGGAATGCTCTGCGCCTTTCAGAAGGTCGGATTGAAAGTTTATATCACCGTCTAGACAAGAGAGCTTCTTTAGGCTGAGCACTTGCGGCGCGCAGCTGAGGGATACGTTCTCAATTTTCTCTTCCCCCACCAAAAGACTGGTCGCGTTTAAGGACAGTACCGGGGACGGAGCAAAGTGCATGGAGACCTCTACACCGCGAACGACGAGGCCTTCTCTATCGATTTGCTCAGCCTGCAGGACAATGCGAGTGCCTTTAGACTCTTCGCCAGAGGCACCAACGGGCGCGAGCCAAGCAGTACTAAACCAGAACAGCGTTATCCAGATACGAACCATTTGGTATCTGAGCTACGAATGGGCACAATGCGTGCAATTGATTAATTTGTTCATACCGAGAATTTAGTCCCGCCCCATGTTGAATATTCTAATTGCTGACGATAACGATATTAACCGAGAATTTCTGGTGGGCGTGTTAAATACCACGGAACATGTCATCAGCGAAGCCGCAAATGGGCTGCAAGCCGTTGAACTGGCAGGTAGAACTGCGTTCGACGTTATTCTGATGGACATTCGTATGCCAGAGCTTGATGGAATCGAGGCAACCCAAGCTATTCGCGCTGGGGGCGCGTCCAGTGACGCTAGAATCTATGCGCTGACTGCTGATGTGCATTTGCATCAGCGAGAGGCCTTGACCGAGAAAGGCTTTGATGCGTTTTTATCCAAACCAATTGCTCGAGACGACCTCCTTGCCGCGGTAAAACGACTGCCTGAAGGCTCAGGCACACGCCGTCACAACCCTGCCACAAGCCCGGTAAATCGAGAAGCCGCCCTGGCAGCATGCGGCGGTAGCGATGACCTGCTGGACAAACTCAGCCACATGCTGATGAACGAGCTTGATCGGTTCGAGCCCCTACTCGACGATGCAATCCGGTCGGGCGACTTAGAAGCAGTGCGAGAGATGGCGCACAAACTACGTGCTTCTGCCGGCTATTGCGGCGCGCACGTTCTGGAATCGAAAGCTGCCGCCTTGGAATTGGTAGCGATGCAGGGTGATACCGAAGCTGCAGCTCAGGCGAAGGAAATGGTGCACGAAGCTGCAGTGCAGTTAAAAAAGTATATGGCTGAGCGTCAGTAATCGCTCACCGCTGGGCTTGCCGCGATTTATCGCCGGCGCTCTAAATGCTCGAATCCAGTAACTGCCGCATTTTTCTAATCGCGCCAGCCAAGCCATCAAAAACAGCCTGAGCCACAATAGCGTGGCCAATATTTAGCTCTTTAATTTCTTTTATTTCAGCGATTTGGCGCACATTGTGAAAGTGCAATCCATGCCCTGCATTTACCACCAGACCAAGATCAGCCGCATGTTCCGCTGCCTGCTTTACCCGGTCTAGCTCCTCCGACTGAGCGCCACTTGATGCTTCAGCATAGGCACCTGTATGTATTTCGATCACGGGTGCACCAACGGATTTAGCTGCATCAATTTGGGCCAGGTCCGGGTCTATAAATAAGGACGTTCTGATACCGTGATCAGTGAGTCTTGCCACGGCGTTTGCTATGTCCTGCTTGCCGCCTAAGACATCCAACCCGCCTTCGGTGGTGACTTCGGTACGTTTTTCCGGAACCAGACAAACGTCCTGTGGGTTGGTCTGGCACGCTATTCCTAACATTTCGTCAGTTACGGCACACTCCAGGTTCATTCTGGTCTGTATCGTTTCACGCAGTAGCGCCACGTCACGATCGGTAATGTGTCTGCGATCTTCTCGCAAATGCACCGTGATCAGGTC
>CAZVYE010000345.1:0-2808 GCA_964630895.1 uncultured Gammaproteobacteria bacterium | reverse complement strand
TTGCCAATCACTTCGTCACCGCGTTTGACCGAGCCGATTCTGCGCACGTCCAAGCGGATAGACGAATAGAACTTGAGCGCGTTACCACCAGTAGTAGTCTCCGGGCTGCCAAACATGACGCCAATCTTCATACGAATCTGATTGATGAAGATCACGGTACAGTTGGTTCTTTTAATATTCGCAGTCAATTTACGCAGCGCCTGGGACATCAGGCGGGCCTGCAAGCCGACGTGGGTATCCCCCATCTCGCCTTCAATTTCCGCTTTTGGCGTCAATGCAGCCACCGAGTCAACAACTACAATGTCTACTGCAGAAGACCGCACCAGCATGTCAGCAATTTCCAACGCTTGCTCACCAGTGTCTGGCTGAGACACAAGCAGGTCTTCTACATTGACTCCCAGCTTCTCCGCATAGCCAGGATCCAGCGCATGCTCGGCGTCAATAAACGCCGCCGTGCCGCCTGATTTCTGGCATTCCGCAATCGCCTCCAGGGTTAATGTGGTCTTACCACTGGATTCTGGGCCATAAATTTCTACGACACGCCCTCGCGGATAGCCACCTATACCCAGAGCCAAATCCAATGTCAGCGATCCACTGGGGATCACTGCGACGTCGGCGGAGGTCCGATCTCCCATGCGCATGACTGCGCCTTTGCCAAACTGCTTTTCGATCTGCCCCAGAGCAGCCGCTAAAGCTCTCTTACGATTATCATCCATTATTCAAACTCCGATCGTCTTGATTGATTCATAAAAACAACGCGTTACATCCTTCCATGGATGTTCGATGAAACCGTTCTCAAAATTTGAGAAAGTCCCGTGTTGCGGGGGGCGAGATTAGCACAGCAGCGCGCCGGCGGCACGCCCGAATGTCGGCGTGAGGCGTAAGAAAACCACCAGCCTTTTACAACCGCCATTTTACCGCGCTCAGGCCTCCAACATTTCTGCGACCAATACCAGCGCGTTTTCGACAGCCTGGCGCCTGACTGCAGCGCGATCACCTCCAAAATGATGCAATCGCGCTTTCGCCTCACCCCCCAGTTGCACCGCTAGCCAAACAGTCCCCACGGGCTTTTCCGGACTGCCTCCCCCAGGCCCTGCTACACCAGACACCGCAACTCCCAGCTGCGTCTTGGTGATCTTGGTGACACCGTCAGCCATGGCCAGCACAACCGATTCGCTCACCGCTCCATGCTCCTCGAGCACCTGCTCGGGCACGCCCAAAATTTGCTGCTTCATCGCGTTGCTATAGCTGACTATTCCGCCTTCAAACCAGTCGCTGCTGCCGGCAAAAATTGTCAGAAACTGAGCGATCCAACCGCCGGTGCAAGATTCAGCGGTTGCCATCCGTAGCTTGCGCCGTAACAATACCCCGCTGATCTGTTCGGCTAGCTGCGAAAGACCTTCCTCCCAGTCGTTCTGGTCCCTATTATTCACAACCTCTTATCCTCGAATGCATGGTTAAACCGATAATCTGATGAGCGCTACTGTCACAAAGTCCAATCATACTCCGTTAATGCAACAGTACTTAAGCATCAAGTCCGACTACCCGGAAACGCTGCTGTTTTTTCGTATGGGAGACTTTTACGAACTCTTTTACAGCGACGCTCAGAAAGCAGCGCAATTATTGGACATCAGTCTGACCCACCGCGGCAAATCAGCCGGTGAGCCTATCCCCATGGCGGGAGTTCCATACCACGCGGTGGATGGCTATCTCTCCAAACTAGTGCGCATGGGTGAATCCGCCGCAATTTGTGAGCAAATTGGCGACCCAGCTACTTCCAAGGGTCCGGTCGAGCGTCAGGTAGTCCGCATTATTACGCCAGGCACGGTCAGCGACGAGGCACTGCTGTCAGAACGCAAGGAAAATCTCCTGCTAGCTGTACACGCAGCTGAGAACGGCTTTGGGCTAGCCTGGATCGATGTTGCCGCGGGCAGATTTAAAGCAACTGAGGTTAGCACCGTTGAACAGCTCCTGGCTGAGCTGGAACGGTTAAGTGCCGCAGAAGTCTTGCTTTCGGAGTCTTTGGATAGTTCATTAGATCTAGGCCATCAAAGTGGCGTACGACATCTACCGCCCTGGTATTTTGATGCCGAAAGCGGCTACCGCAAGCTTACCAAGCAGTTTGGCACCAGAACTTTGGAAGGGTTCGGCTGCGAGAAACAGTCCGCGATTCACGCTGCGGCTGGCGCAGCACTGCAGTACGTGAGCGAAACACAGAAGTCCGCGTTGCCTCACATTACAGGCATTGCATTGGAGCAAGCGTCCGATTTTGTCATTTTGGACGCAAACACTCGTCGCCATCTGGAGATCACACATCATCCTGAAGGCCGTCGTGAACATACACTGTTAGGGCTCCTGGACAATACGGTAAGCGCTATGGGTTCGCGCATGCTCTCGCGCTGGCTAAATCAGCCTCTTCGGGATCATGATGCGCTACGCGGCCGCCTACAAGCCATAGAATGTCTGCTGCATTCTGGGCAACTCACTGCGCTACGACGGGAGCTTTCAGGCATTGTAGACGTTGAGAGAATACTCTCACGTATCGCGCTTCGATCTGCTCGCCCGCGCGACTTATCTGGATTGCGGGATACCCTCGCCGCGCTGCCCCAGATCCTTGATGTTCTCGCTGTATGCGAAAACCCAGCTCTGGATCAAGCGAAAGGCTGTCTTGCGCAGCCCATTGCAGCTACACAGAAACTGCAGGAGGCGGTAGTAGATTCCCCCCCTGTGGTGATCCGCGATGGCGGTGTTATCGCGACTGGCTACGATGCAGAGCTTGATGAGCTCAGAAACATCAGCCGCGACACC
>CAZVYE010000344.1:0-2811 GCA_964630895.1 uncultured Gammaproteobacteria bacterium | reverse complement strand
CATTGCTCGTCTCTTCCATGAGACTCGGCCTTCGGCCTCAGGGAAATTCCCTTCGCGCTAGATTGTTCCAGACAATCTAGTCAGCCGCTCGGCCACTTCTCCAAAACTGATAACTCAAATTGTCTCCTGACTTTCTCTGCTATCACAGAGGCGCTCCCAGGTCGCGCATTGCTCGTCTCTTCCATGAGACTCGGCCTTCGGCCTCAGGGAAATTCCCTTCGAGCTCTAAATTCCGAAGTCAGCCCTTCTAGAACATCTAAACCAATTACATGCCCTGTCGGGCGGCAATCTAATTCAAAGGATTTGAATCGACTAATTTCAGGGGGCGCAAGGATACAATGGCTGCACCCCTGCGTAAAGCACCAAACGCAGATTTTATTCCGCCGAATTTCCCTCTGCGTCTTCTGGCTTTTCTTGCTGGATACGCTCGAAAATTTCCTCGCGATGCACTGCTACATCCCTAGGCGCATTGATTCCAATCCGCACCTGGTTACCCTTTACCCCCAACACTGTGACCGATACGTTGTCTCCAATCATCAGCGCCTCACCCACTCTTCGGGTAAGAATCAGCATGGTGACTCTCCTTCCTTTTAGCTGCTTCGTCCATAACCTGCTGGACTGACTGGATCGCGTGCCACAACCCACATCTACAATTAACTTATGATTATTTTAGCCAGCCAAGCTCAGCAGGCAGCATTCTCGCCGAACAAGCTATCAGAAACAAGGGACTAGTCGTTGTTTTTGAAAATCATGCGAGATTCGAAGGATCAGAACTAGTTGTTTTGCTCGGCAACCCAGGCTTTCCCCGCCGCTAGCGCTTTGTCCACGTTCTGCGGCTCGCTGCCTCCGGCTTGGGCCAAATCAGGTCTGCCGCCACCTCGCCCGCCAACCTGTTCAGCAGCTACCTTGACCAAACTACCAGCAGGATATTGCCCTTTTAGATCGTTGGTTACGCCTGCAATTAGCGCCACTTTATCGTCTGCGGGCGCGGCCAGCAGAATAATTCCACTACCGAGTTGATCTTTTAACTTATCGACGGTCTCGCGCAAGTCTTTCGCGCTGGCACCAGGCATTGCCGCAGCAACAAATTTTACGTCGTTAATGATCTCAGCATCGGCTGCCAAATCCTTACCAGCAGAGGCCGCCATCTTGGACTTTAACTGATCCAGTTCTTTCTCAAGGTTTCTGGTGCGCTCTAATAATTGGGCCAGCTTGTGGTCAACGTCTTCTGGCCTTGCTTTTAGCGCCGCCGCCGCGGCTTCCAGCTTGCGTTGATTTTGGTCTACCCAATCCAATGCACCTTGGCCCGCGACCGCTTCAATTCGACGCACGCCAGACGCTATACCCGTCTCGCTGACAATCTTAAACAAGCCTATGTCGCCTACTCTATTAACATGTGTACCACCACATAATTCGATAGAAAATTCACCAAACTTAAGAACGCGAACTCGATCTCCGTATTTCTCACCAAACAAAGCCATAGCGCCGGCCTCTCTGGCATCATCGAACGTCATTTCTGCCACATCGGCTCGCACGTTGTTTCGCACTTGCGAGTTGACCAAAGCTTCGATCTCTCTCAGCTGGTCCGCACCAATAGGCTCAAAGTGCGAGAAATCGAATCGCAGTCGATCCGGCGCGACTAGCGAGCCCTTTTGTTCCACATGTTCTCCCAGAACGTTCCGTAAAGCGGCATGCAGCAGGTGTGTCGCCGAGTGATTTACGACGATATTCTGTCTACGCAAGGCGTCAATACTGGCACTAAGGGTGTCGCCAACAGCCATTGCTCCTGATTCCACCGTAACCGCGTGCACGTGATAGTTGTTGGCGAATTTTTGCGTATCCGTGACCCGAGCTACCAATTCGTTACCGGTTAGTACGCCCGTGTCCCCTACTTGACCGCCGGATTCGGCGTAAAAGGGTGTTTGTTCCAAAATGACCCACCCCGAATCTCCGGTCTCCAGGGATTGCTGAGACTTGCCGTCGACCACAATAGCCAAAATCTCTGCTTGTACATCCGACGTTTCGGAATACCCAACAAACTCTGTTGGACTGAGGCCATCAATAATCTCACTGGAAATTTGCACACCACCTGAAAAGCTTGCTGCCGACTGCGCTTGCTGGCGCTGGCGCTGCATTGCTGCATCAAAACCAGTCTGGTCAATGGTTAAACCCTTCTCGCGGGCAACATCTGCGGTTAAATCCAACGGGAATCCGTAGGTATCATAGAGCTTGAACGCAATATCGCCAGGTATCTCGGTGCCATCCAGTTCAACAATAGCTTGCTCAAGCAATCGCATGCCCTGTCCCACCGTCTCTGCGAACCGCGCCTCCTCTTTGCGCAATACGTCAGAGATTAACGACTGCTTCTTGATAAGCTCCGGATAGGCTTCACCCATGATGCCAGCCAACGGCTCTACCATCGCGTAAAAGAAAGCTTTGGACTGTCCCAATTTATAGCCGTGACGCACCGCCCTGCGAATAATCCGTCGCAGCACATAACCACGCCCTTCGTTCGAAGGCAATATGCCATCTGCAATCAGGAACGCACACGCTCGAATGTGATCAGCAATGACCTTTAATGAATCATTTGCCAGGTCAGCTTCACCCGTTAGCTTGCTGGCAGCCTGAATAAGGTGCTGGAACAAATCAATATCGTAATTGCTATGGACCCCCTGCAGCACGGCGGCCAATCGTTCCAACCCCATCCCGGTATCTACACAGGGCTTTGGCAAAGGTGACAATTTGCCCTGGGCATCGCGATCGAACTGCATGAAAACCAGGTTCCATATCTCGATGTACCGATCGCCATCC
>CAZVYE010000343.1:0-2819 GCA_964630895.1 uncultured Gammaproteobacteria bacterium | reverse complement strand
TGCGCTGGTGAAGTAGTAGTTGTTCAGCGGATTGAGCTGCATGGCAGGCTCAATGATCTGTGCCGCTGGCTGAGTAAAACTCTGCAGCAACGGATCAATCGCAGACGGAATGAAATTGGCCGAAAAACCTCCAGACACGCCAGCAAATGCAGCTGCAATACCCGCCAATGGATGCCGGCCGGCCGCATAGAAGATCACACCACCCAGCGGGATAACCAATACGTATCCAGCGTCGACCGCAGTATGACTGATGATTGCTACCAGGATCAGCATCGGCGTAAGCAGCATCTTTGGCGTTACGCGAAGCATCAGCTTCAAGCCAACGTTAATGAACCCGCTATGTTCCGCCACACCGACACCGAGCATCGCAACAAGCACGACGCCCAAGGGTGCAAAGCTGGTAAACGTCGTCACCATGTTGGCCAGAAAATCTGCCAACTGGGTGCCGGACAATAGATTCAGAACTTGGATGGCCTCCCCGGTACTAGGATTAATCTCAGTAAATGTGAAATTGGACAAAATCCAGGAGAATACCCAGACCACACCAAGCAACAACGCAAATAGCATTGCCGGATCTGGCAGCTTGTTGCCCACACGCTCTACCCAGCCTAAGACCTTGGCTATGGTTCCGGTGGGCGCTTCTGGCAGTGGCTCTGCCTCTTGATTCGCACTCATGTCAAACAATCCCTCTCACTTATCATTATTTTGAGCGCGCATGAGCATACACTAACTTGGCCGGTGGACGCACCGTGGGAATCAAAGCCAATGCATCGTTTCGCGGATCGCCAGGGAAAATACCGGTGATAAAACTATCAGTTGGTGCCAGAACTGCTGTATTTGCGAGTCAGAGAAGTGCTTGCGACTCGAGGTTCTAATTACCTTAGAGCGATAGGCCGCAATGTTTGCAGCAGATGCAAAAATTCGAATCTACTAAGATTGTCCAATGTCAAAACATTTCAGACTGGATCAAAGCAACTGCCGGCAACCAATAATCAGGCGCTTTCGTCTTCGTCTTCTTGCAATCCTAGATTTGCGGCTCGCTTCTCCCAGTTTTGACGGGCGAGCAACTGCATGTCTTCGGTTTGATCGGACTCGTCGACAATCTCCAGGCCGATCAGCGTCTCAATGACATCCTCCATGGTGACAATTCCGGAGACGCCACCAAACTCATCAACCACCAGAGCAATGTGCTCGCGTTCTTCAAGCAGGCGGCTAAACAAATCTGGTAATGCGATTTTTTCCGGCACTACAATGATGGGGCGCTGGATGCTCTCCAGCGCGTCAGCACCACGCTTTTCCACCAGTGCAGCATAAATTTCGTGGCGCAGCACATAGCCCTCTATCTCATCTTTGCTATCGCCTTCGAATACCGGGATTCGAGAGAACTTAAGATCTCTGTTTTGTAGATGAAACTCTTCAATAGGCTGTGATTTCGGAGCGGCAAGCACGACCGTGCGCGGCGTGAGTATGTTCTCAGCGAGAATAGACTCAAACCGCATCAGATTGGTAATGATGCGTGACTCATCTCCGCGAAACACGCCCTGCTTTGCACCAATCTTAGCCATTGCCGCAAAGTCCGACCGACTCAAAACGGCATTTGAATGATTTTTGTCAAACAGATTGGTTACCAACTGACACATCCACACCAAAGGAGCCAGCACTGCAATTAGAATGCGTAAGGCTCTTACTGTTGGCGGCGCTAGTCGCTTCCAATAAGTCGCTCCCAATGTCTTTGGCACAATCTCTGAAAACAAAAGTATGGCCAATGTCATCAGAGCGGGAACTATCAACGACGTAATCAGCGGATTTGCATCTCCCCAGACTTTGGCGGCCTGGACGCCGACGCCAATCGCACCGACGGTGTGAGCAATCGTATTCAAGGTCAAAATTGCCGCCAGGGGACGATCAATATTCTGCTTAAATTCCTGCAAATATTTGCCCGTCGCACTGCCTTTTTGCACCTGAATTTGGGCGTATGCTGGAGTGACGCTAAGCAGGACGGCTTCCCACAGCGAACAAAGGAAAGAGAAGCCGAGCGATATAAACAAAAACAGCAGCAGCAAACTGATCATAGATTAAAGGGAGTATCCTTTCTTGTAGCCGATAGAGAGAACATCATATGCATACACCGTGTACCCGATGTTAGGGTACAACTACCCTTAGTTAAACCCAGTAATAACGTGGCCACCGCTTTCCGGATCGTGGTCTAGTTCAACCAAGCCTTTTTTCTGAGCGGCTTCGAGCAACTCACCAAAGCTGCTAAAGCCGTGATAGGACTCACTAAAGCCCGGCTTGCGACGCTTGATGGCTTGCTTGACCATAGAACCCCAGACCTTCTTATCGCCCCGCTCAGCGGACAGGTCACTGACCGTCGCGAGCAACAAATCGAAAGCCTCCTGAGCTTTGTCCTCCGCTTCGGTCTTTTTGGACTTTGTTTTCCTGCGTGCCTTCTTCTTAGCAGCGGGTTTGTTGCGGCGCGCTAAGTCGTCGTAATAAATAAACTCGTCACAGTTTGAAACCAACAAGTTAGAGCAACTGTGCTTCACGCCGACACCAATCACAATCTTATCGTTTTCTCGAAGCTTGCTAACTAGTGGAGAAAAATCAGAATCGCCACTGGCAATAATAAAAGTGTCCACGTGCCCCTTGGTGTAACAAAGGTCTAACGCATCGACAACCATGCGGATATCAGCAGAATTCTTTCCACTTTGCCGGATGTGGGGAATTTCAATCAGCTCAAACGCAGCCTCGTGCACGGGTCCTTTACTAAACCCGGATAGAACCCGGGCTGTATCCTGGAGCGATTCACCCTTGGCGAG
>CAZVYE010000342.1:0-2820 GCA_964630895.1 uncultured Gammaproteobacteria bacterium | reverse complement strand
ATAGCGAATTGCTCTTGGGTACAAATGCTGCGGGTGAACTTCGCGTCGTCGATATGTTTCCCGTAACCTCGGGGCAGCTCATGAGCGAAGCCGTGGGTCAGGGTTCCATGCTGCTAGATCCAGGAAAAGCAAGCCTGATCAGAGCCTTGCTAATTGATGAAGATGAAATAGTTCGGAGCCTTAATACGGTTTCTAAATTGCTGAAGCGGCAAAATGCAGGAGATTTCGAAGGCGCATTTGCACTTTACCAAGAGTTGCCCACTGATGTCCGCGCAAACTTAAGCTACTTCAATCTGGGTCTAAGGTTAGCTGTTCAGTTGCCAGATCTGCAGCATTACTACCAAATGTTGGAACAACGATTGAGAGCTCATCCCGAAGAGACAGGTGTTCAACTAGCTGCATTTAGCTGGTTTATGGAGTCTGGCCAATTTAAAAGAGCCTTGGATACGGCTCATTTTTTTCAGAATCGAGTAGGCCGGGACGCTGTCACTCTAATCTACGAAGCTGACACTTTGATTGCTATGGGTGATGGCCCAAGGGCACAAAAAGTGTTTGAAGAAGCGATAGCAATGGAACCTGACCATGAGGACGCATATTTTGGTCTTGCTCAGGCTCACGCTTTACAAGGGAACTTTCAAGAGGTGATTTCGGCAATTGAAAACGGAGAATTGGCGTGGGGATATCTTATTGACCTAGAATCGTTTCTACAGTTTGCCGCCTTTGACGAATTTCGGCAGTCTACCATTGCAGAAAATTGGCTCAACGAACGAAGTCAGGATCAATAAACACCGCCTCAAGGAGCTACCGGCAAACACATCTGATTGACCTCCGAATGGGTGGAAATTGAACCCGAACATTCGCTTTGTTCGCTGAGTATCAAACATTGGCATGACGGTGTATTTCAAAATCAGCTAGCACAAAGGCAATCTGTACAGACGGGCGAACGGGCCTCGAACATTAAACCAATTTCGAAACAGGCGAGCACTCCTGACCGACGTCCTAGCTATACTAACTCGCGCCGAACCACACGAATGATCGAGCATATGGCACCCCGAATGAACAGGTACAAGGTGTGATATCTACACGCGGCTAAGTACGTTCTGAAAATTCTCCCACAACGCTTTGTGACCACTTAGTAGAAATCTTCTCAGAAGGAGACTCACTCTCCACCAATCTGAATCTGCGAAGCCTTAGTGCCAACCGGCGGTATCGGCTTGCCTTTCAAAGTCTCAATGGGCTCCTGTGATATTTTCTCTTGCAACAGACGGATAGCCGTGGACAGTTGCGGATCCTGGCCCTCGTAAAGTGCGTGGGGCGGATTATCCACCTCTATATCCGGGGCAACACCCACGCCCTCAATAATCCAGTTTCCTGCTAAATCATACTGCCCAAACTCTGCGACCCGGGCTCTGCCGCGGTCACTCAGATTATTGCGGTCCGAAAGCCAAATGCCTGCTCCGGCGGTTTGCTTGCCTATCAGCGGTGCTAATCCAAGCGATTTAATCCCGGCGGCAAATGTTTCACCATGGCTATAGGTGTATTCGTCTATCAGTACGGCTAAATGCCCGCGGTAAGCACCCTGCATGTTTTCCATGGCGGATTCTTCACTCAAAGGACCTTGCCAAAAACCCCAGGCTTTGCGCATGAGCGCATTGATAACCCAGGAATCCACATTGCCGCCGCGATTATTGCGCACGTCGATAATCAGTCCGGGCTTGCGTAGCTGCGGATAAAATTCCCGCGCAAAATCTGCAATGTCAGACGCGCCCATCGCGTACAGGTGAAGATAGCCGATTTCGCCGTCTGACTGGTTTGACACCTGGCGTGCGGTGGCTTGCTCCCAGTCACGGTAACGGCGTCGCGGCAGTTCCTGAACGCCCATGGCCTTAACCCGCGTTGTGCGCTCGCCCTCGCGCCCTCGCAGGGTTTGCACAACAACAGGTTGACCAGCCTGCTCGGCAAGCGCCTGGCTTAACTCTCGATTGGTGCGAATCGGTCGGTAATTGATATGGGTAATGACATCTCCCACTCGTATGTTAGCTTCTGGCTGCGCCAGTGGAACACGCTCCTGGGGCAAATCTGGGTCACCCTGAAGGATGTGCACGATCTCCAGTCCGCCTTTGGTCTCGACGTACTCACCACCGAGAGCGCCCTGATTTTTCATAGGGTGCTCGCCTTCACGACGGGCCGGAACGATTTGCGAGTGCAGTATGCCCAGCTCACTCATCATTTGCCCCAACAAATCATCTAGCTCGCTGCGATGCCTGACCCGAACTGCCAAAGGCCGATATTTGTCTCTGACACCTTCCCAGTCCAGGTCGCGCATGTTGCGTTCAAAGCTAAAATCGCGGTGCATGCGCCATGCGTCGTCAAACATCTGCAGCCACTCCGCACGCGGCTGCACTGGAATTTTCCAGCCTTTGCTGTTGACCGTGGCATCGGCCAGATCTTTGGGCGCTTTTGCCTTTACATCCACTATGTAAATCTTGTCCCCAGATTTGTAAAACAGTTTTTCTCGATCCGGCGACAGCCCATATTGATCCACCTTGCTGGCAAACGTCTCAAGCTTCGTGTCCGAATCTATGGCTACAGACTTCAGTTGAGCGTTCCCCTGCAGGGGTCTATCCAGCACGTATAAATGTTTTGCAGCGGCGTCCAGACCAGCATAGTTGCCGGCCGCAACTGGCACCTCATATAGTCTGTCATTCAAACCTTCCCACACTAGAGGTCGCGGAGTATCGCCGTTCTGCTTGGTATCTGCTTCTTCTTCATCCGATGCACTTTCTTCTTTATCTGTCGGAGGAATTGGGCCTAAAGCGT
>CAZVYE010000341.1:0-2821 GCA_964630895.1 uncultured Gammaproteobacteria bacterium | reverse complement strand
AAAGTTTTTGCCCAGGTGGTGGAATTGGTAGACACGCTATCTTGAGGGGGTAGTGCGCTATGCGCGTGCGGGTTCAAGTCCCGCCCTGGGCACCACATTGAAAGCCGGACTTTTCATGAGTTCGGTATCCTTCCGAAAGCCCCGCATTGCGGGGCTTTTGTGTTTCTGGGGCGTCCAATCTCGTCTGTCGCTAACCTCTGGTGCCTGCGCTGCTTGGTGGCGGTACAAATAGGGTACTCCTCGTTCAATTATTCACCGGTATGGACCGTATAACCCTTCCGGCAGGTCTCATAAAGCAAATAGCCTTCCGAAGGGCCCGAACCGTTGGTAACCTGGTCGATCAACTCTCCGTGCATATTTGCAGTAAGGAAACCATCGGATGGTCGACACAGCGGGCTATTACAACTCAAATGCTGAAGCCTTTATTGATTCAACATTTGATGTTTCGATGGAAGCGATATATCGCGCTTTCCTCCCTTTTGTTGTAGATGGCGGCCATATACTCGATGCCGGATGTGGCTCTGGCCGTGATACCTTGCACTTCCATACTAATGGCTACCGGGTGACTGCATTCGATGCCTCTCATGAAATTGCTACCCTAGCAAAGCAGAAGACTGGGTTGCCGATTAAGTGCCGCACTTTCTTGGATGTGGATGAGCATCACCTTTACGACGGTATTTGGGCATGTGCCAGTTTGCTGCACCTATCTGAGAACGAAATCCCTGAAGTGTTGAATCGCCTTTGGCTTGCCCTCAAGCCCGGTGGTGTGATGTATGCGAGTTTTAAAGTGGGTGAGAGTGAACGTGAGATTGGTGGGCGACATTTTACCGACGCTACTGAAGCACGCGCCTCCCATTGGTTTGAATCCGTCGAGAGAGACTTGCAGATAGAGTTTTGGCGAACTGAGGATCAACGCCCCGAGCGTAAAGAAGAGTGGTTAAACATACGAATCGTCAAGCCTCCAGCGATACACAATCGGCTTACGGTTGGCGGTCAGAAATATCACTTTTTGCCGAAACTTTGCCATGCAATACATCTTTCCACGCATATCGATATGGCTGTGGCTTTCGTAAAGACCACGGGTTTAAACCTGTTGTTGCCGGATCTGTTGGATGTGCTGCAACGGAAGGTAGACCCGGCGCGGGTTCGGATTCTTACTAGTGATTACCTGGATATAACTGACCCGGAGGCATTGCGGAAATTGGCCCTGCTCCAGGATCATGGAGCCCAGGTGGGCGTCTACGAAAGTAAGGGCAGCAGTTTCCACATGAAAGCTTACCTGTTTGCTGGATGCGATAAATCTGGTAAGCATTGGGGTAGGGCATTTATTGGCTCAAGTAATATTAGTAGGCAGGCATTGCAGGATGGGTTGGAATGGAACTATCAAATTGATTATCCACCTGAAACCGGATATCTAGAGGCTATAAGTCGTTTTGAAGAGTTATTTCGGAATCCAAAAGTAGTCCCGCTAACTGATCAATGGATTGATGAATATGCTAAACGGAGAGTTCCTCCACCTAGATCTATTGCACCTGGGAGTACGGAGCAGGAGCCACCGCCGGTTCCTAACGAGGTTCAAAAAGCTGCTCTCGCGGCACTAGACCAGACGCGACATGAAGGCTACTCGCGGGGCCTTGTGGTTCTCGCAACAGGCCTTGGGAAAACATGGTTGTCTGCTTTTTACGCAAAGCAAGTTGGTGCGCGCAGGATATTGTTTGTGGCGCATCGAGAAGAAATTCTGAATCAAGCTGCTGCGACGTTTGTCCGAATAAAGCCAGAAAGCCGTGTTGGTTTTTATATGGGTAAGCAGCGAGATCGTTCAGTCGATATCTTATGTGCTTCTGTTCAAACATTAGGCAAAGAAGTCCATCTGGACAAGTTCCCAGCACAGTATTTTGACTACATCGTCGTAGACGAATTCCATCATGCTGCTGCACCAACCTACCATCGCCTGCTCAAGCATTTTGCACCGCAGTTCATGCTGGGGCTTACGGCTACCCCTGATCGGACAGATCGCTCGGATATTCTATCGCTGTGTGACGATAACTTGGTTTACGAGTATCCATTGTTTGATGGTGTACGTGGGAACTACCTTGTCCCATTTCACTATTACGGAATCTATGATGAAGCTGTGGAGTATCGGGAGATTCCGTGGAGAAATGGAAAGTTCGATCCGGAATTATTGGCGACCAAACTCGCTACTTTGGGCCGTGCACGTCATGCACTAAGAGTGTGGCGGCAGCATAAGCAGGCTCGAACCATGGCCTTCTGTGTTTCCCGGCGTCATGCAGATTTTATGGCTGAGTACTTCCAAAAAAATGGTGCGCGAGCAGTCCCAGTGCATGGTGATTCAAGCGTGTCTCGAGGTGAAGCACTGGAGTCACTAGAGTCTGGAGATATCGATATTATTTTCTCTGTTGACTTGTTCAATGAGGGCGTCGATTTACCCGGGATTGACACTGTGCTTTTACTGAGACCGACAGAGTCTAAGGTTCTATTTCTTCAGCAGATAGGGCGTGGGCTGCGACGAAGTCCAGGAAAAGATAAGCTCATTATTCTCGATTTTGTTGGTAATCATCACAGCTTTCTTCATAAGCCTCAGGCTCTAATGGGGCAGTCCATGACTATGCGCCAGCTGGCCGAGTTTGCCCGTAAAGCTGAGTCCAACCGATTAGAGCTTCCTGAGGGGTGTTTTGTAAATTACGATCTGGAAGTGATCGACTTCTTGAAGGGGTTGGATCAGAAGGGTTCAGAAAAAGACTACCAAGCGCTCAAAGATACCCTAGGCCGTAGACCGACGCTTACCGAGTACTATCATTTC
>CAZVYE010000340.1:0-2828 GCA_964630895.1 uncultured Gammaproteobacteria bacterium | reverse complement strand
TACCCCCAAGGGCTCGTTCCGCAGGAGCAGGGTACACCGCCGACTTGTTCAGCCCAGTAATGCGATAGCCTACAGTTTCTGAAAACTCATCGCGGTGTGGCACTAAAATCGGAGTGACTGTTAGGCGAGGGAAACTGACGGGCTCGTCGCCCGCCAAATCTTTTAATTCGATGTTTTGAAATTCTACCAACTGACTCCAAGGGCCGTTGTTACCCAGAAACTGCCGCATTCTGGGCATGGCAAACACCGGAACGTTCTTGGCCCCCATGGCCTCATGGCCAAAATACATCAGGCCCGCGTAATGGCCGATATGCGCGTGAGTCAGGAAAACACCTGCCAAATTAAACTCTGCAGAGGGCGCGATTTGCTCCAGGGCGTATAGTTGCTCCGGCAGATTCGGCGTGGCTTCGAACAGCAGCTTTTGTTTGTTTGCTGGGTCAACGATTGCGATAGAGGTTGCTCCGCGCCGCTGACCTGGGTCGTTCCAGCCGGGAATGCAGTGTGGCTGATAGCAACCGGCTTGGGGATAGCCCGCGTCTTGCGCAACCCCAAGTACATAGATGTAGGGACTGGACTGAGAAATCGCAGAACCGTGTTGGAACAGCAGCAGTAGCAACGTCACAGTAAGACTAAATGGTTTCAAAAACATTGGGCTATCCATCGAAGGCCTTTAAGACGACATAACCTGCACCAGTGACACCAGCGCCAGCAGCTCATCCAGTTTGGGTTGCGTTTCAAACTGCAGGAGATCTGGGTCCAGCTTCATCCAGGGCTGTGCGCTTTGTGTCCATAGTTGTGCAACGGGGTTTATCTCGCTCTTGTACTCCAAGCAGCCACCCTTAATTGCCACCATCTCAGGCGCTTCCGGATTGCTAAACCACAGCGGAGAGCCACAGCGGGCGCACGCTTCTAACTGCGACGTCTTGCTCTCGGTTTCGAAGATCAGTGTCGCAATTTCTCCGCGCTGAACCTGAATATCTGCCCGGCGCACGATGCAAGAGATGCTAAATGCCGAACCACTGGCGGCTTGGCACTCCGTACAGTGGCATATGTATGTCACTAAGGGATCCGATTTTAGTGCGAAGTGCACGTCGTGGCAGTGGCAGGTACCAACGTTCATACGAAACCATCCTGATGAAATAGATTGGAGAATGTATCACGGACGTTTCAAACGTATTCGAACAATTGCTGATTACCCTTAGGTTCCCAGTATCAGCACATGAATCAAGACAAATGTTGGAAAGAAAGCTTGCTTTTTAAATGCGAATGATTATCATTTGCAATATGACGCGAGCCCAGAAACCAAAATCCAGTGCAGCGGACGCCTCGTCTGGCAAGCGGCCAGAGATGACTAGCGAATTGATACTGCAAGGTTTCGACGAGGTCATCATTCGGCACGGTAACGAGTGCTACCGCTTACGCCGTACGCGTCAAAACAAATTAATTCTGACCAAGTAGACCGTCAGCCAGCCATCCAGGGCGATCCTCCCGCTCTGAAAGCCGGGTCGCCGTTTGGCCCCAGCTTGATAGCCAGCCCACGGATTTTAAGGAGCATGGCAATGAAGCTGATGACTGCGGTGGTTTGCACCGCGTTGACCGGTGCGCCGGTCTTTGGGCAAACGTCCAACGAAGAACCCGAGCAGCCGATAGAACTTGAAAGGGTTACCGTGGCGGCGTCTAAAACCCCACAACCCGAGAACGCACTAACCACGCCGGTCAGTGTGATTACCGACCAAGACATTGAGAGACAGATGGCCACAAGCATCTCCGAACTGGTGCGCTATGAGCCCAGTGTGAGCGTGCGGGATCAAGGCAGTCGGTTTGGCAGCGATGGATTTACTATACGAGGAGTTGGCGGTAATCGGGTACAAATCGAAGTAGATGGTGTAGATGTGCCAGATAGCTTCGCCATTGGTAGTTTCTCCAACGCCAGTCGCGATTTGATCGATCTCAACGCCGTCAAGCAAGTGGAAATCATCAAAGGCCCAGGTTCTGCACTGTTTGGGTCTGATGCGCTTGGCGGGGTAGTGAGCTTTGTGACGCTGGACCCGGATGACTATCTGCGTGGTAAGACGTTCGGGCTGGATTTCAGCACTGGCTTCGACAGCTTTAATGCCAGCCAGCATTACAGCGGGGCCATGGGTTTGCAGAACGAAACCGCTGGTGCCTATGTGCGTGTGCAGCGGCGTGATCTGGAAGAACGTGACAATGATTTTGCCGACCCGCTTAGAGGATCCAGTGATCACCTGCTGGGAAAAGTCGTGCTCAAAGAAATCGCAGGCGCGCCACTGCGATTGACGATTGATGCGTTCGAGTCCGAATCGCGTACCGATGTGAATTCGCGCGAAGGCGTGCAAGACTTCAATGCGGTCTTCGGGTTTCCCTATATTGTCGATACCAAACTGGTGGGCGCCGACGACAGCAAAGAGCGGTACCGATTTAGTCTGGACCAGGAGTGGCGCTCAAAAGTGGGTCCGTTCGACTATCTTCGTTGGCGAATTTCGGCTCAGGATTCGGAAACCCGACAGCGTACCGAAGAGCAGCGCGACTCTCTGATTGCGGGTCAACCGGGCAGTGTTGTTCGAGAACGGGAATTTCAATTCGAACAGGAACATCTCAGCGCAGAGCTGACAGCGCTCAATGCGTTCACGACCGGGCGCGTCGACCATGAGGTCACCTGGGGTGTGGAATTGCAGCAAACAGACACCGCCCAGCGTCGCGACGGTATGGAAACGAATGTGTTGACCGGTCAAAGCTCCAATGTCGTTGGTCCAGATGTGTACCCAGTGCGCGATTTTCCCATGTCTGAAACCACCGAAATTGGCGTG
>CAZVYE010000339.1:0-2835 GCA_964630895.1 uncultured Gammaproteobacteria bacterium | reverse complement strand
ACGATATCCACACCGGCTTCGCCCAGCTCTGGCGTGGTAAACAGCGGCGTATGACCAAACTCGGTAATGTTGGCCAGAATGGGTACACCAACCGCCTCGCGGAATGCTTTGTATTGATCCAAAGTCTGCATAGCTTCTGGGAAGATCATGTCGGCACCGGCTTCTACGCAAGCGACTGATCGCTCAATGGCTTTATCCAGACCTTCCACAGCCAGCGCGTCGGTACGCGCCATGATGACGAAGCCATCGTCGGTGCGCGCGTCTACTGCGGCCTTAATGCGGTCGACCATTTCGTCTTTGGAAACAATAGCTTTGCCAGGACGATGACCACAGCGCTTCTGGCCCACCTGATCTTCCATGTGCATGGCGGCTGCGCCTGCTTTGATCAGCGACCGCGTCATCCGCGCAATATTGAACGCTCCACCCCAACCGGTATCTACATCCACCAGCAGCGGCAACGAACAGACATCGGTGATGCGACGAATGTCAGTGAGCACGTCTTCTAAAGTGCTAATGCCTAGATCCGGCATACCCAGCGAGTTTGCGGCAACGCCGCCGCCGGATAGGTAAATTGCTTTGTGGCCAATTTGCTCGGCCATGCGTGCGGTGTAGGCGTTGATGGTGCCAACAACCTGTAGCGGCGCTTCATTAGCGACCAGCGTGCGAAACGTGGCTCCGGGACCGGTAACCTTTTCCATGTGGAATTCTCCGTGAGAACTTGCTGTCAGTGTGGCCCGTACTACTGGGCTCGATCTTTGTAGAGGGCGGGTCGATTGACCCACCCTGAAAAACTACAACGTTTGCTCTTAGCCCAGCATTGAGGCTACAGCTTCGCGCTCTTCGCGCAGTTCTTGCTCGGTAGCGTCCATGCGATCGCGGCTGAAGTCAGACAGCGGCAGACCTTCGACAATCTGGTAGTCGCCGTTCTTACATACGCAGGGATAGCTGTAGATGATGCCTTCTTCGATGCCGTAGCTACCATCCGAAGGAACAGCCATAGAAACCCAATCGCCTTCTGCAGTGCCTAGCGACCAGGAACGCATGTGATCGATTGCTGCCGATGCGGCTGACGCTGCGCTGGAAGCACCGCGCGCTTTGATGATGGCTGCGCCACGCTGCTGCACGGTGGGGATGAACTCGTCGCGATACCATCCGTCATCCACCTGGCTCGCAGCGGCCGAATCGTTCACGGTGCAGTGTTCGATATCTGGATACTGGGTAGCTGAGTGGTTGCCCCAAATGATCATGCGCTTGATGTCGTTGACGTGGCTGTCGGTCTTCTCGGCCAACTGTGCCAGCGCGCGGTTGTGATCCAGACGGGTCATGGCGTGGAAGTTGCGTGGGTTTAGATCTGGCGCGTGTGCGCGTGCAATCAGTGCGTTGGTGTTTGCGGGGTTACCGACCACCAACACTTTAACGTCTTTGTTGGCGTGGTCGTTCAAGGCCTTGCCCTGGGGACCAAAGATTTTGCCGTTCTCGCCCAGCAGATCGGCACGTTCCATGCCAGGACCACGAGGCTTGGCGCCTACCAGCAGGGCGTAATCGGCTTCTTTAAACGCTTCGTTTGCGTCATCGGTAGCTACGGTTCCAGCCAGCAGCGGGAACGCACAATCGTTGAGCTCCATGACAACACCCTTGAGTGCGTCGAGCGCTGGTGTAATTTCTAACAGCTGCAAGATGACCGGCTGATCCGGTCCTAACATGTCACCCGATGCAATACGGAAACACAGTTGATATCCAATCTGACCGGCGGCACCGGTTATCGCCACTCTTACAGGCTGTTTCATCGCCAAGACTCCTTAACAAAATTGGGGCAGGAAAAAGCCCGCTATTGTAACAGAGCCAAGGGTTTGGTGGGAATGGCGCAGAAGAAGCCCGCCCTACGAATGGTAGTAGCGGGCAACTTGTTCTTCTAGCAGCTTATTTTGGTGAGTTTGAGCAACCCAGCTGACGAATACTGGCCAATCGCTGCAAGTCCGTTGCGCCGCTGGCAAAACCCGCGATGTTCGCAGAGAAGGTCAGCCTGGCAGTATTGCAGTCTTCAAATTCCAGGTGGAGAACACCCCACTCTATGGCCTCGCCACCAGCAATAGCCCCATTTGGCTGCATCTGCCCATTCACGTTTTGATAAGCAGTGGCAAAGAATGACTGACCGTTAACCAGCTCGCCCACGGCGTAAATCCAGGTTGGATTGCCGGTCAGATCGAAGGTGTTCCACGTAACCAGTGTATTGGCCTCGTTCTCAACGATGGTCACAAAATGCGCATCGGAGGCCGCGTTAAAGAAAACACCACTCGCACCACCGTCTGACAACTGCGTGAGACGGACGTCAAACGCGCCGCGCTCACAGATTTCACTGCTGTCGCATTGCGCTGGATCGCCACCGGTTGCGGCAGGCCCAGAAACCGCAGGGCGACGCACTGGGAAGGCAATCCCGCTGCGTTTCTCGAGTACCAGCTTTTTCAGCCCTAACTGTCTAGTGACCTGATCCGAGTCTTGCGACAGACGACAAGAGGCATCGGTTGTGAGGTTGAACCCCTTACTTACAATCTGGCCCGTGGCCACACAATTAAGGGGGAACTGCCCAATCACACTATTGCGTACGATGGCTTTGCCTTCGGTGCCAACTTCCAGTGCGGAACCCAGAACGTCTGTTTGACCAGGTACGCCGAGGATGGATGCATTGTTTAAGACCAGGGTGCCGCCCTGCACCGTCCAACCACCCGAGGCTTGCGCCGCAAAGGCTCCCACGAACATATTCTTGGTCCAGGTTCGACCCTCAGCTTGTACCAGCGCAGAAGTAAAATCGTTAGCGAGACCTACATCCAGAAACGC
>CAZVYE010000338.1:1059-2852 GCA_964630895.1 uncultured Gammaproteobacteria bacterium | reverse complement strand
GCAGAATGGCCAACAATACGAGAAAATTGTAATGGTTGGTCACAGCATCGGCGCCCTCTATGCAAGAAAAGTCTATGCCGCAGCGTGCGGAGAGAATCCAAAGGAGGCACCCTTCGAGGAAGACCTGAAAGGTAATTTAAAAAGTTTCGGCGCCAAGCCTTTGGAGGAAAAACCACGCCCATGGGCAAGTGCGGTGGACCGGATCGTCCTATTGGCTGGCATGAACCGTGGCTGGTCGATTTCTCACCACATGTCAATTCCCAGGGCGGTCGTGATGGATTTGGGAGTCGTTGTCGGTCGCTTGCTCGATTGGATTTATGGGCGCCCGCCAGTCATCTTCTCTATCCGCCGTGGTTCTCCCTTCATCACTCAACTTCGACTCCAGTGGCTCTCCATGCGGAAACATGCGAAAAACAAAAACGTGGGGGGTGCTGCAACGATTCAGCTGCTCGGTACGGTAGACGATCTCGTATCACCGGCAGATAACATTGACCTTATCTCCGGCAGGGACTTCGCGTATTTAGAGGTGCCACAGTCGGGGCACCGAAGTGTCATAGATATGGACGATACTGACGCAGGTATGAAACGGCAAGCCATACTGAAGCGGGCGTTCAATGATGCTAATCTGCACGCATTTGAAGTAAGTCCAGGCGACGCTTTTTTGCCTATTCGAGAGGACGTTACGGATGTTGTTTTTGTCATACATGGTATCCGCGATTTAGGATACTGGACACAGAAAATCGCCCGTCGGGTGCAGGCTGTAGGCAAGAAACACCATCGCGTCTTTGCTTTTGAAACATCGAGTTACGGCTATTTCCCGATGCTCTCTTTTCTTCACCCTGGTGCGCGCCAGGAAAAGGTAGAATGGTTAATGGATCGTTACACAGAAGCAAAAGCGACTTACCCAAACGCTAAATTCCACTTCTTCGGTCATAGCCACGGTACCTATCTCCTCGCCAAGGCCGTGGAACAGTACCCGATAGTTAAATTCGAGCAGGTCGTATTCGCAGGAAGTGTAGTGAATACCGAGTACAAATGGCAAGATGTTATCCCCGACCGTGTAAAGTCTGTGCTGAACTTTGTAGCGACTCGGGATTGGGTTGTGGCGTTCTTTCCGAAGGCATTGCAAGGCATGGGCATCCAGGATTTAGGAAGCGCGGGGCATGACGGATTTAAGGCCGCAAAGGCTAACTCTCATGTCATTCAGATTGACGATGACGATGACTACAAGTACATAACCGGCGGCCATAGTGCCGCAGTGCAGGAACCTATCTGGGATTCAATTGCTGAATTCATAGTCACGGGTCAGTTTCAACCGCCGGTGGTTCAGCTACGATCTCGCAAGCAAGCAGCCGTGGTGGTCTACCCAGCAATGGTCGCACCGTTACTATGGGTGGTAGCTGCCTTAATCCTTGTTGGGATTCTGTACGGACTTCTCCTGCTTCCGATTCGTGAGTGGAAAAAGACGGTTGCGGTGATTGCCTACGTTGTTGTTATCTTAACGATATTGACCAAGGTATAAGCGATAACGCCGTCGTTAAGAAATGACGCTTCTAAATGTAAAAGGGTAGGTGGATCAGTATGAACAGGCACCATCTAATCCGTTTGGTCCAGATGCAATTTTTCAGCCGCGATAAATGTGGTGTCGGCCATGGAAGTTTTTTGCATTGATTACAGCAGCACAGTCGTCGGCGCTTTGCCTGCGCTTGGATTTTTCGACTGGCAGCCAGGCCGCCACGTTTCAACCCCTGTTAAGTCCCTTATAGCGTGGGATGCATCGCACCCCGGATGAA
>CAZVYE010000338.1:0-1049 GCA_964630895.1 uncultured Gammaproteobacteria bacterium | reverse complement strand
CAAGGGCCGCCTTTCGCAAAGACTAAGTTCATCGAGCCGATGTA
Source organism: uncultured Gammaproteobacteria bacterium (assembly GCA_964630895.1). Classification (GTDB taxonomy): domain Bacteria; phylum Pseudomonadota; class Gammaproteobacteria; order Xanthomonadales; family SZUA-38; genus CAZVYE01. The sequence goes on along the minus strand of CAZVYE010000338.1, from coordinate 1,005 downwards.
TGCGAGACTGGTCAACGAGCTGCCAGAAGGAAAGGAATGGCTCTACGAAGTCAAGTTCGACGGCTATCGCTGCCTTTCGGGAAGGGATTCGACCGGCGTAACGCTCTGGTCGAGGCGAGGGAACCTCTTCACAAAACAGTTTCCGCAGATCGCCCGTTCGTGCGAACAGCTCCCGGCAAGCACGCTTCTGCGCGGTGAAATCATCGTTGAAAATCCGGCCGTTTTTTTGAACGATAGCTTGGCAGTATACTGGTAATTTGGCGACAAAAGGATGAGGTAAGATATGTTACATGCCCGAGAAGTGCTTGCCGATTGTGCGGTGGCGTTGGCCGATTTTGAGGCGGCCGGTCCGACCCCTAGTTGGAGGACGCGCTGGACGGGGCTGGTTGCTCTGCTACGGGCAGTCGGGTATGTCCTAAAAGAAATTGACGCCGAGCAGGATACGAAGCTCAAGAAAACAATTGACGACGCCTGGAAAGACCTGAACAACTCAAAGCCGCAGCCTCTCATCTTCCATGAGTTCATCGACAAAGAGCGGCACAATGTTGTCCACCTCTACAGCATTGGTGCCAGACAGAATACAAGTATTACGCCGGGTGGCCCGACCACCTATGACTCCTCCGTTCTCTCCGGAGCATTCTGTGGCCGCGATGCGATTGAGGTCTGCCGAGAAGCAATCGCATTTTGGAAGGAATACCTCGATAAGGTCGAGGCAGCGGCACGGTGCGCGTGAGTCCAGGCCGCAAATTCCTATTTTGGACCTGCGTTATTTATAGCCTGTGGGTTTTTCCTTCGCTTGTGCCCTTCACGAAACTGTTGGGGAGGGCCGTGAATCAACAGTCTGGCGGAAGCGAGCCGTCATGAGCCAATCAAGAAATCCCGTGCCTAGCAAGCCAGTGACAGGTGACAGGTAGTAACACTGTTTTTGGGAAGTTTCTATAAATCATTTTCATGAGGGACTTTCTGAAAATAGTGTCCCTCCTGTCCCACCCGTCACCATGCCTC
>CAZVYE010000337.1:0-2901 GCA_964630895.1 uncultured Gammaproteobacteria bacterium | reverse complement strand
GTGGGGTGCTGGCGAAAACCATTGGAGACAAAGCCAATCCGGATTCGATCCGCATGGTTTTGCCGCGCACTGGTGGGTGCCACTTTGGGCGCGCGCGCCCGGATGTCCGCTGCCCAAGCCTCAGCGCAGGTTAGTTGTTCCGAAGCGCTGCTCCATTCAGCCAGATAGCCAAACGGCTTGATGCCATGGTCTCCTTGGTTCACGGCAGATTGCACCTGTGGCGCGAGTTGCTCCACTAAATCCCATCGACACAGCCGACGCGCCAGAAACAGCGCGCTACCTAACGCGGGTGCCCAGCCTGGCCGTAGCGCCAGTGCTTGATTGGCGGCATGTAGGGCAGCATCCCAACGACCCAGATCATCCATTACTTCTGCTAACTGGAGCCACGCCTGATGATTGTCGGGCGCAAGTTTGGTAGCCGTCTGCAAAGACGCCTCCCCCGCTTCCAGATCGCCCATTGCCATGTAGCCCATGCCCAACAGAAGATGTGCAGGTGCCTGCTGGCTATCTAAGGAGATGGCGGTGCGCGCAGCATCAATCACGGCCGCTGGGTTGTCTGCTGCAAATTCGGCCCCCGCCAGATTGGTCCAGTAGCGAGCATTCTTGGGCTCAAGCTGCGTCGCGAACAAGTAAGCCTGCTTGCTGCCCTCCATCTCGCCTGACTGGTGGCGCAGCTCGCCTAATTTCGCCCAGAGGCTGGCGTTCAATGTGCTCGCTGAATCGCCATTGCTTTTTACTACATTTTCTAAGCGGGCTCTTGCCTCTTGATCTTTTTCACTGTTTCGCAGCAGCGCAATCAGCTCTGTGAGAACCTTTTTATTCGTGGGTTGCACCGATACAGCTTGTTCTAGCGCATCAATTGCGGCGTCTTGATTGCCCAGACCCTGCTCGGTTGCGGCCAGCATGCGTAGCGCATCTGGATGCTCGGGCAACTCTTGCAAAATACATTGCACGGCAGTCTTTGATCGTTCCCAATCTTGCCGATCCAGGAGCTGCGCCACCACGCCAAGCGCATGATTCAGCGGCAGCTCCCGCACCGGAAAATCGTCCCCTATCGATACGGAAATTGTAAAATCGGATGGTGGCATATTTGGCTTCGATGGCCCGTTTTGTGAACTATTACACAGTTTTTCGCAGTGCCCGAGCAAGAAATGTTACAAGTCAGACAAATAGGCAATTTTGCACGAAGAAACTTTATAGATGAGAATATTTCATCTATACATTGCCTTGACATAATCTATGGGCAGTGCTTAAATGCGCCCACTTTTCGCGAGCCCTAGCCCAAATTGCTCGCAAATATAACAAGATAATTACATCGAATAATAATAAAGACGCCTTCCCGATCTCTGATCCACGAAGAGTTCAGGACGGAGAAGAGCGGTCAACTAACAGTTCTGGGGTCAGTGACAATCCAGCGCTTCGATGCATTTTTAAGATAGTCCCTGGAGGGTCACACATGTTCAAGAAGTCCAGCCTTATGCAGGCAATGATGGTCGGTGGCGTAATTGCCATGGCCGGTGCACCACAAATCTCTGAAGCCGGTCCGCAAGGCGAGCGCTTTATCGTTCAATTTAAAGATGGCAAAGGCCCACAGGGTCGTAACGCTGCTCGCGCTGCCGGCGCAGAACTCGCATTAGATCTTGCTGGCCACAACGCAGCTGCCATGTACATTCCAGCCAACGCGGTACAGGGTTTGATGAACAACCCCAATATCGAGTTTGTTGAGACCGACGCAAAGCGCTATCCCTTAAGCCTGGAGCGCGAAGAAAACGGTGGCATTCCTTACGGCATCGAAATGGTTGGCGCGCTGGACGTAGCCGAAGTTGTTGGCGGTGAGAAGACCGTATGTATCATCGACTCTGGTATCGACGGCGGCCACTCTGAGTTTTCTCAAATGATGAACCAAGGCTACCTGACCGGCACCAGCGATTCTGGCACCGGCGACTGGTTCACCGATGAGAACTCACACGGTACCCACGTAGCAGGCACCATCGCTGGTGTTGCTAATGGCACCGGTGTTGTTGGTGTAAACAGCAACGGCACACTGAACGTCCACATCATTAAAGTGTTTGGCGCTTCTGGCTGGGCTTACTCATCAGGTCTGGTAGCTGCAGCGGATGCTTGTGAAGCTGCTGGCGCTGACATCATTAGCATGTCTTTGGGTGGTTCTTTGAAGAGCCGGTCAGAAGATCGCGCATTTAGCCAAATGAATGATCGCGGCGTTCTGTCCATCGCAGCGGCTGGTAACGACGGCAACACTCGCAAGTCTTACCCTGCTTCTTACGACAGCGTTGTATCGGTAGCAGCTATCGATTCTACCAAGACCATTGCCAGCTTCTCTCAGCAGAACGACCAGGTTGAACTGGCGGCTCCTGGTGTAAGCACCTTGTCTTCAGTGCCACGCGGCTTTGGTTCTTCCAGCAGCGTTAGCGTTGGCGGATCTGCTTACGACAACAGCGTAATGGACGGCTCTCCGTTTGATAGCGCATCTGGCTCACTGATGGATTGCGGTTTGGGTGAATCCACCTGTAACGCTTCCGGCCAGGTTTGCTTGATCCAGCGCGGTAACATCGCGTTTGCGGACAAAGTGCTTGCTTGTGAGAACGGCGGCGGTGTCGCAGCAATCATTTACAACAACGAGCCAGGCCCACTACTGGGTACCCTGGGCGAGACGGCTACCAGCATTCCTTCAGTAGGCGTTTCTGACGTAGACGGCTCGGTCATGCTGGGTCAGATCGGTCAGAATGCTTCTGTTTCAGTTGCAGTTGACGACTACGCGTTCTTCGACGGCACCTCAATGGCTACACCACACGTTTCTGGTGTTGCGGCTTTGATCTGGAACAACGAGCCAAGCTGCACCAACAACGACATCCGCAACGCTTTGGCACAAACTGCTGAAGA
>CAZVYE010000336.1:0-2936 GCA_964630895.1 uncultured Gammaproteobacteria bacterium | reverse complement strand
GACATACTCAATCGCCTCTTGCCCAAGATGGCCAAATTCTTCCTGGGCGAGACAGAGAACCGGCAACAGCGCCGCTTCTTTTCTGGGATAACGCGCGACCGTTTCTTCGAATCTCTTGTACGTTTCGGGTGAAAATTCTAAAGCCATATTCTTCGGCGCCAAGGATGGTGAATAAAGGATGGAGGATCGTTTTATCTCACATCTATATCGTCAATGCTCGACCGACCATCCCCGCTCTTCGATTTCTTGCTTCACCGGTCGCATTCGCCGCCGATCATATTGACCATACCGAAGGTCGGAACGATATCAGCGACCATATAGCCTTTAATCATCTCGTGAAAAGAGCCCATGGCGATGAAACAAGGCGGACGCACTCGAACCCGATAAGGTTTGCCTCCACCATCGCTCACGATATAGAAACCTAGTTCGCCATTGCCCCCCTCCACTGCGAAATAGGTTTCACCGGGCGGCACGTGGATCCCTTCCATAATGATCTTGAAATGATGCATCAGCCCTTCGATGCTGTTGTAGACCTTTTCTTTTTCCGGTAATACGAACCGAGGATCGTCGATCCAAACCGGGCCCACCGGAATCTGTCGCAGCCCCTGGTCCACAATCCTCATGCTCTGCTCGATTTCCTGGATACGGCAGACGAAACGATCATAATTATCCCCTCGGCTCCCTAACGGAACATCGAAATCGAGCTGATCGTAAACCAAATACGGATAGGCTTTCCGGACATCGTAGGAGACGCCAGTGGCACGTAGAATTGGACCGCTAAGACAGTAACTCAGGGCCGTCTCCCGAGAGATGGTCCCGACGTTTGACATGCGGTCAATGAAGATGCGGTTGCGTGACAGTAAACGGTCGCAGTCGGCCAATATTCTCCGGATGGTCGTGAAGGTCTGCGTGACTCGCCTGGCAAAACCTTCCACCAGATCATGCTTGACGCCGCCAATACGAACATAGGTAACGGTCAATCGCGCGCCGGTCAGACTTTCAATGATTCTCATGACCAGCTCGCGCGCCTCGATCATATAGAAGCCGACGGTAATGGCGCCCAGTTCGGAGGCGGCCATACCGCAGCAGGTGAGATGATCAAAGATTCGCGCCAGCTCGCTGATAATGACGCGAATGTACTGGCAGCGGGGAGGGGTCTCGACGCCGATCAGTTTTTCCACGGCCAGGGCGTAGCCTACGTTGTTGATTAGTGAAGAAGCGTAATTGAGCCGATCCGTGTAGGGAATCACCTGCGTCCAGGTTACCTGTTCGCAACTCTTGTCAAACCCGCGATGGAGAAACCCCACCTCGACATCACAGGCGAGGACTTTCTCCCCTTCGAGCTTTAGGTTGAACTTGATTGTTCCATGGGTTGCCGGATGGGAAGGTCCCATCTGCAATTCCATGGTTTCTGGCAGTAGCTCTTGAGGCTCGGCTTCCATGGCTTTCCAACTACGGACCGGTCACTCTTTCTGACCCAGCCTTCGCTTTAGCATGAGCAACTTGTTGTGGGACCGCTCATCAACAAAGGTTCCCTCGACCTTTCGTTCCGGCACTCGCGGTTGCCAGAGGTTGACCGGATAATCCTTGCGTAGCGGATGACCTTGAAACTCTTCATAGAGCAAAACTCGACGTAGATCGGGATGGTCGATAAAACGAATGCCAAATAGATCCCAAACTTCCCGTTCAAGAAAATTCGCCCCATTCCACAAAGGGGTGAGCGACTCCACGGCCGCATCCTCTTCAGGCACGGGAACTCGCACGCGAAGCCTCCTTCGTCCCGCCACCGAGGCCATTTGGTAGACGACTTCGAAGCGCGGGGTTTTTTTCTTCCAATAGTCCACGGCCGTGATGTCGCTGAGAAAATCCAAATCTATTTGAGAATCCTCCTTGAAGAAGCGAAAACTATCCCGCAAGCCCGCCTTTTCAAGAATGACCACAGCATCATTCCGAAACACCAGTGTCTCCAGAACTCTATTGCCCAGTTTTTCTTGAATATATTGGAGTTGCGCGTTTGGTTCAGCCATTGACCGTCAATCCCAATCAAGGGCGCCCTTTTTCCATACGTAGGCGAACCCGATCATAAGGATCCCGAGAAAAATGCCCATCTCAATTAAGCCAAAAACTCCCAACTGACGAAAGAGAATCGCCCAAGGATAGAGAAAAACGATCTCGAGATCGAAGATAAGAAACAGCATGGCGACTAAATAAAATCGCACAGAAAAGCGGACCCGGGCATCGCCCCGGGGAGGGTTACCGGACTCGAAAGGCTCTGCTTTGACCGGATTGAGCGATTTTGGACCGACCTTTTGCGCGATCAGAAGCAACGCCAAGACAATGACCCCTGCCAAGGCGAACATGACGAGCAGTGGGAAATACGGATGGTCCATTAATTGGCAGCTAATAAAAGAAAGCCGTACCACCAAATTGAGAAGTACGGGCCCAGAACCGGCGATACCGGGGATCTAAATTTTGTAGTGGAAAATGGAATGGTTGTCAAGGTAAAGCATACTATTTGTAAACCATCTTATTGGTCAATCATACTAACGTGGAAAACGAAGGCGCAGAGCTTCCCTGCTCACACTACTGTCCCCAGCCTTAGCTGAATAACATCAGTTGTCATTTTCTGACTGATCGAACTACTATTTGTATGCGCGGAGTTTCCTCCATGGTCGCCAGGCTCACAATCTGTGGAATCGAGTATAAGCTGTGATTGAGATTCAAGCGCTTTTTGACGATCGCACCAGCACGTAGATCGATATGCATCCAGATCTGTGTCTTCAAGGCATTATCGCTGGTGCACAGAAGGCCTTCACACGAAGGTGTTATTTGATCCATTTTGAACCACGGATTTGCGCTGCGATTTGACTGGAGTCGCCTGGCTCAGTTCAGTCTCTCTGAGAAATCTTTGTTCCAGATTTAGTCATCCGAGATAA
>CAZVYE010000335.1:0-2954 GCA_964630895.1 uncultured Gammaproteobacteria bacterium | reverse complement strand
AATGGCTATCTTCTAAGGATTTTGGCCGTCGCTTGACCTGGTTTATCGGAGCCTCAGTCAAGATTCCAGGTCCAAAAAGTGGATCGGAAACGTCAACGCTTTCTACTGCTAAAGAATCAGTTACGAAAAGTGACGCGAGAAGAGGAAAGAAAGCGAATCTTAGTGCGCGGTACATGAGAGACATCAACCTTTGTGTCCGGATGGCTAAAATTAAGTCGTGCGAGTTTGATTAGCCTTCCGTGTCCGTCTTCAGGCATGGCGCGGGAGTATAAGTGAAGGTGTTAGCTGTTAAAAGGCAACTTAATTATCAATCTGACAGCCGGTCTAGGCAAAGTCTCTCATTAGCCGTACTTCACCTCATGCTCCTTAAGTGTGTGTTCAACTTTGTCTAGTGCAGCGACTAATTTGGTCTTCAATGTTGTTTCTGGATGCTCATTGCTTAACCAAGCAGCCGAATGGGCTGCGCACAAATTTTCGGCATCTCCCCAGTTTTCGATTAGTCCAAAAGCCCAGGTGCGAAACTCTTGTGCTGCCGCCGCGCGCTTTTCTAAAGTCTTTGCCAGAGTTGGGTGAAACGAAATGTCTGGTGATTTGAGCCAGCCGAGTGGCGCGGGCAGTTCCAGATACATCAGCGTGTCGTCGGAGTGAATAGTTTGAGAGTCGCGATGGTAGGCCAGCACCGACGCAAAATGCAGATGTTCGTTGTCAGGAATAAAGTCCACGCCCTGGGGGACAGAAAACTCAAAATCGTCGGCAAATAGTTTTGCGAATCCGGCAGATTCTGTACGTTCCGTTTCCCAAGGTAGATCCGGAAATTTTTCAATATGTCGGCTTGTCCCATAAAGCTTGGCGTCCGGATACTGTTGATGCGCACGTTCGACGTGGATGGTATGAAAGGGATGCAGGTTTAGTATCGCATCGATCTTCGCGCCACCATCAGTGCGTTCATCCACCATCTCCTTTATTTCGTCAGTGAGAGTGTAGGCATCCAGGAATACATAGCGGTCGTTTGCACGGCGTACTAGCGAGCAATGTGTCCCAATATTCAACATTCCGAATACCTTAAAGTCGCCTCGGATGTTCCAAAATTCGCTCGAGATTCTTAATATGTCTTCGCTCATTGAGCCACTTTCCTCACAGTATTCTTCCACTTCACGGCATCTGATAAGTACCCATGATGATGGTAAGACAGTAGTGCTCAGGTGAATCGCAGCCGCGAGAGTGAATCTTGTTTAGTCGTTGTGTCTGGTCTGGTGATTGTTTGTAAGAGCATTGGCCCACGTTTAGATTCTACGTGTTTTTCCTGATTTGCCTCTAGACCGAGTCGTCTCATAATCATTCCGTTACGAGGCTACAGGGCGGAACGAATCATTGAATGACGAGAATGTGTCCAGCGGCAAAGACGAACGACCGTTTGTCGTTCCATGCCGAGCGCTTCAAATGACAGCACCGTTGCGTTGGCTTGCCCGTGGCTGGGCGGACTTCAAGGCGACCCCTAACTTGTCACTGTTCTATGGGACTGTGATTTTCTTTGTCAGTATTATTGTCTCGGCAGTTGCCTGGCAGCTGGGCAGCTTTGGCCTACTGGCAGTATTGCTAACGGGCTTTGTCTATATTGCGCCTCTGATTGCGGTAGGACTTTACAGCGTCAGCCGCGCGCGGGAAGCGGGGCGCCAGCCAACGTTGTCGGAATCGTTTGTGATAACGAAAAAGGTTCTGGGTCAAGCAGGCGTATTCGCGTTGGTCCAACTGGTCATTCTGCTGGTTTGGTCGCGCGCAGGGCTAATCGTGCATGCTTTCGTGGAGCTAGATACCAATAAGCCAGCTGCGCTTCTGGAATTCTTGCTACTGGGTTCCGCCATTGGATCAATCTTTGCCGCAATTACATTTGCTGCTTCGGCATTTTCTCTGCCGTTAATCGCTCACCGCGACGTGGATATGATTACGGCTTGTATATCCAGCATCAACGCGGTGTTGAAAAACAAGTTGGTCATGTTGGTTTGGGGCGTTCTGATCTGTGGTCTAACCGCTCTTGGTTTTGCCACTGCATTTTTAGGGTTGATCGTTGTAATGCCATGGCTTGCATACGCAACCTGGCACGCATACCAGGACACTTTGGACGCATCCACTTGGCCCAAACTGTCCCGCCACGCAGAGGAAAACGGTTCCGCCGAACCCAAAGGTTAACCTACGGTTCGCAGCAACTTATTGGCCGTCGAATCCGTCGGAAAAAATCTCTGGGTAAAAGTAGCGTAGAACCAGTGTTTCGAGCTTTGCATCGACCTCTAAGGTGCGCTCACCGATAAGATTGTGCCCTGCGCCGACGTACTCGGTTGTTCTGAATCGAGACGTGATGATACCCAGTGCAGCTTCGTACGCTTCGGTCTGGATGCCTCGAATGCCTGCGGGCCGACATTCGTCTGGCACCGTGTCTTCAGACCCCATGTCGACAAACAAATTGGTCTGACCCTCAGGGTAAAAAAGATCCGAGAGTTCTGGCTCGAGTTCCAGGTCGTCTGGGTGGACGGTGGGTACAAAGGCGCGCAGCGAGCATCCTGGCGAAATAACATAGGAAAACTTTGGATCGGCCAAATCCGCTGCAACGTCAATCACCGCATTATCTGTTGCTGGAAAATACTCCAGCGCGCTTGCCCGCTGCTCAAAACTAGATGTGGATTCGTAAGTTCGCTGGGTTTGAAGGTCCAGATATTCGCCAAGGTGTCGTTCCATTTGATTGGCTACGTGCGCCATGACAGTTGTGCCACCGTTGGACACCCCAATGGTACAAATGCGCTGACAGTCCACGTCAGACAAGCTACAGGCGTATGTCCGGGCCGCAATTAAATCCGCCACTCGGGTTGCCACACGACGGATACTGTATTCGCTGTCCCTGACCTGCGTGACCACATCTGGGTCGCGCAGTGGGTCGGGAACAAATTGAAAGTAGGCATCGT
>CAZVYE010000334.1:0-2996 GCA_964630895.1 uncultured Gammaproteobacteria bacterium | reverse complement strand
CACTACGAGAAGCATCGCTTGCTCGCCACCCTGCCAAGACACTTTGCCCTGGCAAACTGATCAGATAATCTCCTCTGGTAGCGGGGGGCTTGCTGGCCTCCGCTACCGTGCACGTGAAGGGGACACCGTCATTGCCTTTGATCTGAAGACCCTTGAGCTTTTTGTTCGTGTGGCAGCGCTGGGGGCACTGGGTAAAGCTGGCGATAACATGCTGATTTCACCCACTTCCACAACACAGCGCATCCAGGCGCTGGAGGCGGAACTGGGCACCAAATTGCTTAACCGAACCACACGCGCCGTCTCCCTGACACCGGACGGCGAAGCGTTTTTGCTTCATGCCCAGCAGATCCTCGACTGTGCTGAGGAAGCAATGGTGGCGATGTCCTCTGCACGGGGCCGGGTTTTCGGTGAACTTCGGGTCACTGCCTCCGCATCCTTTGGGCGCAGCCAGATCGTTCCTCACATTGCCGAATTTCTGCACCGGTATCCCGAGGTTTCCTTAAAACTGGACTTCGACGACGCTATGGTCGATATCGTCGAGCGAGGCTATGACCTGGCGATCCGCATTGGTGTCTTGGCCTCCTCTTCGCTGATAGCGCGCAAACTGGTGCCAAATCCGCGTGTTTTGGTCGCGTCTCCGGAGTACCTGGCGCAGGCGGGCACTCCCACATCTCCGGCAGAACTGAAGGAGCACAGCTGCATCGTCCTTGGCGAAACACGTAACTGGTGCCTTAACGATCAATCGGGAAATGCCACCGTGACGCGCGTGGCTGGCAGTTTCACCACAAATTTTGGCGGAGCTGTTACCGGTGCTCTTTTACAGGGTCTCGGTATCGGCCTCAAATCTCTCTGGGATGTTTCAGACCATCTGCGCAACAAGCGACTTGTTCGTGTATTACCGGAGTTTTCCGTCTCGCCCGAGTGGTTCGTTTGGGTCGTGCGCCCTCCGAATCGCGTGACCCCGCTCCGCGTTCAGGCTTTTATCGATTTCTACCAAGAAAAGTTCCGTGAAGGACATCTCGAGTGTGCAGAGACGTGACCCCTTACCCAGCACGTCGCCATTCCACCAATGTCGCCGGAGTGATCATCGCTTGATGGTAAGGGGCTAACTTCACGAATTGAGTCTGGGGTCAATGACCTTCCGTAGGTGCCTGCAAAGCGCTTCAAGCCTACCTGCCGCCCGGGACCGAATTGATCGCACGGAATGCGAAACAACACCGATTGAATGCGTTTGTCAGTCCCAATCCGACAGTGAGGAGCCCGGTGACCTGCGACCCGAACCCCATCCGGCTGTGCATGGGGTCTTTTGGTCGAATTTTAGAGTTTCTCGCCGAGTGAATCTTGTGAATGCGGTCATGCAGTTTAAGCGGTTACTTGATATCACCAAGCGGGGATGAGCGCTTCGATCATCTGCCAGTCTTGACTCGATCGGAAATGCAGTAAACGACATTGCGAGATCAACACTAACTGGCGTTGTGTTTTACTTAAGCAATCGTCGTAATCCATTTGGCATGGCCTCATAGTTCTTCGCCAGTAGCCGATCGATAGAGGCGGGGCCGCCGCCTGTGAAGGCGAAAACAGAAACTGCGAATATCCAGAGTGCTGGAAACTCCCAGCCACCAGTGGGCAAAACCCAAATATATCCGACAGAGTAATGCCCCCCGAGTCCTACCGAGACGAAAAGATAAACAGCAGCGCCGATTGCGGCAATCCGAGTCAGGAACCCGAAGGCCAGCCCAACCGTTACAGCCAGCTCGATCAACCCTGCAAAAATAACGAACGCTGTTGGCGCCGGTAGCCCAATCGAGTTGAAATAGTCCACGAAGACCGCGAAAGGCATCGGTCCTGCAAATAGGTGTCCCGCAAAATGGGCAATGAACATCAGCCCGACATAAATCCGAATAAACGTAAGTCCCCAATCGTTTAGCGTTGGTCTACCCATGAACACCGCGGGTTGCCCGCGAAGTGACTGGTGCCGGGCGAATTGAAGGAGCACGGCAACAAGCGCGATGGAAAGTGCAGTGCTCCCCCACATTATGCTGTCTACTCCCGGACCGGTTTCGGCAATCATCAATGGATCCATGTCTGACAGACTTGACGTGCCAGGTTCCACGAAATGCATCGTAGAAAACAAACGCCCAATGACGAGCGTCGAGAATAGAGCTGCGATGGTTGCGAAGAATGCTGTTTTCTTTTGGAATATCAATATCAACGACATCATCAAAATTATCAGAAATGTTGAAATAGAAAATATTGTCCAAATAGAAATCGGTTTTCGAAAGAATGTATAAGCACTTAAACTGAGTACTATGATGCTTAGAAAGACTGTCGCAACACGAAGGGCTGTATCGAGGCGTGACATGACATCTGCTCCTCAAATCGCAAAGAAAAATGTGCCCAGCTCACGGTTGGGCGTAGGTTCAGACTGAAGGGGGCACAGGAGAACGGAGGTTCTGCGTTAGCGCCTCCGTCCTCTCGCAATCATCTGTCCGGCGGGGCAATGCCGGTTTAAGAGTGACGTGGTGGATTCATAGGCGTGTCGGACTGCTCGAGAGCAAATCTTGCGATTTCGTCCTTCCGCATGAACACTACGCCTTCGTGCTGGCGTGCGTAGGTGAGAAACCGATCAAGAGCGTTGACAATTCCCGGTGCGCCGGCGATGCGGTCATGGGTACTGATCGACATCATTCTGCGCCGGGCTGCCCCTTCCGCGTAGAGCACATCAAACTCATCTTTCAGTTCCTGCTCGAAACCGGCAGCGGTCATCGCCTGGCTTCCGAACCGCACGATATCGTTCGTTCGCAATGTGTAGGGCACAACCGCGAAAGGCTTGCCGCGAACCGGTGTGATTGACGGTTCGTTCCGGGTCAGGTCGTCGATGTGGTAGAGAAAACCCAGGTCTTGAAGTATATCCAGCGTCGCAGGCGTCTGGCGCATCCAGAAAGCGTTGAAGCCTACGGGACGCTGACCGGTAATTCTTTCGACCACTTCGATAT
>CAZVYE010000333.1:0-3024 GCA_964630895.1 uncultured Gammaproteobacteria bacterium | reverse complement strand
GCGCTTGCTGGAGACCAGCCAACCGGGCTCTTTACGGGATACTTTGAGGCTTCTTTGCACGGATCGAGGGAGCAGACAGATCGATTTTCCGTGCCACTTCATAAGCGCCCAGACGACCTGATTATGGTGAATCTGGGAGAATTCCGCGAAGCGCTTAAGGGCCAGAGGATAGCTGGCCGTGTGATTGATGGCACGCTCAAGCCCTACGAGTCACGCGCGGATATCACAACCGGCAACTGGCCCCACGAAGACCAGGTCTTGCTTTGGGTGGACGATCCAATAGAAGCTTTCTTTGTGCAGATTCAAGGCTCTGGCGTCGTAGAGCTTGATGATGGCAGTACAACGCGCATCGGCTATGCGGGCCAAAACGGTCGGCCGTATTTTGCCATTGGGCGTGAACTAATCCGCCGCGGCGAACTCACCAAAGAAACGGTTTCCATGCAGTCCATCCGCGCATGGATGGCTGCAAATCCTGATCAGGCAGACGCGCTCATGAATACGAATGAGAGCTACGTCTTTTTTCGAGAGACAGGCAAGGAAGGCGCGGTTGGTGCTGAGGGCGTGGTACTAACGCCGGGCCACTCGTTGGCCGTTGACCGGACCAAAATACCCTACGGCGTTCCAGTTTGGGTAGACATAGCGCCACCCGTTGAAGGAGAAATGCCCCTGCAACGACTCATGGTTGCCCAGGATACAGGTGGCGCAATCCGCGGCGCGGTGAGAGGCGACGTATTTTGGGGGCACGGTGAACGCGCGGAGTATCTGGCTGGGCACATGCAGTCTGAGGGCGAATATTGGCTGCTCCTGCCCCGTTCTGTAGATATTGAAGCAATCAACGCACCGGTGGCATTACCTTAGCCACATTAGTAATTCACACTACTCCATGTAGACTGCGCGGTTGTCCCAATAGTTATCCCTTTAGGAAGATAGAGGAATTCCCATGCAAAAAAGACTAATCACGCTGGCCGTGGTCGGCGCGCTGACCCTCGCTGCTGGCTGCAGCGATGAAACGAGCGAAACAGAAGCTGAAGTTGCCAACACTACCCCTGCTGCGCAAGCAACTGCACCGGCAGAAGAGGCATCGATGCCAGAGAAACCAGAAGCAGGCCAGGACAATGTACTGTTGGCAGAGTGGGAAGGACCTTATGGTGGCGTTCCTGCATTTGACAAGATGGACCTGGCAGACCTGGAAGAAGCTCTCGAGATTGGCATGGAGAAAAATCTCGAGGAGATCGAAGAGATTGCCAATAACCCAGAACCACCTACATTTGAAAACACCATTGTTGCACTGGAGGGTGTAGGGGATGAGCTTGGTCGTGTATTCAGCTATTGGGGAATCTGGTCTTCCAACCGTTCCACACCAGAGTTTCGCGAGATTCAGGCCAAGATGGCACCGAAGCTGTCTGAATTCCAATCTAAGATCACGCAAAACGACAAGCTGTTCCAGCGCATTCGTGCTGTTTTTGAAAGCGACGAGATGGATTCGCTCAACGCCGAACAGCAGCGTGTGACACAGCTGGTTTATAACGGGTTTGCTCGCAACGGAGCAACGCTGGATGGTGAAGCAAAAGAGCGCTACGCAGAAATCCAGAAGCGATTGGCCGAGTTGCACACCAAATTTGCCAACAACGTACTGGCAGATGAAGAAAACTACGTCACCTATATCAGTGAGGACCAAATCGGCGGATTACCTGAGTCTTTTGCCAAAGCAGCCAAGGCGGCCGCTGAGCAGCGAGGCAAGGAAGATATGTACGCCATTACCAATACGCGCTCATCAATGGACCCGTTTTTGACGTATTCCACTGAGCGAGATTTAAGAGAGAAAGTTTGGCGCACGTACTACAACCGTGGTGACAATGCAGATGAGTTTGATAACAACGAACTCATCGCAGAAATACTGAAGCTACGCGATGAGCGCGTTGAACTGCTGGGCTACGATAATTACGCCCAGTGGCGCTTGGAAGATCGTATGGCCAAGACACCCGAGCAGGCGATGGACCTGATGGAGCAAGTTTGGCCCGCAGCCATTGCACGAGTGGAAGAAGAAGTGGCTGATATGCAGGCTGTTGCAGACGCAGAAGGCGCTGATATTACGATTAAGCCATGGGATTATCGCTTCTATGCGGAAAAGGTGCGTAAGCAAAAGTACGACCTGGACTCGGATGAAGTGAAGCAGTACCTGCAGCTGGATAAACTACGTGAAGCTATGTTTTACGTTGCCGGCGAGCTGTTTAACTTTAACTTCGAGCCGGTCCCTGAAGGCACGGTTCCGGTATTCCACGAAGACGTCAACGTCTGGGAAGTCACCGACAAAGATACCGGCAAGCATATTGGTCTTTGGTATCTGGACCCGTACGCGCGCCAAGGCAAGCGCTCTGGTGCCTGGGCAACTGCATACCGCAGCCACACCACCTACGATGGCAAAGAAACCGTGCTGTCGTCCAACAACTCCAACTTTATCAAAGGCGCGCCAGGCGAGCCGGTGTTGGTTTCATGGGACGATGCAGAGACCTTTTTCCACGAGTTTGGTCATGCACTGCACTCGTTGTCGTCTAATGTAACTTACCCCACCTCCAACGGTGGTGTGCGTGATTACACAGAATTCCAGTCGCAGCTGCTAGAGCGCTGGTTGCTGACAGACGACGTCATCAACAACTACCTGGTGCATCATGAAACAGGCGAGCCGATTCCTGCGGAGCTGGTAGAGAAAATCAAGAAAGCTGCCACTTTCAATGAAGGCTTCAAGACTACCGAATATCTGGCATCTGCTTTAGTGGACATGAAGCTTCACACCACTGATCCAGAGAACATTGACCCACATGAGTTCGAAGAGAAAACACTGAACGACCTGGGCATGCCGGACACAATTGTGATGCGTCACCGCACGCCGCACTTCGGTCATATATTCTCCGGAGAAGGCTATTCGGCAGGTTACTACGGTTACATGTGGGCCGAGGTGCTGACTTCTGACGCCGCCGAAGCCTTTGCCGAGGCAGAAGGTGGATTCTATGACCCAACGGTTTC
>CAZVYE010000332.1:0-3046 GCA_964630895.1 uncultured Gammaproteobacteria bacterium | reverse complement strand
TGGCATTCGGCGGACAGACTCCCGTGAAACACACTGACGGTGATACGGAAGATACCGCAGCCTCCGGCTTTGCATTTAGCACCTTTAGCGACAGTCAGAAAAAGGCCATGCTTGGGGTGGTTCTGCGCCCAAAACCAGAGCACGGCGTGGAAATAGCGAGCGTTATTCCCAACAGCCCGGCCGCTCAGGCTAACTTGCATCCCGGCGATACGATTCTTGCGGTAAACGGCCAACCTGTGATCCGCAGCGAAGAGTACGCCGACCTGATGCGTGAGCTAGAGCACTTAAATGTAGGTGATGAGTATTTGCTTTCGCTCCAATGTGGCAGCAAGAAAATTGATAAGAAATTGGTCGTTGCAGAAACCGAGGTGAAACACGCATTAAGATTTGACTGGCCGGAGAACGCGGTGCGCGTAGACGGAGACGGTTTTGCCTACCGTTTCAACACCGAGGGTCTGCGCATTGAATTGGATAGCTTGCGTGCCCTGAATGAGCAAATGCGAGAGCTGCGCTTTCCCGAGCTTCGCGCTGACTTAGAGCGTCTCAAGACCCTGCGAAAGACCAGCCCGCTGATAGCTGGACGCTCGCTGCCCATGGTGTGGGCAGCAGGCTGGCGTTGGTCAGGCCTGGAGCTTGCGCCATTAAGCCCTCCCCTGGGGGAGTATTTCGGCACGTCAAAAGGTGTACTGGTCATTGCGGCGAACGACCTGGGTAACCTTGACGTCTTGCCGGGTGACGTAATCACACAGGTGGATGGCTCGCAAGTTGCAACACCAAAAGAAGTCATGCAGGCCCTGCGGCATGCCAGCAGTGACAAAGTAGCGGTTACGCTGCGGCGGCAACAGTCGGTTTATGAAACAGATTGGGAGGTCTTGCCGCAGAGTGAGGTGGTCGGATCAACCATCAAGTAACAGCGGGATGCCGCGATTAGCTCATTGGTCTTCTGGCAATACCTTGCCTGGATTCAAGATGTTATCGGGATCAAACAATCTTTTGATTCCGCGCATCAGGGCAATTTCACCTTCTGAGCGACTATAGGACAGCGAGTCTCGCTTGAGCAGCCCTACCCCGTGCTCGGCTGAGATAGTGCCCTCGAATTCTTTTAGCAGTGCAAAGACCTCTAACGAGACCTTTTTGCATTCATTGGCAAATGTCGCATCATTCTTATCCGCTGGCTTTAAAATATTCAAATGGAGGTTGCCGTCTCCTATATGACCGAACCACACTACTTCAAACTCTGGATACGCACGTCCAACCAGCGTGTCCAGCTGTTGCAAAAAAGCTGAGACCTTTGACGGCATTACCGCAATGTCATTCTTGTAAGGTTTTTCTACGGAGATAGATTCTGAAATACGCTCGCGTATTGCCCAAAACTGGGCCGCCTGAGATTCACTCTGACTTACAACACCGTCAAGAATCAGTTCGGATTCAAACAAGTCCTCAAATAGCGCTAACGCCTGCTCCAGAGCAGCATCATCAGCGGCATCAAATTCCAGGAGCGCATAATACGGCGCAGAGCTGTCCAAGGGACGGCGCAGTTCGCTTCGCTCCAGCACTTTAGTTACTGCCAAATCCGAAAAGAACTCGAAAGCGCTGAGATTAAGCATCCGCTGCGCGCGCATAAATACGTCGCCCACTACCGCCATATCCGGTAAAGACAGCACCATGACCGATTGGCTTGCCGGTGGGTCGGTGAGCATCATCGTCGCCTCCACGATTATGCCCAACATGCCTTCGCTACCGATAAACAGATGACGCATGTCCAATCCGGTGGCGTTCTTAATCAGCCCACGATTTAGCTGCAACACTTCGCCAGTACCTGTGACGACGGTTAGTCCAGCCACCCAGTCCCGTGTCATGCCGTAACGCAGAACGTGCACGCCGCCCGCGTTGGTAGCGATATTGCCACCGATCTGAGATGAGCCCTTCGAGGCAAAATCTACTGGGTAATAAAGATCTTTTGATCGAGCAAATTCCTGTAGCTGCTCAGTGGTTACGCCTGCTTGCACCCGTACTTGCCGGTCGATGGGGTCAAATGCCTCAATCGCCTGCATCTTTTCAGTTGAAACCACCAACTCGCCCTGGGTCGCGCAAGCCCCCCCTGAAAGCCCTGTACGTCCGCCGGATGGAACCAGGTTCACACCGTTTTCTCTGGCCCATTGCACCACGCCCACCACTTGATCGACATTAGTCGGAAAACATATGGCACATGGATCGGGTGGATAGCGGTCGGTCCAGTCTTTCCCAAAAAAGCTTAGATCATTCGGTTCACAGGAAATTTCCAGATCCGGAACCTTTTGACCCAATGATCGGGCGACGTCAGCGGTGTCTAAACTCATAATGTCTACAGGAATCGCGGTTTAAATTTTTGTTATGCTCGGAATTCGGCGCTGTTTGGGGCACAATCGAGCCCGCAAAGACGGCGTTGAGTGTAACACTTAGTACAAAGCAAATCTTTATTAAAGACTCATAAACGTTTTTCTCATACTTTCAAATACTTGCAAAATATTTCTCAGGTGATTTCGTGCAACAACTTTCTTTGCCCAAGCGCAAGATCAAGGTCGTGTTTCTGGAAGGAATTCATCCGCAGGCTGCCGAGCAGTTTCGCAAAGCGGGTTACGAACAAATTGTAAGCCATCCCAAATCCCTGACTGGACAAGCATTAGAAGAAGAAATACACGATGCGCATTTTCTTGGCATCCGATCCCGAACACAGCTCAATCCGGAAGTGCTATCGGCAGCCGAAAAGCTCGTCGCCGTGGGATGCTTTTGCATCGGTACCAATCAAGTGGACCTGGACGCTGCACAACTGCAGGGTGTTCCGGTATTTAATGCACCGTTTTCTAATACCCGCAGTGTAGCGGAGCTCGTACTGGCTGAAGTGATTATGCTGCTGCGCGGTATTCCAATGCGCAATATGGCGGCGCACCGAGGAACATGGCTTAAATCAGCGGACGGATCGCATGAGGTGCGTGGCAAGACCCTCGGTATCATAGGCTACGGTCACATCGGCACACAGCTCGGAATATTAGCGGAAAGTTTGGGC
>CAZVYE010000331.1:459-3079 GCA_964630895.1 uncultured Gammaproteobacteria bacterium | reverse complement strand
ACCCGTGCAAAGATACGTCGGGACCGGCGATGAATATTCTTTTGAAGTTGATGGCCGTCGTAGCTCTGGTTTTCGGTTCCGTAATCGTGGCTGCTAATCGAGCCTTGGTAGATTTCCTCTTCTAAGCTTGGTGACCGCCACTATCGCTTTGGTCGTGTCATGAAAACCGGCGAGGATTGAATGTCCTGGTACCACCTCTTCGACCCAACCGTAGAGAAGTGGCTGGCTCTTTTGATATTTGCCGGTTGTTTTGGTCTTATCCTCTACCGTCGCGTTCCCATTCATTATTTGTCGCTGGCAGCGGCTCTGGCGCTTATCACCCTTGGTATAACCAACCCCGTCTCCGCTTTGCTGCAAATGGTGGATTGGGATGTATTGGCCATCTATTGGGGCTATGGCATGCTCGCGATGGTTTTTCGCGAGAGCAAAGTCCCATCCCTCATAGCTTCTCATGTATTGGCTCGGGTCAAAAAGGAAAAGTACGCCCTGCTATTTATTTGCTCCCTCGCCGCGTTCTTGTCTGCTTTCATGGCCAATCCAGTGATCGTCATCATGCTGGCGCCGCTGGCGATCGAGATCGCTGAGAGACTCAAAGCGCCGCTCTTTATCTATCTTGTCGGTCTCGCCATCAGCTCCAATGCGGTGACAACAGTCACTATGGTGGCGGATCCGCCCGCGTTGATCTTGGCCATGGCCACAGGCATGAACTTTATGGATTTCTACTGGTTTCAAGGGAAAGTGGGAATCGGAACGCTATCGGTCGTGGGGGTGGTTGCCGCCCTGCTCATCTTGCTTTTTCATTTTCGCAACCTGAACAACACGGTAAATATGGCCCATGAAAAGATTGCGATTACCTATGGCCCGTCGATAGTCTTTCTTGCGAGCGTTTTTGCCTTGGCGTTTATTCCGATGACGCATCCCGGGATTGTCGGTCTTCTGGTCGGCCTGGCGTCGTTTTATATCGGTCGGCGGATGATTGGCGAGATGGTGCAGGAATTTGACTGGGATACTTTATGGTTCTTGATCGGGATTTTCGTCGTCATTGCCACCGTAGAGAAAGTCGGATTGCTAAAAGACTTTACCAACTGGCTCGCCGGAACTGGGTTAAAGAGCCCTACGGTTTATCTGTTCGTACTAGTTTGGGGCTCGGTTCTCTTGTCGGCCTTTATGGACAACGTGCCTTACACCATTCTCATGATTCCGGTTTGCAACTATTTGGCGGAGTCGTTGGGCATAAGCCCATGGCCGCTCTACTATGGTATGCTCGCTGGCACGGGGATCGGCGGCAACATTACTCCCGTGGGCGCCACGGCTAATGTCCTGGCGTGTGGAATGCTGGAAAAACGCGGTTACCGGATCGACCTCTGGAGCTACATGAAAATTAGCCTGCCGTTTAGTGTTGCAGCGGTGCTGCCGGTGCACTTGCTGATTCAGTGGCTCTGGCTGTAACCGACGAAGGTTTGATTATGCATCCTTGGCATGACGTCGAGCTTGGAGATCGAGTCCCAGAGTTAATTCCGGCCGTCATCGAGGTCCCAAAGGGATGCAAGACCAAATACGAGCTGGACAAGAAAAGTAGCTTGATCAAAGTGGACCGGATCTTGTTCAGCTCGGTCCACTATCCGGCAAACTATGGGTTTATCCCGCGGACGTATTGCGAAGACCATGATCCTTTGGATGTGTTGGTGTTGGGTCAGGAAGCGGTCGTACCGCTGTCCATTGTGATGGCCAAACCGATTGGTCTAATGAAGATGGTTGACCAGGGAGAAACCGACGATAAAGTCATTGCGGTTCACGCCGATGATCCCGAATTCGCCCACTACGAGTCGATCCGAGAATTGCCACCCCACCGCATGATTGAAGTACGGCGATTTTTCGAAGACTATAAAGCTTTGGAAAACAAGGCCGTCAAGGTGGAGAAATTTTTAGGCTGTACCGAAGCCGAAAAAGTCATCGTCAAAGCCGTCGAGCTTTACGCAAAGAATCGGGAGACGTTGATTCGCTATGGGAAGCTTTGAAGCCTGAGAGTTTTTCAGACCACACGACGCTGACGCAGGGACATAACTGGTCCTCTTTCGTCGCTTGCCCGGATGGTGGAATTGGTAGACACACGGGACTTAAAATCCCGAGGACTCGGAAGGGTCCGTGCCGGTTCGAGTCCGGCTCCGGGCACCAAGTCATTGAATTCATAAGAATCGGCGTACCGCGCTACACCGTAGCAGCCCGCGCGCAAGCAAGGTGTTTCCATAAACACTTTCAATCTACCGCCTCGGCGTACCCCTCTGCTCGATCATCTCATCATCGAGCCACGAGCATCGATATTCTCCATGATAACCTTGACCACCTGATCCTGGTTTAGCCCGACCTCGGGGATGATCTTACTGCTTTTTTTCAGATTCCTCACGTTGTGCATGATGGTTTTGTCGGTGTCATTTCATAAAAATTGTTTTCAGGGTGCTTACACACGCAGTGGTTTTCCAGCAGCGCGGTTCAATAAAGAGCAAAGGAAGCTGGTTCACCCTGCAGTGGTTTTCTCTGCTGGACCTATTGCTGCAACCATTGTATCAGGCGTTGGTCGGCCGACAATCGCGAGGAGAATATTCGGCATGCTTTTAACCGG
>CAZVYE010000331.1:0-449 GCA_964630895.1 uncultured Gammaproteobacteria bacterium | reverse complement strand
TAGGAATTAAGCGAGAAAGATTGATAGTGGCTCCCTCGGTGACGGAAATAGTGAAATAGACAGGACGATACTGGTGTCCTTTGTCGTCCTGGGCTTCCAACCTAATGCCTATGGATTTCCCGTCGAATCTCGTGATCGTGTATCTAAGATTCATGGTTCTATTGGGCAACTTGAGGCGGTAATCAAACTGTTCATCTGCCCTTAGGGTCACGGTGCGTATGTCAGGGTTCTTAATTCCTGCCGCTCTGGCGCTCGCGCGATAAGCCTCCCGCTCTAAAGCTTTAATTTTTTCGTCTATTGAAGCGAGGTGAATATTCAGCTTAAGGAATTCCTTTTGAATAGAACTGACACCTTCACCGATCGCCTTAAACTCAGGATCCTTCTTTAAGTCTGTGATGATGTTTGCTCTGAATTCCGTGTCTCCTTCAATGCTAGTGATAATTTTGTTT
>CAZVYE010000330.1:0-3088 GCA_964630895.1 uncultured Gammaproteobacteria bacterium | reverse complement strand
CGTCATTCAAGGTATCAAAAAAATAGAGGCAGAAGCGCAACTCAATGTGTCGGAGCTTGCACTGCGCTATGGTCCAAAACACCCAAAAATGATTTCCGCCATTAGCGAATTACAAGCAATAAAAGCCCAGTTAAATAGTGAAATAGGACAGTTGGTTGCGGGTGTAGAAGGCGAGTACCAGGTCGCTCTGGCCAACGAAGCGGCGGCATTAAGAGACTTTGAGCGTGCCAAGTCCGAGTATCAACGACTGACTGGGAAAGAGGCAAGACATGCTGAATTGCAACGACAGGTGAAAATAGATAGAGACTTGTATAATACCTTTCTGACGCGATTGAGGGAAATGAATCAAGCTGGAGGATTTGATAGCGATAGTGCCCGCGTGGCCGATCCGGCCGTCACACCGCGGCACCCGATAGATAAGAAAATCAACCTTATTGTCGCATTAGCTATCGTCTTAGGTTTAGGGCTTGGTGCTATGGCGGCAATGTTGCACGAGTTGGTTTATGACGGCGTTAAGAGCTCAGAAGATGTCGACGGCGTTCTGAGGCAAAACCTATTCGGCGTGATTCCTTTAGTCAAAAAAGTAGCCGATGCCGACGATGATCTACGCACATATTTCGATGCCAAGCAGTATCAGTTTAGCGAAGCCGTAAGGACCTTGCGCACTAGCCTCGTTTTGTACCACCTTGAGTCGAGCGGCCGGGTTATTTCCGTGACATCGTCGGTGCCTGAGGAAGGAAAGACAACCGTTTCTATCAATCTCGCATTTTCCCTGGCGCAAATCGAAAGTGTGCTTTTGATAGACTGTGATTTGCGCAGGCCATCCATAGCAAGGGAATTTGGCATTCCCAAAAATCATCCCGGAATCACCGAACTGATTGCCGAGAATAATTCGCTTGATGAATGTATCTTCCATGACAAGGAGAGCGGACTGGATATCATGCCGGCGGGTACACTGCCTCCGGACGCGCAAAAAGTCATAGGGTCGGTATCTTTCGCTAACCATATCAAAGTACTGGCATCGTTATACGACCGTATCATTATCGATACTTCTCCGGTACGGGCTGTCAGCGACGCTCTCCTTGTCGGCAAACATGTCGATTCGCGGCTCTATGTCGTTAAGGCAAACGCAACCAGCAAGCGACTGATTAGAAGAGGTCTGGAGCGATTTGCCAAGTCCGGTTTGGTGATTGACGGCATAGTCGTTAATCAAATCGACGCAGACAGCGCGGAAGATGGTTATGATTATTACCGAGATCAATATGGCTATGGTAATCCTTCTGCGATCGCGGGGACCGATTTAGAGGGTGATGAGTCCGAAGAGAACAAAGTAATGGATGAAGCGAGCCCGGCAAGCGGATCGCCAGGTGACAGCGACGGGCAGGCAGCGATGCCGAGTAAGCACAAACTTGACACTGTATGATAGACCTACATTGCCATCTGCTTCACGGCATCGACGATGGCGCTGGCACCATCGAGCAGGGCTTGGAGCTGGCACGGGCTGCAGTGGAGGATGGGATTACCCACGCAGTTGCAACACCGCATATCCATGCCGGGCGTTACGATAACAACGCCGACTCAATTGCCAGCGTATATAAGGTGTTCCGACAGGCGCTGCAGCGGGAACACATACCTCTACATCTTGATTATGCTGCTGAGGTGCGCTTAAGCGCAGAGCTGCCGGTATTGCTGATGCAAGATAAGATCCCGTTTTTGGGTGAATGGGAGGGGAGTAAAGTTCTTTTATTGGAGCTGCCGCATAGCCATATCCCGCCTGGTCTCGATCAGTTCCTGCGCTGGCTCAAGCAGCGGAATATTCGTGCGATGATCGCTCACCCAGAACGCAATAAGGATATATTGCGGCAGTTTCGCAAGCTTGAGCGCCTACTGCGTCACGACTGCCTGTTCCAGGTTACCGCTACTTCGTTGAATGGCCAATTTGGAGAGGCTGCAATGTCCTGTGCGCAGCAGATGCTGAAGCGGGGTGTGATTACAGTCTTAGCCACGGATACGCACCACATAGTAAGACGGCCACCAAATTTGAGTGCCGGTCGCCAAGCTGCAGAAAAGATCGTTGGTGAGATGAAGTCATGGGAATTGGTTTGGGATAATCCACTAAAGATAGCCTCCTGCCAGTTTATCGACGGTTTGCCACCGGATTAGTGTGCAGCTTGATAGAGGCTTGATACCGAGTGTCTTGTGGCGGATAAGAGCTATTAGTAAGTTAAAGTTAAACATGTTTTTACTGACATCGTACGTAACGACACTAGCTTGTAATAGCCTGGACTTTCGTGAGATTCAATTCGGCGGGGCCTCTCTGAAAAAGAGCCAATGTTATTCATTTCCGCACGTTAGGCTAATTTGAGTAGCAAAAATAGTCGGTGTGTCGCCTGAGATTGGCCCGCTGGAAAGCGAGACAGAATGACCAAGAAGTAAAGCGCAAAGGACTGAAGATAGTAGAGAAGAGCGAATTATTAGAGAGGCTCTGATATGAAATGGATGATAATTTACGCGGCAGGTGCGTTGTCCGCGCTATCACAGCAGTGTATTGAGTCCGGTATCAATCTCGAGAGTAAAAGCTATTACTCGCATATAAACCCTTTTATTAATATGGCCAAGTTAAGTGAAGAATGGCGTCTGCCGAAAGAGAGTAGTAAGGCATCTGTCCCACTTTCGTTGACAGAGGATCGATATGTAAAAGAACTGGAGGGCGATGGTGATCATGCTGTCTCTATCGTCTCTGTTAAATTCCAGAATCATTCATTTGGTGAGAGGCGGTACACACTGCTGTTCGATGGCGATGGCGATATAGAATTCCATTATGTTAAACCAAAAATTATATCCAGAGGTGAAAACAGGATCGACGTTGAGTTCGACGAAAAAGTCGGGGCATTGGCATTGAGAATCGATGCTGTAAAAAGTGATGATCCGATTAGGAATATTCGTCTGGTACCAACAAAGAAGATATCTGATTTGTCAGATAAGGTTTATAACGAAAACTTCAAGGACCTGATACTGCCGTTTTCTGTAGTCAGGTTAATGGATTTTAATGTCACCAATATTAATAAACAGTTAGCCTGGGAATATC
>CAZVYE010000329.1:0-3088 GCA_964630895.1 uncultured Gammaproteobacteria bacterium | reverse complement strand
GCTCGCTTTGCGGCTTCCAACAGTCAGGGCCAGTAAATTCTGGTGGGCTACTTTGGGTTTCATCGGCCGGACACACCACAATCGAATCGTACTGTAAAACGGCAATATCTTGCGCAAGGGCTGGCGCAGCATATCCAGCCCAGCTGGCGACAAGAATGATAGATCGAACGAAGGTATTCATCAGGCAACCATACACCGACGGTGAACGGTAACCCATAACCGTTGGCAGAATATCTGCCGCCGCTCGTGGATTAATGGAAGGCGCATCGGCAACGGATAGCTAGGGTAGGTAAGGTCTTTTCTATTGGAGTTACCCATGCGCCGTTTTTTTACCCTTCTATTTTCCTGTCTGTGCCTTGATATGGCTGTGGCTGCAGAATCACTACTCCCAAATGAAGAGCATATCCAATTTGCTCCCAACCGTGGGGAGCCTGTGGCTGCGATAGCCGGTGAGTTCAAAGTGCCGGAGAATCGTGCTCAGCCGGACAGCCGCACGCTGGCGCTACGCTATGTGCGATTTCAAGCAACAACAGATGCTAGTGGCCCGCCTATTGTGTACCTGGCTGGTGGCCCTGGCGGATCAGGAATAGAAACTGCCAAAGGGCCTCGATTTCCGCTCTTTATGGCAATGCGGGCACATGGAGATGTGATTGCCCTGGATCAACGTGGCACCGGCCAGTCCACGACACCACCCGACTGCCGTTCCGATCAGGTAATTCCCCAGAACAAGAGCGTGTTGGCGGAAGACGTGGAAGAGCTATATCGCGCAGCGGTGGCCGAATGTATCGAATTCTGGGCGGATAGCGGCGTAGATATCCTGGGTTACACCACTAAAGAAAGCGTGGAAGATCTTGATGCGCTGCGCCGTCATCTAGGCGTGGAGAAAATCTCACTATGGGGTATTTCATATGGAACGCATTTGGCGCTGGCAACAATAAAGTATCGAGACGCCATGCTGGATAAGGTCATCCTGGCCAGCGCGGAAGGACTGGATCAAACGGTGAAGCTGCCGGCGCAAACCGATGCATATTTTCGGCGACTTGAGCAGGCCATCCACACCGATCCAGTGGCGAAGAAAATGTTTCCTGACCTTCTTGGGATGATTCGCGCGGTGCACAGGAGACTGGAACAGCAACCCGTTGATTTGGTAGTCCCTGTTCGCGATGGAGAGCCCGCTAAAGTGGTCTTGAACAAACGCTCGATGCAACAGATTGCGAGTTTTATGGTTGCGGATCCCCAGTCGGCGCTCATGCTGGTCCAGCTTTATGGCACGGTTTTCCAAGAGGATTATTCGGTGCTGACCCAATTGATGAGTCGCTTCTACGACCCGGATGGAACGATCACGTTGCGCGGAATGTCCCTGGCGATGGATCTGGCGTCAGGCATAGATGCAGCGCGTCTGACAAAAGTTCGCAGACAGGCAGAATCTTCTTTGCTTGGGGATGTCCTGAATTTCCCCATGCCTCATCTGCAAGGTGCCATTCCTGGCCTGGACTTGGGTGATGCGTTTCGTGAATCTCCGAATTCCAGTGTGCCAACGCTTCTGTTAAGTGGCACCTTGGACGGGCGAACCTATCCGGAAGAGCAAATTGCAGCAGTGGCTGGATTGCGCAACGTGAGTCATGTCACCGTGGTCAATGCGGGACACAATCTATTCATGGCCTCACCTGTAGTGGGCGAGGTCATGCAGGAATTCATGCAAGACGGCAAGACATCCAAGCAGGAGATTAAACTTCCACCGCCCAAACTGGCGTTCCCCTAGCAATCTAACTGCAGAACTGACAGCGCGAGAGTTGGCTGGGCCTGGCATCATGGACGGCGCTGGACCCGGCAAATTCTTCGACTGAGAGTCAGCCGAATTTCTTGCCGTGGCACTAAAGACGACAAACTCGCCGTTGTCCTCCATCAGGCCGTCAAAACCAATGTCTAGACCGGCTATTTCGATGACAATCGCACCGACATCGCCAAACGTTGAATCTAGATCCAGCGGTGCATCAGCGGGACTGGCAAACATCGGCGTGCTCAAAGTGAATGACATAAACAAAACAGAAACTTTCTCATGGCAACCTTCATCAGTGCTTATTGCTAAAGGGCTGTCCTGTCGAGCCGCATCTAGGCTAGACAGGTGAGCGCTACGGGCCTTGAGAAACACTAAACGAACTCATGACGGTGCTTCTTTCGAGCCGTTTTGCGATAGACTCGAAGCTATGGAGAGAGCAAGCACCGATACTCCGAACGAGCACGCAGACGCTAACGAGATTTTTCGTAGTGGGTCGATTGAAGTGCGGCCTGGTAAACGCGAGTTGCTGATTGACGAACAGCCAATTGCGTTGGAGCGAAGGGCCTTTGATCTTCTGCTGCATCTGATGCGCAATGCAGATCGCGTTGTCGATAAAGACGAGCTGCTGAGCCAGGTTTGGGGCGGCCGACCGGTTTCAGAGTCTACCGTGGCACAAGCGGTAAGCCGTATTCGACGTGCTCTCGAAAAGGACGACTCCGAGGCATATATCAAAACCGTGTTTGGGGTGGGATATCGGTTTGACCAGCGTGTTGAATCGGTCACAACGAATAACGAAGACTCCACTCTAATCGAGCAGCAAAGATCAAGTTGGTTCTGGCCGTTAGCAGCGTTGGCCGCTTTGGCTGTTGTAGCCCTTCTGGTGGCAAAGCCGTGGCACCAGAAGGTGGAAGAAAAGTGGGTTCGGATTGCCGTCCTGCCGGTGGAGAACGAGACTGGGAATGCTGAACTGGATTGGGTGCGTTACGGTGCGCTTCCATTAATTAACAGCGCGATCGCCGACGCGGGCGGTCAACACGTAGGCACACAATCGGTGCTGGCAACTCTCGGTCGCTACCCAGACACCAAGGACCGAGTGGGTCAGGCTCAAGTGGTGCGAACAAATACTGGCGCTGACCGAATACTGGTGCCACGACTTACCATTAGCGATCGGGGCTATCGACTTGAGCTGAGTGATCTTGATGATCCAAACCAACGATCGGCCTTCAGTCTGCAGGGGGACGACATTGCGGCGCTCGCGGTTGTTGCTGGCAAGACGCTTTCAGAGCGACTTGAACGATGGCAAGGTGC
>CAZVYE010000328.1:0-3098 GCA_964630895.1 uncultured Gammaproteobacteria bacterium | reverse complement strand
TTTGGTCGTATGGGTGGTGATGAGTTTGCCATTCTCTTACCCATGACAGACCTGGACGCCGGCGAGCGAATTGTGCAAAGGATCCGCGACGCGTTGCGCTCAATCCGACTGCCCCACAGCACCGACATTACCATCAGCGTTGGCATCAGCCGCGCCGATCTGCCAGACGATACATTCGCCAGCGCGTTTCATAGAGCGGACCAAGCCATGTATGACGCAAAACGCGCGGGGCGCGATAGAGTCTGTGTTGCAACAATCGATTGAACCGTGACTACGGTCATATTGTCCCGCGAATTGACGTGGTGTTATAGTTCACTACAACACCATATCGCTGGAAAGGTCATGGGCAAATCAGCAAAAACAATTCGTTCATTCCGACTCATATTCGCCGTATTATCTATTCAGGCGCTTGCCGTAACTGGCATGATTGCAGCTGCGGGAATGACTATGCCAGAATCCGAGCCTCTCGCGACCTTGTCGACCGAGTGCAAGGACGTCAAAATAGTCGGCTCGGTCAGCCAAGAGCTGAACCAAATGGTTAACCTCCAAGATCTTGTGCGGGACTAGCTTATGGGCCCGAAGTGGAACGATCGCCAGCCCATCTACGTGCAGTTACGAGATCACGCAATTGCGCTAATTTTGGACGGAGACTTAGCCGATGGGGATGCACTGCCGTCGGTGCGCAATGTCGCATCCGACTTTCAGCTCAACCCAATTACGGTCTCTAAAGCCTATCAATCTTTGGTAGACGACGATTTGGTGGAACGTCGACGCGGCCTGGGCATGTTTGTAAGGCCAGGAGCACGCGAGCGACTATTGACGGCTGAGCGCGAGCGATTCATGCAGCGCGAGTGGCCACGTATGAAAGAGCGCATAGTGCGCTTGGGTATTGAGCCTTCTGAACTGTTGGCACAACTAGAAGTAAAAGGGGAAAGCAACGATGGGTAGCATCGTCAAAGCGCAAGGTTTATCCAAAATCTATAAAAATACTGTTGCGCTGAATAACGTCAATTTTACCATTGAGCCAGGTCGCATCGTGGGCCTGATTGGACCCAACGGCGCAGGCAAGACGACTGCGCTGAAAACGGTATTAGGGCTCACTAGCTATCAGGGCAGTCTCGAGGTATTAGGTCTGCATCCGTTAAAACAGCGCGACGAACTCATGCGTCAGGTTTGCTTTATTGCAGATGTTGCAGTGTTACCTCGTTGGATGCGTGTATGGCAAGCACTGGATTACGTGGACGGAGTGCACCCAAACTTTAATCGTGAGAAGGCCCTGTACTTCCTCTCCAAGACGAAGATCAAACACAACAGTCGAGTAAAAGAGCTCTCCAAAGGTATGGTGGCGCAGCTGCATCTAGCGCTAGTCATGGCAATTGATGCAAAGCTCTTGATTCTCGACGAACCCACTCTGGGCCTGGATATTATTTACCGCAAAGAGTTTTATTCCAGTCTACTCAATGATTATTTTGATGAAGAGCGCACCATCATCATCACCACCCACCAGGTGGAGGAAGTAGAGCATATTTTGACCGATCTGATGTTTATTAAGGATGGCGACATCATTTTAAAAGCGTCCATGGATGAAGTTGCCGAGCGCTTCTCTGAGCTCATGGTTAGTCCTGACATGGCCGACGAGGCGCGCAAGTTGGAGCCAATCCACGAGCGTCACGTGTTTGGAAAGCACGTATTTCTCTATGACAACGTAGATCAGTTCCAACTGGCAGAACTGGGGGAATTACATCACCCCAACGTCGCGGACCTCTTTGTTGCAACCATGAAGGACGGAGACTAATCATGGCAGTTTTCAAAACGCTTTTACGTCGTGAATACTGGGAAAACCGCGGTGGCATGGTGCTGGCGCCGGTAGTTACCGGCAGCGTCATAATATTCCTGGTGCTCCTGGCAATATTGGTTGCGACTGTTTCAGTCGCCAAGATCAATGGGCAAGAATTTGTCCTCGGCCAAATTGGGCAATTTATTGAGAACGTATCAGAAGAGGACATATCGCTATTTATCACGGGCCAGCTGATCAGTATTTCCGGAGTAATTGGACTGGTCTGGTTTATCGTCACGTTTTTCTACGCTTTGGGTAGCCTTTACGATGATCGCAAAGACCGCAGCATTCTGTTCTGGCGATCTATGCCAGTTTCGGATACGCAAACCGTCTTATCGAAACTCGCCGTAATCATGGTAATCAGTCCAGCCGTAGCGGTGGCCGCCATGATCGTTACCCAACTGATCCTTATGATTATTGGAACGGTGATCCTGCTGATTAACGGCGTTAGCCCCTGGTCTACCCTGTGGGGCAATGCAGACTTGCTGCCATTATGGGGCACCATCGCCTATACCTACGTTGTGCTGGTACTCTGGTGTGCGCCTACTTGGGGCTGGTTGCTATTGGCTTCCGCCTGGGCCAAATCCAAGCCATTCTTATGGGCCATTGTGCCACCAGTATTTGTCGCAATTATGCAAAGCTCGTTTAATATCGCCCAGTACTTCAACTTTCGAGACAATCAAGTCTGGGAGTTTATCGGTGGGCAGGTTGGTGCTGGCTCGTTCCCATTCGCTCTATGGCTGCCCAACAACGCTGAGACGGGGGCAAACTTCTCCATCGGTCTCAACTTTGATAATGAGGATGTAGCAGGCAGTGAACTGGCGATGGTAGTCGGCAATCTTACCGACCGACTGTTTGGGGGCACCATGTTGCTGTACGTAGTGTCTGGAGCAGCACTGGTTGCACTGGCAATCTACATCAGAAAATTCCGGGACGAAGCGTAATTTAACCGCCACTGGGGCTGTTTCGCAGCCTCAGTGGCCTCGCTGTTCAAGCCAAGTTAACCAATCCTGAGATCGTAGCGGCGGACTAAACAAATATCCTTGTGCCTGCTCTACACCCAGGCCTCGCAGCACTGACAAATCTTCATCACGCTCTACCCCTTCTGCCACCGTAGTTAAGTCCAGGTCGGACGCCAGCTCTACGCAGTGTTGCAAGATTGCTCGCGTTGAATTTCTGACAGCGGCACCGTGGACAAAAGAGCGATCAATTTTCAGCTCCGTAAAAGGCAAGCTTTCTAGTCGCTCCAATGATGAAAAAC
>CAZVYE010000327.1:0-3123 GCA_964630895.1 uncultured Gammaproteobacteria bacterium | reverse complement strand
CTGGCTACGATCCCGTGTACGGTGCGCGACCTCTCAAGCGTGTGATTCAACAGCAGGTTGAAAATCCGCTGGCAGAGCGTATTTTGCGTGGCGATTTTGTGCCGGGTGACTTAATCGTGGTGGATGCGAAAGACGGTCAAATTGTTTTCGACCGGAATGTCCAAAGCCTTGAAGCAACTGGCTAGTGACCACACTTGGGGCAGGCTAGGTTAAAAAAGCCTGCCCTTTTGTTGAAAAGCTAGAAGAGATGTTGCAATGCCGATTTACGAGTATCGATGTCAAGAGTGTGGCCACGAACTGGAGGCCATTCAAAAGATTGCCGACGATCCATTGCGCCAGTGCCCAGCCTGTGACCAAGCTGCGTTGCAACGGATGGTTTCGGCTGCGGCCTTTCGGTTGAAGGGCGGCGGCTGGTACGAAACGGATTTTAAGAAGAACAACAAAAAGAACTTAAGTGACGACAGCAAGGCCAAAGCCGAAGGATCGTCTGACGCAGCCAGCAAGAGTGCAGGTGATAGCAAGTCAGCATCCGAGTCAAAGTCGTCCAAAAAAAGCGGCGAAACCAAGCCCAAAGCTGCCAGCACCTCGGCAAAATCAGACTCTTGACCAGGTTGTGTTAGGTCGACTTCGCTGACGGCTCAGTCTGTCAGCGACTTTTTTGTCGCAGAGGTCTGTAATTTCGCTGCCGGTCAAGGTAGCATCACTGCCCCTTTTTATCCCAACCACGCAAGAATGCTTGCGTGCACAGCTAGAGAAAACTATGCGTACTCATTATTTGCATCAGGTAGACGGTACTACGGTCGATCAGGAAGTAACCGTTTGCGGATGGGCCGACTCCCACCGAGATTTAGGCGGCGTGGTGTTTGTCGTTCTGCGAGATCACTCAGCAACATTGCAAGTGGTCGTGGAACCCGATAATGCGGACGCTTTTGCGGCATTTCAGAAAGTTCGACAAGAATTTTGCCTGCAGATTACCGGCACCGTGCGAAGAAGGGCACCAGACCATATCAATCCTAATATGGTTACAGGCGAAGTAGAACTGGTGGCGAAAACGGTTAAAGTGCTGAATGCAGCACCTGCATTACCGTTTCAACTCGATGAAGATGCCAATGAAGAAATTCGGTTGCGCTATCGCTATTTGGATTTGCGGCGTCCAGAAATGCAGCATGCTATTCGAATGCGCGCGAAGCTGACCGGTGCTATCCGGAGCTTTTTAGAGTCCAAGGACTTTCTGGACATCGAGACGCCTATTTTGACTAAAGCCACTCCAGAAGGCGCACGAGATTATTTGGTGCCAAGTCGGGTTTCGCCAGGCAGCTTTTATGCATTGCCCCAGTCGCCCCAGCTATTTAAGCAAATCCTGATGATGTCCGGGATGGACCGCTACTATCAGATTGCACGCTGTTTTCGTGACGAAGACCTGCGCGCCGATCGCCAGCCAGAATTTACTCAGCTAGACCTGGAGATGGCATTTGTTGAGCGCGAAGATGTTCTGCAGACCGCTGAAGGCATGATGCGGCACGTATTTAAAGAAGTGCTGGATGTAGAACTGCCGGAACCGTTTCCTCGGATGAGCTACGCCGACGCCATGCGTCTGTACGGCTCAGATAAGCCAGATCTTCGCAACCCCATGCAGTTGGTTGATGCCGATGAGCATTTGCAGCATGTGGAATTTAAAGTCTTTGCAGGACCTGCTAATGATCCTGAGGGGCGTGTTGCGGTCTTGAAGGTTCCAGGCGGTGCGTCGCTGTCGCGCAAGCAAATAGACGGGTACGCAGACCACGCTGCGCGCTATGGCGCGAAAGGACTGGCGTGGACCAAGGTGAATGACAAGTCGGCGGGCGCGGAAGGTCTGCAGTCACCCATCGTGAAGTTTTTAGACGACACAGCCATCAATGGTATTTTGGCAGCTACCGAGGCGGACAATGGAGACCTGCTGCTATTTGGCGCCGGTGACTACAAGGTAGTATCAGAATTCATGGGGGCAGTTCGGCTGAAGGTGGGCAAGGACCTTGATCTGGTAGAGAAGGCCTGGAGGCCGCTCTGGGTACTGGACTTCCCCATGTTCGAGTGGGACGACCGCGAACAGCGCTGGTATTCAGTGAACCATCCGTTCACCGCGCCCATTGACGCACATGAAGCCGATTTGGCCAACAACGCCGAGCAGGCAATATCGAAGGGCTATGACATCGTTTTGAATGGCTGGGAAGTGGGCGGTGGCTCAATTCGTATCCATGATGCCAAAGTACAGGCGCAAATTTTCGACATTTTGGGCATCTCCCAGGAAGAGGCACAAAGCAAATTTGGGTTCTTGCTAGAAGCGCTCCGCTACGGCTGTCCTCCGCACGGAGGTATAGCGTTTGGCGTTGATCGACTGGCAACCCTCATGGCAGAGCGTGAATCGATCCGGGACGTGATCGCCTTCCCGAAGACCACGTCCGCATCCTGTTTGATGACACAGGCACCGTCTCAAGTTGCCCTGGACCAACTGCGCGAACTGCATGTGAGTGTGCTGCCCTCAATGAAGCAAACTGATGGTTGACCCTTCGGCATGACCACGCCTGCCCACCAGCCCTTGACCGGAACGACAATGGTTCTGGTGCATGGCTTGTGGATGCGGCCGGCGGTCATGGCCTGGCTCAGCAGTGCGCTGGCCCGAGAGGGCGCAAACGTAAGGCGCTATTACTATCCGTCTACCGGCGGCGCTTTGGCGCAGCATGCAGAACAGTTTTCCCAATGGCTCGAAGAGCAGTCCCTGGCGGATGCGGTGCTGGTGGGGCATTCGCTTGGTGGGCTGGTAATTGCCCAGGCGCTGGATCAGCTGAATTGCCAGCAGGAAGCGCCGGTTATATTTTTGGGCTCACCGCTGCGCGGCAGCGCTGTTGCTCGGAATCTTGCGCGAACTCCAGTGATAGGGCGCACTCTTGGCAAGGTTTCTTCGGACTTGTGTGAGGGATGTGGCGCACCCAGAGATCGCAGGCCAAAAGGTATGATCGCAGGAAATCGGCGCCTGGGTATCGGCATGATCGCAGGGGGCATGTCGCAGCCGTCGGATGGCACCGTGCACTTGCGGGAAACGGACGTTGACTGGGTCAATGAACGAGTGGTTTTGCCGGTGACACA
>CAZVYE010000326.1:0-3129 GCA_964630895.1 uncultured Gammaproteobacteria bacterium | reverse complement strand
GAAATAATCATCCCAGCAGACGCTGCGTTCTCCTTGTAGCAGTGGATATGGACAGGATCGATATCGAGCTTGCGGGCCTCTTGTATGGTTAGCGACATGAGCCGCGTTCCATAGCCCTTGCCACGGCACGAAGGCCGCACCCCAAGTCCGATGTGGCCGCCACAGTGCTCAATGGTTGCATTAAGATAGTGGCGCAGGTTCGAAACGCCCACAATCTCGGGTTCCTCGATCAACCAATAAGTGGAGCTTGGTACAAACCCGTCAGGCAGGTCGCTGCCCTTCTCCAAATCGTCTAAGCGGCGTAGCAGACCTTCAAAGTCATCGTGGTCGAAATCTAAAGGAAAAGGATACCGTTCCTCATCCCCAAGTTCGGCAATGTAGTTCCTGTAGCTTTGTTCAAACTCTGCGGATGGCGTTATTAATCGCATGGGCCAAAAATCGTCCAGAGCACGCCTTACTGTCTGGCAGTCATCCAATTACTCTTCTGGTGGTGCGTACTTTGCGAATACTTCCGCGCCGGTCAAATTATGCGTGTCATTGGCAAACGCATAGTAATTGGGCTTCTCATCGATAAAGATTTGTTCCTTGAAGTCAAAGTCGATTTGACCTTCAAACAGCCCGGCGGCAAGCGAGTAGTGGTTGGCGTCTTTTAGTCGGTAGTAAAGATGAGATCCACAAACACGACAAAATGCGCGCTCCGCCCAGTCGGACGAATTAAACACGGAGACATTCTCTTCGCCATTTACGACAACATCGGTGCCACAGTCTACAGCCAGAAATGGACCGCCTCCCCATTGTCTACACATACTGCAATGACAGGCGTCCACAACCGCCACCAGCTTTTCGACCTGCAGCTTAACGGCACCACATAGACAACTTGCTGTCGTTGTATTTTCTTCACTCATCACGTGTCCCTATTTGCACAACCCAATGTGCTGCATAGTAGCCGAGCGCGACTTGTACTGAAACTGGCAATCCAAAAACCAGATATTAGTGGACGTCAAACTCCAGCAGCTCTACTGGCGTCGCATCAACCGGCCCCAGGGTAAAGCTCCAGGCCCCTGGTCGATTTACGGTACGCAGTAGAACCAGTCCAGCTGACGTGGTAACGCCATTGACTGTGGCGGTGCCGCTGCAGCTTCCTAATGAAGAAAAGAGCACCTCAACCATTCCAACTGGCATTGTGAATATTGCTTCGCAGCGACCATCGGCATTCCAGACCTGCAGGCGCATGTCTTCTGTTGGTCGGTCGTTGGCGACGACGTTGAAGGCAATTCGGTCAAACATGCCGCCCATGGTCAGATCCTGGCCTGCGAGTCCATTGGAATCAAATCCGTCGTTGTCGACTCCGTCCCACCAAATCTCCAGATCGGATGCGCCATCGGTACTCAATGTCAGCTCATTTGATGTTGTATTTACGGTGCCGCTAGACGTGATGCCCGCTGCCCCGTTGGTCAGGCGTATCATGCGCACGCCACCAATCATGTCGCCACCGGAAACTTCATCTGGCAGGGTTGATGGTCCAGTTGTATGGGTCACGGTTTGTGCGGTGGTGAAACTGTCAATTACCAGCTGTGCATGTGAGGTGGTGGCAAACAAAAATAGGCCGATCAGAATGGATGCTCGCATAATGCCCTCCGGGGCGATGGTCTATCAAAGCATGCATCATAAAGCACTCTGCCTGAGTTTGCCGAAACACCTTCTTCATCTGAGCCAGTTTAGACCCGATTGATAATGGTATAGACCCCACCGTTCGCGGCCAGACTTCTCTTGATCCCCTTAACCCTTTACCCTCTTCAGCTTATTCAATCTGAACGATCAGCTAAAAATGACCCAAAAGAAAGTTGTTCTCGCCTATAGCGGTGGCCTGGATACCGCGTGCATCCTGAAGACACTTATTCAGCAGGGCTATGACGTGATTGCCTACGTGGCGAATGTTGGACAGTTGGAAGATTTTGAAGACATCGAGCGTCGCGCCTTGCAAACCGGAGCAAGCCAAGTCTTCGTAGAAGATTTGCGGTCTGAGTTCGTCACTGATTTCATTTTTCCGGCAATAGCAGGGAACGCAGTCTACGAGAACGACTATTTACTGGGCACCGCTCTGGCCCGCCCCGTCATCGCGCGCAGACATGTGGAGATAGCGCGCAAAGTGGGTGCCACAGCGCTGGCTCACGGTGCTACGGGCAAAGGCAACGATCAGGTTCGTTTTGAGTTGGCGTTTGCGGCCTTGGCACCAGATCTGGAAATTATTGCACCTTGGAAGGATCGCGAGTTTCTGGAACGTTTTCAGGGCCGACGGGACTTACTCGCCTTTGCCGCCGAGCACGAAATTCCGGTAGAGGCCAGCGCTGAGAAGCCGTTTTCCTGCGACGAGAATCTCATGCATCGCTCTTACGAGGCGGGCATGTTGGAAGATCCGGACGCGGCACCGCCCGCGGACATGTTTAAGTTAACCAGAGCGCTGGAAGCTACACCAGATACACCAGACCGCATTGTATTGCGTTTCAAAGACGCCATGCCCATTGAGGTAGAGCACCTGGGCGATGGCACCAAAGTGTCTGAGCCAGTTGCGCTGCTGGGGTATTTGAATGACCTGGGCGGACGTCATGGCATCGGTCGTATCGATATCGTGGAGAATCGCTTTGTCGGTATTAAGTCGCGTGGTGTCTATGAAACCCCTGGCGGCACCATCCTGCATTTTGCGCTGCGCGATTTGGAAGGCATTGCCATGGATCGCGAGGTGCGAAGATTGCGCGACATGCTCTCTCCACGCTTCGCAGAGATCATCTACAACGGATTCTGGTTCTCGCCAGAAATGGACTTTATTGAAGCTGCGTTTATGCAGTCTTCGCAAATCATTGATGGGGAAGTTAGGCTTGCGCTGTTCAAAGGCAATGTCATTGTGGAAGGTCGTTCCAGCCCCAGTTCCCTCTACGACGAAGACCTCAGCTCGATGGATGTGGCAGGCGGCTACGATCAGCAGGATGCGCGAGGTTTTATCCGCGTAAACGCCCTGCGTTTGACTGCGCATCGACTCATCACTACGCACGCAGAAGAAGAATAAGTTCCTAGTCGAGCCCGTCTATCCGCGAGGCTCGTCCGACTGCCGACAACGCGCTGGTTAGGCTT
>CAZVYE010000325.1:0-3183 GCA_964630895.1 uncultured Gammaproteobacteria bacterium | reverse complement strand
TTGGTATTGGTTTCTGGAAGTGGCGTTCTGCCAGAGCCCCAGGATGCCGAAGCGGCGCTAGCTTTCCAGATTGCCATGTCTATGGTTGACCGCATTTGGGGCAAGGTCTACGGCACCAGGGTGACAATTCAAAACTACTTCCCTCGCAATGATGCGCAAAGGGATGTGTTGTGGAAACTCACCGAAGACGTCTTTCTTCCGGACTGGTCCTTATCCGATCTATTAACCGAAATCTTGCTGTCACGCTTCGAAAACCGTCGCGCGCCAATTGACAGCGCGGAAAGCGGGGCCTACAAGCTGCCGCTGGTATTCGATCCCTGGGTCCAGCGTGACCCGCGAGAACCTGACTCCAATTTTGATGATCCGACCGATCCGAAGATGTACTACAACGGACAGGGCGAAATCGCCCGTCGGCACGAGCCAACCACACTCGTCGGCCAGGCGGCTCATGCGCTTGGCGTCACGCCCCCAAAAACGTTTGGCGTAGGTGCACCTTATGCCACTGGGACCCAGAACGAACTAGGACAGTACATATCAGTAGCCAAAGCGGGACACCAGGGCTTTGATATTCAGACCATGTTGACCTGGGAGCGTTTGCATGGACTTTGTGACGTCTCAAGTGATGACGACTGGGTAGACAAACTAGCTGACGCAATTGAGCCATATGATCAGGCCAATCCACTGCAGCCGCTGATTATTCGGGATGTGATTCACACCATGAAAGACTGGTTAATGACCAACGCCAATATTGACAGCTCTAACCCGGCTGGCCTCACGCATAGTGAACTCGATGCGTACGGCGCGATATTTGCCATTGGCGGCAATCCAGGACCCATAACGCGGTTGGTGTCAGACCAGATCACCTTTTCTTCCGTGTCGGAATTCCGCAACGATCTGCGTCTGATGTGCGGTGCCATGCTGCAGTCGCCCCAGTTCATGCTTAAGGGCATCAGTCTCTCCTCAGGAGGACCCGCCCCGATACCGCACTTTCGAGTGTGCAACGATGACACGGACTGTTCGTATCAACAAATGTGCAATAACTTGAAACCGGGAGTGGAAACCACCGGACACAGCATGGAATGTTTTGCCGATCACATGGTACCCGCCGACCCACCGGGAGGCGGATGGATGCCCGACATCGATCCGCCATGCGTACGTTATCCCAAGATTTGCAGGACGTTGGAACCAATAGGATGCCTGGACATTAACACTCGTGGCGGTCCGCTTCCCAGACCCATGCGACCAGAATGCCCCATTGACCTGCCCCGCTGTGATCCGCGCTGTGGATTTGGCTTTAGTGGTGTACCAGGACTTCCCAGAAACCTTGTGGGCGACCCATTCGGAGGCGGAGAACTGGGGTTGCAGTGTTGTGGCGGACGTCCACCCATCGACGACTGGCGTGACCCAAGAGACATATTGATTTGGTTGGAAGGCGGTCGTATCAAAGACGTCACCGACGTCCTGATTGCCGATGTGCGTGAAGGCGTAATTCGCCCACTGGAGCCAGATACCATTCTGCAGGCAGGTGACATTCTGGTATTACAAGCAGGCTCCATTGCCGAAGTCACCGCTGGGCCAAATCAGTACCTGCTAGGAGGCAGAAGCGTGCGCCACGTTTCCGAATCGGCAATGCAGCTGGTCCAGGCAATTGACCACAACGACGGCAAAGTCGTAGGGCGACTGCTGCGCAATGAGAAAGCGTTAAATCAAGCAGCACCAGATGGGCGAACGCCGCTAATCGCTGCCATTCAAAGCGGCGATTTGGAGCTCACCCAGAAAATGTTGGAACTAGGCGCGGATCCGCAGCTACGCAGCGCGCGGGGACACAGCCCGATGGATCTTGCACGCCGCGCAGATCAACCCAAACTGGCCAAGATGCTGGAAGACTACATCCGCAGAGACACAACCGATGAGAGTAAGGACCAACGGCCTTTGCTGATGTTCATCACCGGTCCATCAGCGGCCAAGTTGCCACACTTGTCTGGAGACAAGTATGTGTCGCGAGCGGCGAAGGTCGATTGGACCAAAGCGAAGATACCCAGTGTCAAAGAACGTTTGGAGGTACTTCGCACCAATACGACGTTTTCCGAAGAGTTAATGAAGCTCCATTTCGAACAGGTTGAAGCGGCTCGAAGCAACCGCATTCAGGAACCCGATGCGCGCGATATGAAAGAGGATCAGGCGCAACAACGTTCAGAAACTTACCCATAAGATGCTCGGACTGGGCGCCGACCATTGTGGCGGCGCCCAGTCAGCATTCCTGCTAGCTTAAGTTCGGCATTTAGCCCTTAAAACAGCACAAGGTCCCGCGTCCAAACCTGGGAACGCCTGACAAGTCAGCACCTCGCCACCGGATAGATCAGCCATTGAAGGTTGAATTCAAACAGTGCCTGCATGTCCAATAGCATCTTCCCTGGCAAAAGTGTTTTCCACCTAGAGGTTTATGCCCATCAAATCACAACCCGAAAAGCTCACAAAGAAGCATGCAAAGCTGATCCATTCCGATGGGTTAAAGGTGACGTCTCACGTGCAACGTGAGTCCGGAGAGTGGTTCGTCAACACGCTAATGCTCGAAGGCTACGATGTACCGTTTCAGTATAAGCGTCAGAAAAGATATAAGAGTCTGGTGGGTGCACGTGTCAATCTGACGTACTACGCTGAGCGCAAAGTAGTCGCTGGTATGGATGTGGAAATTATGAAGGTTGTACGGGTGCGGCGCTCGTAGTTTGGGTGCACCATACATACCGCCTGGACACAGTGTTCGAAGGCCAGTATTTGCGCAGGCTTCCTGACCACGTCACATTCCAGAGAGGCATCCAGTCAACCCTCAATGCGAGCATCGCCGATGTTATAGAACGAGCGAATTTCCTTTATCCGGTCGCCTTCTAGGGTGTACCACTCACACACGCGCATCTCCAATCCGGTATTGGCGTTTTTCTGCTCGAACTGGACACAGACCTTGTCACCTTCTTTGATCTGGTCGACCACCGTGAGCTTGTTGCCGAGAAAATCGGAAATATTCTTTCGGACAATTTCCAGATATCGGGCCTTTGTTTCTATGGTTCCAAAAGGGCTGCTATGGCTAAAATCATCAAGAATTGGCAGATCATTCAGGTTTCCAGTTTCCCAACAAGAGAACCACTGACGAACTACAGGATGCACTTCAACGTGATGCATGGGTCA
>CAZVYE010000324.1:0-3200 GCA_964630895.1 uncultured Gammaproteobacteria bacterium | reverse complement strand
CCCCAAAGCTGTTTCCCCGGTGGGTGCACAGGGGTTGATGCAGGTGATGCCGGCTACGGCGAAAGAAATGGGGTTTCCACCGCCGCTGTTCGAACCGGAGCGCGGCATCAAGGCCGGTGTGAAATACCTGAACTGGGTGCGTGACAGATTCGACCCAACACTGCCAACCGCCAATAAACTCTGGTTTACCCTCGCCTCCTACAATGCGGGCTACGGTCACCTTCTGGACGCCCAGCGGCTGGCGGAAGAATTGGGCCTGGATCCGACGGTCTGGTTTGGCAATGTCGAAGAGGCCATGTTAAAGCTGGCCGAGCCGCAGTACTTTAAAAAAGCGCGTTATGGCTATGTGCGCGGTTCTGAGCCGGTCCAATACGTCCGCAATATCAGCAACCTCTACAAGGCTTATGTAGAGGTCGTGACCGGGGAAGTCGCCGTGCGACCACCATTGCGAAAAGAACCAGAGCAAGAGTCGCCGGCTGCACCACGCATTCCGGAAATCGATTATGGTGAAAGTGAGCGGGTGTCAGATTAAAGGCTTTCCAGCGATCACGGACTATCCACAATTCGCTCTTAGCAGCCGTGGCGTCATGACACTACCATTAGCTGCCAGTAGCAGAATGCCGAGATCGAGCACCGAGTACCCAGCCAGTTTTCTTTAACCGCTTGCCGAGCCGCACATCTCAGTTGTGACACGCAGGAGATGGCCGTGAACAAAAGCCAATTCGCACATCGACACCACAACTTACTTTATTGCACTTGCCTCTTCATCGCAGTGCTACTGTTACTCATCTCAGCTTGCGAAAGGCAAGAACAAAAAGCGGTGTCCAAAGAGCAGCAGGTTGTCGAGGAGCGCCAAACTGAAGCCCCCGAAACAAACAAGCAGGGCACTGGCACCTCGGAAGCGAACAAAACTTTCCGCAACTATCAAGAGACCGGTGATCTCGCCGACATCGAGAAACGCGGTGTCATTCGCTTTGTCCACCTGTACGAACATCCGGGTGGAGGACTACCCAGGGCATCAGTCGTCAGCCAGAGCAACTTTCAATTGGCCAAGCGGCTGGCCGACAGGTTGGGACTGAGGCCACAGTTCTTTGCTGTTACAACCCCGCAGCAGGGCATCGATATGATCATCAACGGCGAAGCCGATGTCATAGCCGACAACCTCCATGCCACTGAAGAGCGGAGTGAAGTTCTGGGGTTCACCGAACCACTTTTTCAGACACGAAAAGTCCTGTTCACCGGAAAAAATGGCCCTGACATCAGCGATGTAAAGGCACTCAAGAACATCGAACTCACCGTGCTTGCTGACAGCGTATTTACCGATAGCGCCAAGCGACTTGCGACAGAGAACCCCTCGGCAAACATCACCGTACGGGAGCTACCAGCGAATGAGCTCTATACGGAGTTTCTCGATTCCGTCGGCAGCAGCGCCCCGCTTGTCACCATCACGACCGAGAAGGAAGCGGAAATCCTCGCACGTTTTCGGGATGACACCAAAATTGGCGATCACATTGGCAACCCGGTAGCGGCCGTGTGGGCAGTACGTAAAGACGCCAATACACTGCGAACCCGAATCAATAACTTCCTGACGGACACCCTGGTAAAAGTCCCACAGCAACGGGAAGCAGACTGGAAATCGATCAAGGAATCCGGCGTCTTGCGCTTCGCCACCTATAACGGCCCCGGCTACTATCTGTGGAAAGGCGTCCTCTCTGGGTTGGACTATGAGCTCGCGAGTAAATTCGCCGAAGAGAACGATCTGGAGCTGCAGGTCATCGTGGTGCCGACAAAGAACAGTTTGATTGATTTTCTGAAGTCAGGGCAGGCCGATCTTGCCGGCGCTTCCACCACAGTTACGGAAAGTCGTCGCAGGCAGGGGGTGGCGTTCAGCACAGCAATTCTCGAGACCTCCGTGCACACCCTCAGCAACAAGAAAACGGCCCCTATCAAAACGCCGCAAGATCTTAATGGCAGAACCCTTACACTACGCGCCGGTTCCGCCTTTATCGACACGGCGGAGGCGCTGCGAAAAAAAGGTATAGACGTGAAGGTGGAAGTCGCACCCGAAGACATCACCTTCGGAGATATCATCAGTGGCGTCGCCAGCGGTGAGTTCGATGCAACGCTCGAGGACACCAATCTCGCCGAGCTGAAAGCAGCTCTCTATCCCCAACTGGTTGTCGGCGCTGTTGTCAGCGATCCACAACCCCAGGCGTGGATGGTCGCACTGGGGAATAACAGTCTGCTCGAGAAGGTCGACCAGTTTCTCAAGGACTTTCTTGGAAACAAGAAAAACCGAGCAATGGTCGACAGCTACTTCAAGCCAAACGCCCAGCTGCTCAAAAAGGCAAAGGCCCCGGTCATGCCAGGAGGAGAACTCTCCCCCTATGATGAGTTAGTCAAGAAATATGCCCTGAAGCACAATCTCGACTGGCGCCTGGTCGTCGCCCAAATGTGGCAGGAAAGTAATTTCGATCCAAAGGCGGAATCACACGTGGGCGCCCAGGGACTGCTGCAGGTAATGCCACGAACCGCCCAGGAAATGGGGTTCAACGGCCCGTTGTTTGATCCCGAGCAATCAGTCCATGCCGGCACCAAGTATCTGGACTGGGTACGGGAACGCTTTGAGAATGAACTCCCGGCGGACGAAAAGCTGTGGTTTGCACTCGCCGCCTATAACGCCGGGATCGGCCACTTGCGCGACGCCAGAGTACTGGCAAAAAAACTGAAGCTGGATCCCAACAAGTGGTTCGACAATGTCGAAGTCGCCATGCTCAAGCTCTCAGAGCCACGCTATTTCGAGAAGGCGCGCTACGGCTACGCGCGCGGGGCTGAGCCCGTGCAGTATGTGAAAAATATCAGCAATCTCTACCGTGCCTATACCGATATGGCCAGCGGTGATGTTGCACTGCTTCATCACTTCTTTCTCAGTCCCACACACAGAACCACCGACCTGTTTGACTATTTCGCCAAATCACCGGGCCGCCCGCTTACCATCAAAGGGTCAGGACTATCTTGCCAATATGCTCACCGGACTCCATCAGCCGATGCGCATCGGCCACATTTTCCAGCGGAAAAGTGGCGGCAATTCGCGGGCGAATTTTGCCGCCCGCAATCAACGGCCACACCTGCGACTCCAGCGCACTGGCGATGGCGTACGTTGCCCGGGGGGCGTCGGCGGCCGTCATGGGCCCGTTGAG
>CAZVYE010000323.1:0-3201 GCA_964630895.1 uncultured Gammaproteobacteria bacterium | reverse complement strand
GGTCCATCTCATCAAGCGCTATCCACAGGGTGCGAATTGCGCGCTTTAACAGAGATGTATAAGCAATATCCGGCTCCAGACCAGCCTCGCGCATTAGGACACCGGCCTGCTGGGCCTGGGCGCGACCTTTTTCAGTTAAATCTAC
This sequence comes from uncultured Gammaproteobacteria bacterium, assembly GCA_964630895.1. GTDB lineage: Bacteria > Pseudomonadota > Gammaproteobacteria > Xanthomonadales > SZUA-38 > CAZVYE01. Next base: position 3,056 of record CAZVYE010000323.1, on the reverse strand, counting down.
ATCGGTCCAGCCGGTGAATCTATTTTGCTGATTCCACTCGCTTTCACCGTGGCGTAACAACACAACTTTATACATGGGTCTTCTCTACGTAGATGATGCGGCAAGGGTAATGATTGCTGGCTCAAGCGCAAGCCTAGTACAAAGGGCGCTCGCCATCTGGTCGCATGGAAAAGCGCTTGTAGCCCCACTGATACTGGACTGGAATGCGTCGCGCACAGCGTTCTACCGCCTTATTAACTTGTGCGACAGAAGCGTCAAGATCCGCCGCCGTTGCGATTTCATTGACCGATTCGAAATGTAATTCATAGCCCTGAGTACCGGGAAGCCGTTCGACATAGCCGGTAAAAACCGGCACCTTGCTACGCATGGCTAATCGAGAGAACAAGGTCATGGTGAAGGCTTGAATACCAAAAAAGGGCGCAAATACCCCTTGTCCTCGTTTGGGCTGCTGATCGGGCAGTATGCCGACAATTTGGCCTTGCCGTAGCGCTCGAATCAATTCACGCACTCCGGCACCGCCGGCGCGAACCAGTTTGGCACCGCTACGCTCGCGACCATCGGTGATCACTTTGTCCAGACCAGGATCCCTTGGTTCGCGATACAAAACGGTTGTTTTGCCACAGTGCGCTAAATAGACGCTCAGCAACTCCCAGGCACCCAGATGAGGCACCGCCAGGAGTACCCCCTTACCATCCGCGACCGCGTACCGAAACGCCTGCTCACCGTGGACCTGCCGGATTTCATCCAGCGTCTTCTGTGCGGGCCGCTGCCAGAAGCGCCCAAGTTCTGCGATTCCATAGCCCACCCCCAACATGGTTTCTTGCACCATCTGCTCTTGCTCTTCTTCCTGCATGGTCGCAAAGCAGAGCGCAATATTTCGCCGTGCCACTTGTTGCGTGCGATTGGGGATCCACAGCAGCAGCCTGCCAATCAGGCTGCCAAGCGCCCGGTTTGCCGCAAATGGCAGAATCGAGAATCCGCGCAGCAAGAATTGCAGTAAATGGCCTTTCCAAGTCATGGGCGCACATTGGCGCAAGCCGATCCAGAAGTAAACCGTAAAATGTCAGAATATTGGTTCCCAGGCGTAACCTACTTTCAAGAAAAGTGTCTCGTTGGTGGTTACCAGGCCATCAGTGGCGTCTGATTCGCGGGAATTGTCGGAGTATCCCGCAAACACCACCGTCCTGGGGTTGACCTTGTACGAGTATATGAGCTGGGTGCCAAGGTTACGACTGCGCTGGTCAACTGGGTCGTTATACAGGCTGGGGTCGCGCTCGACGTCGGTGTATTGAAGTGTCAAACGCAGACGCTGCCGCAAACTAAACTGATAAGATAAACGCACATCGCTTTGATGGGCGGTAAAGACATCGCCCCCGTCCCGAGTGAGTTCCTGGAAGCTGTGTCTTAAGCGAAACTGCCAGTGGCGGCCGACATTGACTCGAAACTGTGGCTGCAACAGGATCGAATCACCTAGCTTGCTGTTGGCAAAGTCAATCTGTTTGCCCACTTGAGCGAACATCCCAAAGAACAGTCCGGAGCGTGGCTGAATTTCCGTGTATATGGACGCCGAATGCTCATCGAACAAGGTGTCGCCAAAACGACGATCTCGGGTAAGCCCACCAATTTCGAAGTAAGACTGCATGGGGCCATTGAAGCTAAAATACGCCTCCAGCTCTCGCTCTAACAGCCGACCATTCTGGTCATGGGTGATATCCCAATCGCCATTTACTTGCAGCTTTTGCCACCACCGATCGCCTTCGGGTAGCCAGATTCGCCCTAATCCGGCAATGTAGCGTTCAAAATTCACTTTGCTGATAAAGCCAAGGTCAGCTCGGAAATCCTCGTCTATGTCCTCATAGCGTAAATATGAAAACCAGTTGCGCGAGTTGTGATCGTAAGCCAGCCGGGTGGCGCTGCCGGACTGGGTCGAAGCCACACCAAAGTCTTCTTGCAATACGCCGGGATTATCCGTGCTGCTATCCATAAAGACCGCCGAAATCCGATTGGAATCGTTGAACCGAAACTGGCCGTCAATTCCAACCAGGGTGTTTTCGTAGTCTTGCGCCGAACGATAGGTGCCTATGGCACCCACTGAAGAGTTATCGCCCACATCTCGGCGGTAGCGCAAGGCCGCGGCGTCACTCTCTTCGTCCAGACTGCTAAGACCTGAGCCAAAGGTGCCAGGCATGAGAATATTGGTCACCGTATCTTGCGCATAGAACAAGCCATACGCATTCGCACCATCTTTTCCGGTCAGCCGCACGCCGTAGTCTGGATCGGCGACATTGCGCGTATAGACCGCCTGCAGTGGCAAATCAAAAAAGTCTGATCCTTCCAGGAAGAACGGGCGCTTTTCTGGAAAGAACAGGGTGAACGTGTTGTTTACGTCGAGCTGAGCGACATCCGCTTCTACCTGGGAAAAGTCCGGATTTAAAGTGGCATTTAACGTCATGTTTGGCGTAATTCCCCAGCTCACGTCCAATCCAGGTTCAATTTCGATGTCGTCGCTCCGCATGGGCTCTTCCAAACCGTCGCGACGATTTTGCTGCGTGGTGGTTAGCGTAGGAGTGATTTCGATATCTCTGCCCCGCTGCGCCTGTGAGAATCCACGCACTTTGCTCAGTTGGCAGAGGTAGCAGGACAGGTTCCGGTCCTGCGGGTTGTTGGACAGGCGATAACGGTGTTCTCGTGGATAAAACCGCAGCAAATCAATGCCCCAAGTCTGCAAGCCTGCGGCGTCTGGAAGCTGCAGCGCGGTGTAGGGGATCTCCATTTCAATCACGAAACCAAACTCGGTGATGGTGCCGGCAGCATCCCATATGGCGTCCCAGGAATCATCCTCGTTCCGGTTTACATCATCCTGAATCAAATCCATTTGCGCGCCCAGGGGGTTGGCGAAAAACTCCAGTGCGCGTCGTTCATCGTTAAAGGTGTCCAACACTACTCCGACAAAATCGTCTGAATAGGCGCTGTCGCGATCGTGTAAGTAGGCTCTAATCTCTTCTGGGTTTGGGTCCTGCGCACGGAACGCGACCACCAGAGCAGTACCGGTATCC
>CAZVYE010000322.1:0-3205 GCA_964630895.1 uncultured Gammaproteobacteria bacterium | reverse complement strand
GTTTCGCCAGTCATGATGGCTTTGGCTGACTCTGCCAATTGCGCGTAACGCTCGTCAATACTCAGATCGTCCGCCAAATTTAAAGCGAAACTCATGTGGTTCTCCAGTCAGTCAAGGTAGAATGCCGTCAACCGGCACCGTTCCCAAATCATGGGGCCCAGCAGCCGCTTTCACAAGCTAGACAACGCCCGATTGATGCTAAACAAAACTCCCATCAGCACCCAACTACGTGAATCCTGGATGGCAATGCCCATCACGCCAGCCAGTGTGGATAAATGGGTAATCACGTCACTTAAGCCAGCAATTCTTGAATTGGCCTGCGATATTCGGGGCCGTATAGACAGCGTTGAGGTTTGCTTTGACTTGAAAGGCTTAAAAGCTGGGACTGCGGCATTTCAGGCTGAAACCGGGCGGATCAGAATCAACGCGCACTTGTTTGAGTTGCCAGAGAACCATCACGAAGAGCTTTTGGATACGCTGCTACACGAAGCAGCTCACATAGTCATAATGAGCCGCTATCGACGCGCACAGCCACACGGAACCAAGTGGAAGGCGATCGCCACAAAGCTTGGCGCAACACCAAGAGCCTGTCATCAGATGTCGCTGCCGCGGCAGCGAAGGTGCCGCGAATTCGAGTACCATGTGGACGGAGAGACTCTATGGTTGGGTCCTAGACACCATGCGGGATTGCAATCAGGCCGTCAGCAGCTCAGACGCCGCAAGGACAATATGCCCATCGCCGCCGATCAATTCACCGGCAACTGGCGTTGGCGAGAATAAGGATTTAGAAATGTCTGAAGAAAAAATAGCCGACCTGGAAAGCCGACTGGCGTTTCAGGAGCAGGCCATCAATGATCTGAGCGATACGGTATATCGCCAGGAAAAGACCATCCTGGCTCTGGAAAAGCGCTTAAGCTCTCTGTCCGGCAAACTTACTGATATGGCAGACAGCATCGCCGACGACGGCCCACAGCATCAGCCACCGCCGCATTATTGATAGATGATTCGTTACATAGAGCTCAAATCAGGTTTTCAGAATGATGGTCCAGCCTGGATTGCAAAGGTGGAACGATCACGGTCGGGAAAGCTAGTCTACTTCAACAATAGGGGCCTACAACGTGCGAACGTTAGCAATGGGAACTTCATCGACATAGAGTCGGGCGACGTGTACTGGATATCTGGCGTAAAAACCAAAGGTTCAAATCGAATTTATTCTCATGCCGATATTCTTATTGAGGAACAAGCACTGGAATCTCTGAACAATAAGAAATCGGAGATGAAGCTGAGCCCGTCAAAGCTTACGGTGATTTCCGATTTACCGAGGACGGATAAGGATCGAATCCGCCGGTTTCTGAATAAGAAAATTCAATCTAAATGAGCAAAAAAGCAAGCCCCTCGTTTCTTTTCATTATTGCGCTCCTGCCAGCGCTCATCATGACTGCAATTGTGTTTTTTGTGATCCCCATGTTTAAAGACATGTACGCGGCATTTGGGACCGAATTGCCAGCAGCCACTCGGGCTGTCCTGAACTTCGCGGGGTTGCTTCCATTGCTTTCTTTTTCGTTTATGCCTGTCTGGCTGTTTTGGCCGGAACGCCCGAAACACCGTATTCTGGCAATGAATACCAGCATCATCGTTAACGCCGTATTGTTCATTTCTACGATGGCACTATGCTATCAGCCCTTGATCAACATGAGCGCTACCATTGGATAGGCTGCGATCATAGTCTTTCAGGCTCGACGCGAGGTTTACAATGACCAACTCCGCGAGTTAGTAGCGATTACCCGCCAAAAATCACCCCAAACAAACGATAAAAATCCGACTGCTTAAACTGAGTTTCTGATTCGGTGTCTACGCGGTGCACTATGACCATGTCTGACGACGGGTAAATACCAAGAAAATGTACCCCTACACCCGTGTGATGGAAGGATGACATTTAGCCTGCCTCGTTTAAGCGTACGATCCAAAGCATTCCATAGTGCAGATTGGCCTGGGGGATAAATTCGGATTGGGGCTGGATACTTTGTTTTATCCATTCCGCCGGTACGATTTGCTCACCGTGCCACTGCCCTTTTTGCAGCATGAGTTGCCCATACAACGCCAAATCATGAGCGGATAATCGAAAGTGATAGGCAGGAAACTTCGATTGTTCCGGCTCATGCTGATAGAAGCCATCGGTATCGGGAAACTCGGTATCGTCAGGATAGAGCGTTATAACCTCACCTTGCCAGTCGAGCATGCCCAATGGCTGCGCTAATTGTTCATCGAATAAGTCATAGATGCTCTGGCCGGTGGCCTGCTCCAATATGCCGCCCAGCGCGTTGAAGTCCCAGTTGTTGTAGTAGAAATATTCACCGGGCGAATGGGCGCCGCGCTGTGGGCGATTTGCCAACATCCCCGGCGAGTTGGCGGCGGAGTCGTGATAAACGCCAGAGCGAGAACGCAACAAGTCAATGACTCGAGCCTGTTTTTCTTGCTCTGTCAGGCTTGGTTCTACGTCATCAATATCCAACTCGGCCAGGGTAGCATCCAAGTCAATTTGACCCTTAGATACTGCAATGCCAATCAGACTGCTCAATACCGCCTTCCGAATAGAGTGGATAGCCAGACGCTGATGGGTATCACCATATTGGTAGGCGATTTTCCCATCTTTGAGTATCAGCAAGGACTGAGAACCAATCTCGTCCAGAAATCTGTCTAACTCAGCGCGTTTAGCAAAAGATATGGGATTGCTAGATTCCGCATGCTGCAGACCGGGATCAGAAGTAGCGCAAGCGGTTAGCAACAACGCTGATGCAACAGGGAGCAACAAAATCCGGTGAATTAACAAGCCAAGCTCCCTAGCTATTTTGGGTCTATTTTTACCGGCGGGCATGTTGCAACGCTATGCAGCTGATTACAACTGCGGTCCGTCGCGAGTTTGTAGCTTTTGGTATTCGCTACGCCTGATTTTCAGCGTATGTAAGGTGGGCGTTGCGCTCTGCATTCCCAATCTTTGCCTTGGGTCACCTTGCCACCTGGGCGAAGAAGGATCCGGCAAAGACGCCACCGAGCCAAGCAACCCAATACACATTGTATTGTTCGATATTTGTTTAGAAGCTCAGGGTAATGACGTCGTCAGTCGCACTTGAAGCCACCCTCTCCAACGGGTTGGCACGCGTCGGGGAAGCCTCGCTCTTTCCAGTAATCAAGCGCGCCGGACCGT
>CAZVYE010000321.1:0-3230 GCA_964630895.1 uncultured Gammaproteobacteria bacterium | reverse complement strand
ATTTGGCGCGGTCTTCGTAGGCAAGCTTTTTGGCTTCGACGAACCGGTGTACGTAATCCGCGCTGTTCCATCCCATTTTCGATAAGTCGTAGCCCTCCAGAATATTGAGTATCTGCAGCGCGGCTATACCCTGGCCGTTGGGTGGCAGCTCCCATAAATCGTAACCGCGATAGTTGGTAGATACCGGCTCCACCCACTCGCTGGTATGTTCGGCCATGTCCTCGTAGCTTAAGAAACCGTCGTTCTCTTGCATGAAATCAGCGATGGTCCGTGCCATGTCACCTTTATAGAAAACATCGCGGCCTTCTTTGCCTATCCGCTCCAAAGTATTTGCCAGGTTGGGATTTTTCCAGATTTCTCCCTTTTTGGGTGCGCGCCCGTCAATCGTGAATTGCTCTTTGAACCCAGGATACTTTTCCAGTCTGGGTACGCTGAGGCCCCAGTAGAACGCAATCAACTCACTGACAGGGTGACCTTCTCTGGCATACCGGACCGCAGGGGCCAGGATTTCGCTCATCGGTTTGCTGCCAAACTTGCCATGCATTTCAAACCAGCCGTCTACAGTGCCGGGGACACTGACTGGCAATGGACCATAGGGAGGGATTGACTCGTAGCCGTTCTCCTTAAACCAATCCAATGTCAGCGACTTGGGTGAACGCCCGCTGGCGTTTAGGCCGTAAAGCTGCTGCGTTTTTGCATCCCAGATGATGGCAAACAAGTCGCCACCAATCCCATTGCCGGTGGGCTCAACCAGACCGAGCATCGCGTTCGCCGCGATGGCCGCGTCAATCGCGTTGCCACCGGACTTGAGAATGTCCAAAGCAACCTGCGTAGCCAACGGTTGGCTGGTGGCCGCCATGCCGTGTTGCGCAATGACTTCGGAACGTGTCGCAAATGACTCTCCAGTTACCCGATCGGCGGCGGTAGCTGGTGCAGAAAACAAAATCGTAGCGATAAGACATGAAAGCAGAGCGGGACGAATAGCGCGCATAGTCCGAAGTCCTGTTTGAAGATGCACTAATCCTAATCGCCCCGAACCAACTATGCCAACGGTTGGGTTGTAGCAGCCGTCAGGATCAGGACAATAGGCGGATTCGTATAAGGGGCGAAAACCGTGAAATTCATACTCAAACTTATTGCTGGGCTGCTGCTGGTAGCACTTATCCTGGGCGGCGCATTTTTCGTACACGTATGGTACTTCAAGCCATACGATATCAATCTGTTTTTTGCTCGGACTGGTATCCAGTTCATGATGGAGTCACCGGAAGGTCTGAGCGGCATGCGGATTTTGGAACCCATGGGGCTGGAGTTCCACAACGATGATCTGGATGATGCGAGTATGGCGGCGGGAGATCGCACATTCGAGCGTCTGAAAAAGGCGCACGAAACGCTGGCAAGCTATGACGACGAGGACTTAAGTCCGGCAGATTTGCGCTCCAAGCAAATTGCCATGTCGTTAATGAATATCGTTCAGGAAGGCGAGCAATTTCGATACCACAACTATCCGGTCAACCAATTGTTTGGCGTACAAAACGGATTCCCGTCATTCATGGAGAGCACTCACCAGGTGCATGATGAAGGCGATGCCGAGGACTATGTCATCCGACTGTCCAAAGTTGGCGTGAAGTTTGACCAGGTATTGGAAGGTTTGCGACACCGCGAAGAGCAGGAAATCATCCCGCCGCAGTTTGTCATTGATAGAGTGTTGGACGAAATGCGCGACTTCGTCAAAACACCGCCGGAACAAAGCATTCTCTACACCGCGCTGGAAACCAAGATGGAAGAGGCAGAGCTGGAGAGCGATACCCAGCAGCGCATCTTGATGGACGCACGTAAAGAAATAGAGACCACGGTCTATCCGGCTTACGATCGCTTCATTACCTACTTCGAAAAACTCGACGACAAGGTCGATACCAACTACGGCGTCTGGAAGCTTCCAAATGGCGACGAGTTCTATCAGCTGGCGCTCAAATTTTTCACCACGACCGAGTACACCCCAGAGCAGATTCATCAGACGGGTCTGGCCGAGGTGGATCGTATCCAGGCCGAGATGATGGATATCCTTGAGGGCGAAGGGTACGACACGTCTGAGGGTTTCACCGCGGCTATGGAGCAGGTGAAAGAAGACCCGCAGTACTTCTATCCGGATACCGATGAGGGTCGCGAGCAGATTCTCAAAGATTACGCGACCATGATTGACGAGATCGAAGAGGGCATGCCGCAGGCGTTCAACGTATTGCCCAAGGCAGAAGTGGAAGTAAAGCGCATCCCCGAGTTTAAAGAGAAAACTGCACCTGGCGCTTACTACCAGGGCCCACCGTTTGATGGCTCGCAGCCTGGTGTGTTCTACGCCAATTTGCACGACATCAAGGCAACACCGAAGTACGGCATGCGCACATTGGCCTACCACGAGGCAGTGCCAGGTCATCACTTCCAGATTGCCATTCAGCGCGAAACCGAAGACATTCCGTTTTTCCGCAAGCTGGTTCCGTTTACCGCCTTTTCCGAGGGCTGGGCGCTGTATTCTGAAAAGTTGGCTTGGGAGCTGGGTTTCCAGGATGAGCCTATGGACAATCTGGGCCGATTGCAGGCGGAGCTGTTCCGCGCGGTTCGTCTGGTGGTCGATACCGGTATTCATTACAAGCGCTGGTCGCGAGAAGAGGCCATTGATTACATGCTGGAAAACACCGGCATGGCCGAGAGTGACGTGGTCGCCGAGATCGAGCGCTACTTCGTCATGCCAGGGCAGGCCACAGCTTACAAAGTGGGCATGATGAAGATCCTGGAGCTGCGCGAGAAAGCAGAGAACGCCTTGGGCGACGACTTCGATCTGAAAGAATTTCACGATGTCGTACTCACCAATGGTGCTGTTCCCATGACCATCCTGGAAGAGATGATCGACGAATATATCGCTGAAAACGCCTGATTTTTTCGCTGATCAAATCAAAGGCCGTGTTCCGAAAGGGCACGGCCTTTTTTATTGCGAATTAATAGCTGACTCAGGGCGGTGGCTGGACCCCAGCAGCGCGCATCCACAAGGTATATACTAAGTGCTTCACAGCCCTGGGGAGGACCTTGTGATGCGTACCATTCTGTTATTCATTATCTTAATCTTATTGACCACGCTCGGTTGCGCCTCCAAGCGCTACTCCGAGTCTGAAGTCGAAACATTGTCCAAACACGTTTTGCTGGTAGACGATAACGGCCATATTCGGCCAGTAGACAAGTTG
>CAZVYE010000320.1:0-3242 GCA_964630895.1 uncultured Gammaproteobacteria bacterium | reverse complement strand
CAAAGTAGCCCACCAGAATTTACTGGCCCTGACTGTTGGAAGCCGCAAAGCGAGCGCCCACTGACCGGCAATATGGTCTGGATTCGCGGCGAACTGGATTTGCCTACTTCGCTTTGGGAGGATCCCAGACCATTGGGTCTGATTTTTAAGGCACGTGGCGCGAGGGAGATTTTTGTGAATGGCGTTCGCGTCGGCCAGGACGGCAGCCCTGCGACTACGGCTGAAGCGGAATCTCCAGGACCTATGGATTCTGTCAAGTCGGTCTCACGCGAGATTTTAAAGCCCGGACGGAATGAAATTGCCTTTCGTTTTTCGTCGAATCATAGCTACATACGCCTTGCGTATCCCATACAATTTGTTGGCATTGGCGTTTACGAAAACCCCGGATATGGGCTGTTATCGCACTATTGGCCCGCTATCGCTACCTTTGGCATCTTCTTGGTTGCTGCGTTGTACTTTGGAACTATGGTTGTACTGCGGCGAGCGCTGGATGGGTATGCGACGCTTGCCCTTTTGTCCATATTTGCAGCCGCTCAACTGGCAACGGAAGTGTGGCGCGGCGTAAGTCCCTATCTCTACCCTACCCACGATCTACGATTGATGCTGCTGGTATTGTTCTCCATGGGATTCGGGGTATTTGTCTGGGCGCATATTACGGTGCGCTTTTTTCGACCCTACTGGCGAGCAGCAGTTTTGGGCATGATTGTGGTCACTTCGGCGTTTGTCGTAGCGAGCGAGAGCTATGACCTGAAAGCGGTAGTAGCGGTGTTTGTGCCGGTGGTTGTTGGCGCCATTACCATGCTTTGGTGTGGCGTCAAGAAGAATCGCGAAGCACTGTCTTACTTTGCTGCGCTGACAGCTTTTGCAGCGATGATTGTATTATCCGTGACTAACTTTCTTGATCGATACTTCTATTTTGCGGTAAGCGGCCTGCTTATTTTTTTCTTCATTCAACAAGCGATTGCTACTCGGCGGCTAGAGGAAGAACACAGACTGGAAGAGGCTCGAGCCCAACGACTGCAGGAAGCATTAGAAGCTGCATCGAGCAAAGACAAAGCATTCAGCATACAGGTACGATCAGCAGGAAAGGTGGAGTTGATCAACACTGAGGACTTGTCACACTGCAACGGAGCTGGGGACTACGTAGAACTATGTCTGGAAGACGGCAAGTCGCTTCTGCACCAATCCACGCTAAATGAACTGGAAGACGACCTTCCCGTCCAATTCGTTCGCGTGCACCGTTCCCACCTAGTCAATACCAACCGAGTAGTCTCACTATCGATGGAATCTTCGGGCACAGGCACATTGACCATGTCCAACGGCGCAAAGGTACCGGTAAGTCGCCGCATTATGCCCAAAGTTCGTCATACTCTGGTGGATGCCTGAGCCAACGTTGGTTAGGGAGAAGCCTGGCTTAAATCCACCATGACCTGATAGGTGGCCCAAAAGAAGTACGCGAAGGCAATTAGCAACAGTACGCTAATGAAGATGATCAACTTTTTTCGGGATTTTTTGCGCATTGCTCGTTTGAGTCTATTTACAACTTACCGAAGACCTGGGGTGTGCCCGAGCTATATAGCCATGAAAGGGCAATAGCGACCTTACACAATGAGGCAGTGCGACAATTTCGTAGCTGAAATTACACAAATGCTACTGTTCGGTTTGCCAACTATGCTGTCGGAGCCATTCAGCTCCGACAGTGAAATTTATCAATCAATTTCGAAATCGGTCAATTCAACCGGCAGAGCGCCACTATCAAAAAAGGCAAGGTTCAGCGTAATGCTGGCGCCGGTCAGAAAGTTGGCGCCACTTGCAAGCGTGGAGGGCGTAGCGGTAGAGCGGTCCGCATTGTAATCCACAGCCACAGCCCGTGGATCGCTTTGCACTACCACAGCAACCGCGTTGGGGCTCGCATTCATTCCAGTGGTTGGATCTGCTTCAACAAACATAGCCATAGCGGCTTCAGTTGGCGTAAGCGCTTGGAGATAAGCATAGATTTCCGTAACTGAGGCAATTGGATCAGCAGGATTGCTCGCAGCAAACGCATAGAAAGGATCTTGACTGGTTGGAGTAAAGTTCTCCGAGCCAGCCACAAGAGCCGCAGCTCCATAATCCTGTGACATCCCTGCGCTGTCTTCGCTGGTATCAGTAAACGTCATCCCGCCGTCGGGAGTCTGAATCAGAGTAACCGTGCCTTGCGGGATTATGCTCGAAGTGGTGTATGCCAAAGTACCTTCGCCGTCTACATCAAACGAAGCGGTGGTGTTATCCCAAAGGCGATTCGTGAAATAAATGGTGGTCGCTGCGGGAATGTCTGTGAGCGCAACAAATGAAAATTCGTCTGGCGAATTCGCATCTTTGCCCACGAAGGCGACGGTTTGTGCGCCGGCTGCACCGGCCACGAGGACTAATAGGAAAAAAAGCGTACTGCGAGCCATAGCATGATCCTGCCTTTTTGTGATTCGTAGATAGTAGCACCACACCCTAGCAGAATCTAAATGCGATCACTGTGCCAGTAACTGCGACATTAAGGTGCACGTTTCCGCTGCCGAGGCCAGTACGCCTCGGTGAGGTGGCGTTCTGAACACTCGGTGCGTAACTTTTGGGCAATAGCTAATGTGACTTTGCTTGCGGATTACGCTGACTAACACCCAATCGCATCGTTTGTACCGCTAAACTGGTTTCATGAAGATAATTATCACTCAGCTCCTAGCGAGCATTCTCTTATTTGCCATGCATACGCTGGAAACAGCTGCTAACTCAGCGCAACCAGAATCTGTCATCACGATAGAACCCAAAGTGGTACTTGCAAAAGGCGAATCAGGCATCAGTACAGGTAATCGACTGCTCCTGATGCCAAACGGCGACGTTGTGGTGGCCGGATATGTCACGCAAGAAGATGGCATTCGACGCGCCTATCTCGCCCGACTATCGCAGAACGCGGAATTGTTGTGGGCTCTAAAGTTGGGACATTCTGCGGCGCACGCCTGGGACGTTGTTCAATCGAGCAACGGAGACCTCTTTGCGGTCGGATTTGGCAAACCGGATCAAAACGATGATTCAGATGTCTGGTTTGCCCGCATCACTGCCGACGGAAAGAAGGTATTCGAGAAATATTACGGCTCGGACGACCATGAAGAAGCTTGGGCGCTAGTGGAAGACGCCGGCTCCGGCGATCTGGTGCTCCTGGGGCAGGTGCAGTCAGAAGAAAACCCGAAAGAAGACATCGTGCTTTTCAGGGT